>JAFSYV010000020.1 GCA_017443585.1 Lentisphaeria bacterium | reverse complement strand
GTCGACCGTTTCGCCATCCGCCTCGACCGCCGGGGAAACCGCATCTTCGACCTCTACGAACTCAACTACTACGCCTACGACCGGGCCATGGCGGACGAAACGGTCACCGCCGACGAGATCCGGAGCGAGTGGTACGAAAAACACGCCGCCCCGGAGCAGCGCGAAGTTCTCGCCAAGCTGGGCAAAATGGGCTGGGAGATGGTCTGCAAGACCTACTACATCGACCGTCAGGTGCTCTTCCACGGCAACTACTGCATGAAGTACCTGAAAGCGGCCTTCGTCTTTCCCCTCTTCGGCCCCGAGGGTTCCTCGCTCGCCAACGGGAAGGGGATCTGGTCGATCCTGACCGACCGGCCCGCCCCCGGAAGGGCGGCGGTCCTCGCGGAAAAAGACCGGGCCGTTGAACTTGCGGACGAGGGGCTCGCCCTGGTGAAAAGTTTGCATCTTCCCGCCGACGACTACCGGAACCGCCTCTGGGAAAACGCAACTGTCATCACCCGGTGCGTCCGGGAACTCTGCCGCTGCATCGCGGCCTATTTCGACGACATGGAGCGGAAAAGTCCCGGTCACGCGAAACTCACGGCGCAGCTGGCCTCCTCGCTGGCGGAATTCGACCGCCTCGCCGGACACACGGTGAAAGCCCTTGAAACCGAACTCAAAAACATGCCCGAGCACCGGCTCCGCGAAGCGGGGCTTTCGATCGAAGAGGTGGTCATCGAACCCCTCGCGGCCATCTGCCGGGAGCTTCCGGCGGAGTACGAAGCCGAGTTCGCCGCGAGATCAAAATTCCTGAAAACTTGCGTCGACGGCATCATAACGGGCGGCGTCACCGACGACGGGCGGATCGCCCGCTACATGCACGGCTCCCATTCGGGAACATACAACGGCCTGCCCTCCCGCTGGGCGGGCAACCGGGTCTTCCCCAACGGTTTTCTGGAAATGGAACTGGAACGGGGAAAGGGACTTGTGATCTACGGAGCCCCGGAGGAGACCCGTTTCTTCACCCTCGCCTGCGACGGGAAAACTGTTCCCGCCGAATTCGACGGCGATGGGAAATTCGCCATGGCGCTTCCCCCCGGTGAAGGCAAGGTCCACCTGCGCCTGAGCAAGAGGGGAGCGGCCTACCCCCGCTTTTACGCGGTGGTCACCCGGAACGACTGAGTGAGAAGCCTTGCTCGGGCGAGAAAAATGAGCCCCCGCAGATCTATGAATACTATGAACACTATGAATACTGTGTTGCCACTGCACGATACGCGCGGGGTGTGACACTCAGCGTCTCGCCCGCAGACGGGGAGTCGGCCCGGCGAGCCGAACGTCGGCTTCGACTCTACGCGGCAACTGTCGCCATCCCCGAAAAATGCCCGTCGGCACCGAGAGCGGTGCCTCCCCCGCTTCGCGGGCTGACGGGGTATTTTTTCGGGGGCCCTACTCTCGAGTTGCCGCAGCTCGCAAACGCTGGTTTGCGATAGCGGGTGATGCGGGGACCGAAACGATTCCGAAAAATGGCGAAAAAAGACGTCAAAGGCAAGTTTAGCACTTGTATTTTCCTTTGTTACGGCGTATATTAGGACCAGTCGGCGGCGCCGTTTCGGCGGCATTGCCGGCTGTGATGATTGAAAACCGATATATTTCAGCGAATCGCTCACAAACCGACCAAGTTTAAAAGAATTTGCTGCATACATAGGTGAAATGTATCCGGTAGGATCGTGTCTTCACGTCTTATCGGACGCTTTCGGCATGTATGCAGAAGGTTCTTGGTCGGACCTGTGAGCGAGTGCTTGGAGGCGTTCGTTTTTTTTGAACGTTGCCAGGCATGCTGGATTTCGCGGTGGATTTTGCGGAATCGGCAGCATGTTCTGCAAGCAGACTCTCTTCCCGAAAAGGGCCTGTTGCCGCTTGGACTGAGCATTCGTTCATCTTTTCCGCAAAAAACGCCTTCCCGTCCCGGGCGGGGCGTCTCCTCACGCCGCGAAATCCAGTCGTTGGATTATCGCGGCGTTTTTGTTTTGGGATGTTCGCCCAAACCGAAAGGAGAAGAAAACAAGAAAACTCAATGCCCGCGCGGTGTATGGGCGGGAAAACGGC
>JAFSYV010000214.1 GCA_017443585.1 Lentisphaeria bacterium | reverse complement strand
GAGCCGCATGGGGCAGGTGTTCACGCACCGGCCGCAGCGCAGGCAGGGGGTGGATTCGAAGTTCAGGGCCTTGCTCACGGGGAGCAGCAGGATCCCGGAGCTGTTTTTGGCCACGGGCACGTCGAAGGACTTCTGGGCGAAACCCATCATGGGGCCGCCCAGGATCAGCTTGCCCGGCTCCTCGGTGACGCCGCCCGCCCACTTGATGACTTCGATGACGGGGGTCCCGATCTTCAGTTTGAAGTTTCCGGGCTTTTTCACCACTTCGCCCGTGACGGTGGTGATGCGCTCCACCAGAGGGATCCCCAGCACCACCGCTTCGAAGATCGCGGCGGTGGAGCCGGCGTTCATGACCACGCAGCCCGCGTCGGCCGGAAGTCCGCCCGAGGGGACGGTCCGGCGCATGATGGCGCTGATGAGCTGTTTCTCGGAGCCCTGCGGATAACAGACTTTCAGGGGGGCGACTTTGACGCCGAAATCCCCGGCGCAGGAGTTCAGCGAGACGATGGCGTCGGGCTTGTTGACTTCGAGGCCGATGATGATGTTCGTCACGTTGAGGATCCGCCCCATGATGGCCGCGCCTTCGACCACCTTTTCCGGATGCTCCGCCATCAGATGATGGTCGGCGGTGAGGTAGGGTTCGCACTCCGCCCCGTTGACGATGACCGTGTCGACGGTCTTGCCCGGCGGGATGGAAAGTTTCACGTGAGAGGGGAAGGCGGCGCCGCCCATGCCCACGATCCCGGCCTCCCGGACCCGGTCCAGCAGGACCTTGGGATCGGTCTTGCGCCAGTCGAGGGGCTCGAAGGGGGGCTCGCCCTGATCGTAGCCGTCGGCGGCGATCTCAATGGCTTTGGCGGGGATCCCCATGGGGCCGGGGATGTCCACGATGCCCTTCACTTCGCCGCTGGTGGGGGAGTGGAGATTGGCGGAAACGAAGCCGTCCGCCTCGGCGATCAGCTGATACTTCTTGACCTTGTCGCCCTTTTCCACCTTGGGCACGGGGGGCTTGCCGGCGTTTTCGGCGATGGGGACCCGGTAGGTTTCGAGAAGGGGCGCTTCGACCACGGGGGAGGCGGCGGTGAGGCTCTTGCCGTCGCACTCGGGGTGCATGCCGCCTTTGAAGGTTCTGATGGTGCTCATATCTTACTTGTTCTCCCAGGCTGGATCGTTGGTTTCGATGTCGTGGTGTCTCGCCGCCGTCAGCAGTGCGCCGGTGGGACACTTGACTTCATCCACATCGGCGGCCGTGGGCAGGTCGGCCGCATCGTAGTTGACCGACGCGAGAGTCCCGTTGACCTGGAACTTCTCGGCATCGAATCTGGCGCACTTGCGGCAGCCGATGCAGGCCACCTTGCAGTACTTGCGCTTTTCGGGCCCCGTCTCGGGGGAGTTGCAGTAGACGTGGGCTTCGGAGTCCGCAGCCACGAGGGCGATGACGCCGCGGGGACAGGCTTCCACGCACTTGCCGCATCCCACGCAGAGCTCCTGATGGATCAAGGCCAGATTGTTGACGATCTCGATGGCTCCGAAGGGGCAGACGTTGACGCAGCTGCCCAGTCCCAGACAGCCGTAGCGGCACCCTTTGGGGCCGCCGGCCACCAGCGAGGCGGCGGCGCAGTCGGCGACGCCGTTGTAGTTGAGGTGGCGCGTGACTTGCAGCGTGTCTCCGCCGCAGCGGGCCACGGCCCGTTTCTTCCGTCCGCCCGCCGTGGCGGCGATGCCCAGCGCCATGGCGATGGCGTTGATCTGTTCCTGACTGGAAACGGGACACTTGGAGGGAGGATTTTCACCGGAAACCACCGACTTGGCGAAGTCGGCGCAGCCGGCCTTGCCGCAGCCGCCGCAGTTGGCTCCGGGGAGCAGTTCCTGAACCAGTTCCACCCGCGAGTCTCCGGGCGTCCGGAAGATCCGGGCGAAAAGTCCGATGATCACGCCCAGCAGGAGTCCCGTGACTCCCATGAGCAGCAGTGCGCCTGTCAACGTATTCATAGCAGCAGCAAAGTCCTTTCTTTGTTCGTCAGCAGAGTCCGGCGAAGCCCACGAAAGCCATGGCGAGGATCCCGGCGGTGATCAATGCGATGGGCGTACCCTGGAAGGCCTTGGGCGGCGTGGCGAGTTCCAGTCTTTCGCGCAAACTGGCGAAAAGCAGCAGCGCCAGCGCGAAACCGATGCCCGAGAAGCAGCCGAAGATGGTGGCGTCGAGGACGGACCTGCCTTCGTTGAAGTTCAGCGTCGCGGCGCCGAGGACGGCGCAGTTGGTGGTGATGAGGGGCAGATAGATGCCCAGCGCCTGATAGAGGCCGGGGGTCAGCTTCTGCATGATGATCTCGATGATCTGCACCAGTGCGGCGATGACCAGAATGAAGACCAGCACCTGCAGGAAGGTCAGGTCGATGACTTGCCCGCAGCAGGTGAATTTCAGCAGGCAGTTGTAGATCAGCGCCGTACAGGCCGAGGCGATGGTCATGACGAAGATCACCGCGCCGGACATGCCCATGGCCGTGCTCAGCCGTTTGGAAACGCCCAGAAAGGGGCAGATCCCGAGGAAGCGGGTCAGCACGAAGTTGTAGACCAGCGCCGCTCCGATGGTCAGTTCGAGGTATTTCATATAAGCAGCCCTTCTCCTTTTTTTCGAGTGTTTCGGCTAATATAGCAGAAAAACGGTGCTTTGTCAAGTCTTTTTACAATCTTTTCCGCGATGAAGATCCCGCTTCCCCCGCCGGGAGGGGGCTTCCGCCGGGACCGGGGATCCCCGGTTTCGGCTTCCCGCGGACTTGAAAAACGCCTTTGCGGGTGTATATTAACAGTATGCGAAAAATCCGCATCAGGAAAATCTTTGCCGGAGGAACATCATGAGAGCCTTTTTCGACCGTTTTCGCCGTATCCTGTGGTACAGCGCCAAGCGTTACGCCGCGGACGATCACAGTCAGCGGGCCGTCGCCCTTACCTACTACACCGTTTTCGCCATCGTGCCCATGGCGGCGCTGCTCTTCGGCATCGCCAAGGGGTTTTCCCTCGACGAAAGGCTCCGGGCGGAACTGAGCCGCCAGCTCGCCCAGCACCAGGAGGTCCTGTCGTGGGTGTGCAAGTTCGCCGACACCACGTTGAAGCAGGCTCAGGGCGGCATCGTGGCCGGCGTCGGCGTCATCGCCCTGATCTGGACCGTGCTGCGTCTGGCTTCCAATGTGGAAAAGGCCTTCAACGACGTGTGGGGCCTGCCCGCCCGCAAGAATCTGCTCCGGCGCTTCAGCGATTATCTGGCGCTGATCCTGCTCACGCCTCTTGCGCTGGTCATCGTAGGCGCTTCCGGCGCGGCGCTCCGGAGCCTTTTCAACCGGCTCGCCGGCGCGGCTCCGGGGCTGGGGTCGGCATTGCCGCTTATCTTCACGCTGGCGGCGGACTTCTGTCCGCTGTTTATCGCGGTGGTGGTCTTCACGCTGATTTACAAGTGCGCGCCCAACACCCGCGTGAGGTTCTCGAGCGCCCTTTTCGCCGGCATCGTCGCCGGTCTGCTTTTCCAGATACTGCAGGACGCCTTCCTCTTTCTGCAGGTCAACATCTTCAAGTACAACCGGATCTACGGGACCTTCGCCGTGCTGCCCCTCTTTCTGGTGTGGCTCCAGTGGTCGTGGCAGATCGCCCTTTTCGGGGCTGAGATCGGCTTCGTGGTCCAGAACATCG
The DNA here is from genome assembly GCA_017443585.1 of Lentisphaeria bacterium. Lineage (GTDB taxonomy): Bacteria > Verrucomicrobiota > Lentisphaeria > Victivallales > Victivallaceae > UBA1784. The sequence goes on along the minus strand of JAFSYV010000214.1, from coordinate 13,320 downwards.
ACACGGGCATCTTCGACATGAAGGGGAATTTCCGCTCCGGGATGCGGATGCGCCGGGTGAACCAGCTGGCCTGCGCCGCGCTGATCTACCGTCATTTCGACGAGGGCGCAGGCGAAATGTCCCTGAACGATCTGGCAAAGCTGCTGAATCTGCCCGTCCCCATGCTCGAATCCCAGATCCGCGAGCTGGTGGACTGCCGCGTCATCCATCAGCTCGCGGGGGAGAACTGCCCCGCTTACGCGCCCGGATTCCCCACCGAAAGTTACACCGCTTCGGACTGCCTGCGGGGACTGGACCAGGCGGACAACCCCGCGCCCTGCCTCGAAGAGATCCTCGAACACGCCACCGCCGTGCTCCAGAATTTTGACGCCAAGGTCCGGCACCAGGCGGAGGATCCGCTTCTGAAGGACATTTGAAGCGGGAGACCGGGGCGGCGCCGAACCTTGCGGGGGGGGCGGCTTTCGCGGCATCGTTTCAACCAAGGGGAGGTCGGTATCATGGAATTCATCGAAGTAAAAAGCCCTCGGGAGCCCGTCGTCGGCGCCGCCGCGCGCCCGTTTGCTCCGGGCCGGGTCCTGCGCGCTCTGTGGCATATTCCCCGCACGGAAGAGGTGCGGTTCCTGCGTTTCGGCTTCGACATGCCCGGCGAGCCGGTCTTTTTCGGCCGCATGGGCCGGGGGGATCCGGAGGTGGAGTCCGTTTCTCTTCTCATGCTGAAGTCGCCCGGAGACGGCGAAATGGTGCTGTGCGGCTTCCGTTCCTACGAATGGAGCGACGGCCGTTTCGTGCTCCGGCCTTCTCCCGGATGCGGCGGCTTCGAAGTGGCGGCCTTCGCCGACTACGACGACTTCACCGCCGGGCCGGGGGAAGAGGTCGGGAGCGATGAACCGGTGGTCCTGAGGGGGACCGACTACAACGGGCTCCTCGAGGAGTGGGCGAAGATCTGCGTCGGCACCATGGGGTGCCGGATCCCCGACCACATCCCCACCGGCTGGAACGACTGGCAGTTCTACCGGAACGACAAGACGCAGGAGGATATCCTCGCCGGCTGCGACGCCCTCAAAGAGCTCAAAAAGCAGGGCTGGCCCCTCGAATTCATCCAGATCGACGGGGGCTACTGCATGCACCTTTCGGAATGGAGTCAGCCCAAGCCGGAGTTTTCCATGGGCATCGGGGCCGTTTCGAAGTACGTCCGCGACGCGGGATTCCGCTTCGGGCTGTGGTTCGCCCCCTATATCCAGAATGTAAGGACGCGCGTGGCGCAGGAGCATCCCGAGTGGCTGCTCCGGGACCGGGAGGGGAAGGTCGTCGAGCTGGGGACCTCCAACGTGGGCCGCAGCGTCCTCATCGACTACACCGTGCCCGGCGCCCTCGACTGGCTCCGGGAAAAGATCCGGATGCTGGTCGAAGAGTGGCACGTGGAGTGGATCAAACTGGACGGCCCCAACATCACCACCTACCGCAAAGGGGTGCTCAGGGATAAGCGTTACACCTTCCAGAAGATGCTCCGGGAAACCTTGCGGACCATCGCCGAAAGCGCGGGGAACGTCCTCATCGAAGGGGAAGGGGACATGACCGCCGCGCTGGGCTTCGTGGATCTCCACCGGGTCCAGACCGACAACATGACCATGTGGTTCATCGACAACGACACGACGCAGCCCTATGCGCCCCGCGTCTACGGCAAGGAGCTCATCATGAGTTTCCTCCACAACGTCTGGTGGTGCAACCACCGCGAAAACATCGTGCTGCGGGATTATCCTTCGCCTCATGCCTTCGTGCGGGAGACGGACCCCGGCCGCTGCGAACAGCTCTTCACCGCCAACGAGCGGCGCGTCCAGCTGGCTTCGGCCATGATCGCCCCCGGCGGGCTGCTGCTCACCGACCCCATGGCAGAGCTGATCCGCCGCCCCGAACTGCTGGCCGACGCGGCCATGCTCTTCCCCCCCGCCGCCGGAAGGACGAAGGTCCTGGACCCCTTCCCGGAGGACGACTGCAGGTATCCCCACTGTTATGAACTCGACACGGGGGGAAAGCGCTATCTCGCCGTCTTCAACTGGGGCGAGACCACGAGGGATTTTTCCCTGCCCGCGGGGAAGAGATACAGATCCCTCTTTTTCGGCATCGAACGGGTGGGGGCGCTGACCCTCGGAGCCCGTTCCGCCGACGTGATGGAAGAGATCCGATGATGTTTACAAAGAATATTTCTCCCGACGGAACCAAAACCCAGGAAAGGAACCGGCCATGAAAAAACTCCTCTTCACACTGGCGGCGGCGGCCTTCGCGGCGCAGGCGGCGACCTACTACGTTTCCCCGCTGGGGAACAACAACAACGCAGGGACCGATCCGGCCAAACCCCTGAAAACGATCCAGAAGGCCCTCGTGAAAGCAGGTTCGGGCGACACCGTCCTGCTCAAAGGGGGACTTTATCACGAGATGATCTTCCGGGAGTGGCCGAACAAAAATCCCCAGCCCATCACCATCAAGGCGAGCCCCGACGAGACGCCGGTCGTCACCTTCGGCTGGCGGCTCCGGGGCTGGCGGAAGGAACAGGGCAGGCTCTTTTCGGCTCCCTGCGCCTGGGCCATCCGTGAACTGTGGCAGCGGAACACGCTGGACCGCTATCTCAAGGTGGACTCCATGAAGCTCCTCGAAAAGCAGCCCGGCGCCTTTTTCCAGCGGCCCGAAGACGGGCGGCTCTTCGTCAATCCCCTTTCCGGGTCGTGGCATGATGATCCGGAAAAGGCGGGCTTCACGGTTATCCCCTACGCCACCAATTCGAGACCGACGCCCATCAAGGCCAAAAATCCGGGTGTTTTCGGCAGCGGCATGAACTTCGTGGTCCACAACATCTGCGTGGACGGGCTCCACTTCGCCTTTCACGGCGGAGCCGGCATCGCCATCCGGGGCCGGCAGAAGGACTGGTTCTACGGTTCCGGGGTCATCCGCAACTGCACGGCCGTGGGGACCACCTGCGGCTTCCGGCCCAGCTGGGTCCTGGACGGCGTCCTCATCGAAAAATGCCGGGCGATCCGGAACTCCGGCGCGGGGATCCAGATCGGCAGTTACCAGAAAAACATCAAGATCCGCGACAACTTTCTGCTGGACAACGGCTGCAGTCTGCCCTTCTTCGGCAGTTACACCGTCACCGAGGGCAACGTCTACAACATGTGCCGCTACGGCAGTCCGGAAGCCGACTACATCGACTTTACCGGAAATCTGATCATTTCCCTCGACAAATCCCGGCGGGCCGGGGTCATGCGCTGCAAGAACGGGATCCGCAGGCACACCAACGTGCTGAACAACGTGCTGGCCGGCGGCGGCGCGACCTTCTACGCCGTCCCCGGCAGTACCGCTTCCATCGACAACAACACGGTCGTTCCCGGAAAATTTTCCTTTACCACCTCCTCTTCGGGGAAAAAGTACATGCCCGATCTCAAGGACAACATCTACGGCGGCCAGGACTGGCGCAAGAAGGGCGGCTTCGTCAATCCGGAAAAATACGACTTCCGGCTGCTGCCCGACTCGCCTTACAAGGGCACGGGCGCTTTTCCCGGCCCTGCGCCCGTCTACTTCGCGGCTCCTGATAAGACGGGCGCGGGCGACGGACGATTGCCGCGGACGCCCGTCGCCGCCGGGAAACTGCCGTCCCTGCTCAAGAACGGCGACACGGTCTACTTTCTGCCGGGGGAATACACCGGTGAGTACCTCTTCCGCGGTCTGAAGGACATCACCCTTTCCGACCGGAGCTGCGGCAAGGCCGTCTGGCGGAACGCGAAATTCGAATTCGACAACTGCGAAAACGTGAAGATCGCCGATATGGATTTCGACAACGTCCGCTTCGAAGCGAAAAACAGCACCGTCACTTTCACCGACGCCGTTTTCGGCGAGAGCAGTTTCAAGGGCGAAAAGGGCAAGGCAGTCTTCGCCAACAGCCGCCTCTTCAAGTTCAAGGGAGTCAGTTCCGGCCGGATGGTCTTCCGGGAAAACCTGCTCGACAACTGCAAGGTCGAGGCTCCCGACGTGATCTCGGAACACAACGGCTTCGCGGATGACGCCCAGCTCAAGGCGTGGCCTTTCAAGGAAACCTTCCCCAGCTTCACCGCCGGTGTCCGGCGCGGCGGCCGGGTCGAGTTCCCGGCGAAGAATCTGGTGGAGGGCACCGCCGGGACATGGATCGGCGGCCGGGCGGTCCGGGACGAAAAGGGACCGCTCAAGGTGGAAAACATCGCGGTCTCCTCCCTCGACTGCGGCACCAGGGCCCTGATCACGTGGACCACGCCCGAAGACTACGTCCGGGCCGAAGTCAGCGCGCGGCAGAACGACCGGGGCGTCTTTTACGGCCAGGTCCCCTTCGGGCGCTACCTCACCTGCGACGGCGCCGTCTGCCTGCGGAACCTCAAACCCGGCGTTCCCTGCCGGGCGGTCCTGAGGCTCTACCGCCACAATGACGTCAAGCCCTGGACCAAGGTGCTGGAATTCACCCCGGTGAAAAGCGCCGGGAAGTCCGCGGGCAAAGTGCTCGAAGCCGGGAACGGCAAACCGTACAAGACCGTCGCCGCGGCGCTCCAGGCCGCCCGGCCCGGCGACACGGTGCTCATCGCGCCCGGAACCTACGGCGAAATGCTCACGGTCTGGCGTGACGACATCACGATCCGGGCCGCGAAGCCGGGTACGGTCAAGCTCAGCGCCGAATTCATGTTCGACCACATCATCCGGGCGGATGACGTGAAGGGACTCACCATCGAAAATCTGGACTTCATCGGGCTCCGGTACTCCGGCGCCGTGGCCGGCGTCACCCTCTTCCGTTCGGAAAAGTTCAAGATGAAGAACTGCCGCTTCCTCGCCATCGGCGCCCGGAAGACCGGCAACAACCACTTCTACGGCGAGCACCTCAAGGACGTGGAGATCTCCAACTGCGTCTTCGAACGGGCCTTCCAGTGCGTCTGGATCACCAGCTGCAAGGGATATGTGAAGATGGACCACAACACCTTCTCACGCAGCGGCATCAACGCCATGCACCTGGGCGGCAGTCCCGGCGCGGAGCTTTTCATCACCAACAATCTGATCTTTGACGTGGTGGGGAAGCACAACACTCCCGCCGTCACGGTGGGGGATCCCCGGAGCAAGGTGGTCTGCGACTGGAACCTCTACTGGAACACGCAGGAGTTCTGTCCCCGGCAGAAGATCTTCGCCCTCGGGGGCAAACTCGGCACCGCGGCGGCGTGGCAGATCTACGACAGCGACATGGCGAAGACTCTGGCCGAAGCGCAGACCCGCTACGGCGTGGAAAAGCACGGTATTTTCGCCGACCCGAAGCTGAAGGATCCCGCCGGGGGCGACCTGACGCTCCTGCCCGATTCACCCGCGAGGAAGCGGGGGAGCGACGGCCGGGACATCGGAGCCGACATGTCCGTTTTCGCGTCCAGGTGACGCAAGGGGAGGGGAATATCCTTTCCTTTTGCGCGGCTTGACTTTTTCCATCGCGGATGCTATATTATTGTTGTCGCCGTATTTTCGGATCTTAACGGGAGAAAAACCATGAAGACGAAAAGAATGTTCACGCTGATCGAGCTGCTGGTGGTCATCGCCATCATCGCGATACTTGCCGCCATGCTGCTGCCCGCTCTCCAGCAGGCCCGTGACCGGGCCAAGGTGTCCACCTGCCAGAACAATCTGCGCCAGATGGGGTTTCTCGCCTCCGCGTATGCGGGCGACCACCGAGGCTGGCTGGTCCATGGCATAAATGTTTCCAACTATCTGTTTCATCAGCAGTACCGCAACTCCAAAGCGGGGACCATGTTCAACTGGATCACCTCCAAATATGACATCAGGAACAACGCCCCCAGCGTGACTCTCTGCCCCGAAGGCGCCCGCTTCGCCAATGGGTCGCCCAAGATCGACGGCGCCTTCGACCCGAGCACGGGGAAATACACGGGGAACTCGAACTTCAGTTACGGATTCAACAAACTGCTGACCAGCAGCACCGATGCGACGATGTGGGAGAAGAGGGAACCCCTCACCAACATCCGCAATGCCTCCCGGCGGCTGTTGATGGGGGAGATCGGATACGACATGGTCCAGCACATCTGCACCGATGTCGCCAATGCCGGCGCGGGCGGCTGGGGCGGAGTGCTCTCGTGGCGCAACGATTTCAGTTTCAGACATGCGAAAAGCACCAACGTGCTCTTCGCCGACCTTCACCTGAAAAAGTCGGTATTCAACCCCAAACAGGGACAGAGCGGAGACATCCCGTACAGTTCCAAGATCGACTACGACAAGACCGACTTCTACTACGACCACCTGCGGTTCCCGTAGAGCGGCTTGCGGCTCCGGCGCGGCCGGGGATTTCCCGGCTGCCGTTTTTTCCGATAAAGGAGTGTTTGCCGATGAAAAAAACATTCACGCTGATCGAACCGCTGGTCCGTACAACGCGACCTGCAAACCGTAAAGGAGCTCTGCCATGAAACACCTGTTTGCCGCTTTCCTGTGTTTTGCCGCTGCCGCGGCGGTCCCCGCCGCTCCCGCGGTGAAGGAGACCCCCGATGCCGTCACCTTGAGCGGCGGCGGGGCGGAATACCGCTTCGCCAAAGCCCAGTTCTACCAGCTTTCCGAATCGAAGTTCAAGGGGAAGAGTTTGTGGATCAAGGGCTTCGGGTTCACCTACAACATGCCCGGCGACAAGTGGTATTGGGAAAACAAGCCCGATGAACTTTACAAGATGGCCCCCCGGACGTACAAGGTGATCCGCAAGGGCGACGCCGTCACCTTCGCCACGCGCGGGGAGGGGAAGTACATGACCCTCATCCGGGACTTCACCATGCGGGGCGACTCCCCCGCCCTCGAGGTCCGGATCCGGCTCGAGATCCGCAACGACAACCGCATCAACTGGCTGAACCTCTTTTCCACCAGCTGCCCGGTGAAGGACGAGTTCTGGACTACCGTCTCCCGTGTGCGCGGCGGCCGGGTCTCCACTCGGCTGGAAAAGGTGGAGAGCCCCTTCCTCGACCCGAAAACGGGGAAATTCCGGTACATGGGCACGAGAAAGATGGGCCAGCAGAAGGGTGTCTCCTGCATCTGCTCCTATGATCCGAAAGCCGACGCGGGGGCGGTCATGATGCAGATGCCTCGCATTTCCCGTCTTTCCATGCGCGTCGGCATGTCGAAGGAAAACTCCCCCGGCATTTACGGCAACGTTTCCCCCTACCACTTCAACGGCACGGAAAAGGACAGCTATCTCGAAAGCGCGTACAAGGTCCTTCCCTTCACGGGAAGTCCGGCTCAGCTGAACAAGGAGGTCATCCCCCGCTTCGTCGCCGAAATGCAGTCCTGCAATGCGCTGCCCCGCTCCGTCGAAACGGGGACGACGCTCGTGAGGGGGAACGATCTCACCGTCTGGAGCGATCTCGTTTCCCAGAAGGTCTATCCTTCCGCCCCGGCCCCCGCGAAGAAGGGGAGCGGCGTGGAGCTTTCCGCCGCACGGGGCGAAGGCGAGGGGTTCCAGCTGGCCCTGCGCAGCTCCAAAGGCCTCAAGAACATCACCTGGCAGGTCAGCGGGATCCCCTTCGCGGCAAGCGTGTTCCCCGTGGGGCTGATCCGCCGGGAGTACTTCCGGGGCATCATCGGCGACCATCCCGACGTGCTGCTCGAGGAAAGGAGCCTCGATCCGGCTCCCGGAACCACCCGGAGCCTCTACGTGAAAGTCTCCGTCCCCGAGAACGGCAAGCCGGGGGTGTACAAGGGCCGGGTCACGCTCTCAGCGCAGGGCAAAGTTCTGTGCAGCATACCCGTCACCTTGACGGTGCGGGATTTTTCCATCGAGAAGCGCACCCTCACCGCCGCTTGGGATTCCTGGTGGCGCAAGTTCGGCTTCAGCAAGGATAGAAAGACCTATCTGGCCGAGCGGGCCAAGATCGAGAAGATGGCCGTGGACGCCCGGGGCGGCGGCCGCTGGCTGGACCCGGTGAAGGTGACCTTCGACGCAGAGGGCAATCTGGTCAAGGCCGACTACACCGCCTTCGACAAGTCGGTGAAGCGCTACACCGAAGAGTTCAAACAGCCTCTGCTCATCACCCGGAGCTTCATGCTGGGTTACGGCCACAAGTTCCAGAAGAACCTCTTCGGCGAAGCGAAAGACATCCTGACCCCCCTGTGGAAGAAAAAGATGCTGAGTTTCGCCAAAGACTTCCGCAGGCATCTGCAAGAGCTCAAGATCAATGACCGGATCATCATGGATCTTTTCGACGAGCCCGAGGAGGACTCCTACGGGGCGCTCCGGGAGACGGTGGCGCTTCTGCGGTCGGTGGCGCCGGAGTGGCGCTTCACCTACGCCGGGAGCTACGCCCCCGCATTGAAGGACGTGATCAACTTCTGGAACGTGGGCAGCAACGCCCCCGAGAGGGAGCTGGCGGCGATCCGCGCCGCCGGGAGCGAATACTCCTTCTACAATCCTCCGGGCTACCGGGACAACGGGGAACTGGCGCAGGTCAGAGGCTACTACACCTGGCTCCGCCGTGTGAAGGTGACCTACGTCTACCAGTGGGTCATCAACTGCTGGGGCGAATCGGGCAACCGGGGCTGGGACGACTTCCGCTGCGCTTCGTGGGTGGTGCCGTCGCCCAAGGGCCCCCTGAGCACCCTGCGCCTGGAAAACACCCGCGAGGGCATCGAGGATTACGAATACGGCCTGCTCCTTGAAAAGGAGTGCGCGAGGCTGGCGAAGAAGGCTCCGGCTCTGGCGGAGCAGGGCCGGAAACTGCTGCAGCTGGCCGACTCCTTCGCCTGCCGGGCCGCCGGGGATCCCGTGGGACTGAACATCTGCGGCGACCCCGCGGCCTACGACAGATTCCACCGCGAAGCGGGGGCGCTCCTGGAAAAGATGGCCGCCGTGAAGTGACGTCCCGTTTCAGGGCATAAAAAATTCCGTGCCGGGAAAGTCGGCACGGAATTTTTTTGCGCTCGTCTTACCGGGCGTCGTAGCGGAGTTCGCCGTCCACCATGGTGGCCTTGCAGACGAAATCCCTGTCGAGGAGCGCGATGTCGGCGGCGTAGCCCGCTTCGATCTTGCCGATGCCCTTGAGCCCGAGGGCGGTCGCGGCGGAAAGCGAACTGGAGCGGACCAGTTCCTTGAGGGGGAGCCCCGTCACTTCATAGATGTTCTTGATGGCGGTGGCCAGCTGCAGCGTGCTGCCCGCGAGGGCTCCGCCTTCCTTGAGCCGGGCGGCGCCGCCCGAAACGAGGACCGGAAGCCCGCCCAATGTGTATTCCCCGTCGGGCATCCCCGCGGCCCGCATGGCGTCGGTGATAAGCACCACGTGGTCGGGGCCCTTGACCTTGAAGACCAGCTGGATCATGGCCGGGCTGATGTGGAGCTTGTCGCAGATGAGTTCCGCGAAGACGTCGTTGTGGAGCAGTCCCGCCCCCACGAGCCCGATGTCCCGGTGGTGGAGCGGCGACATCTGGTTGCAGAAGTGGGAAAGGTTCCGCAGGCCGTTGGTGTAGGCCGCCTGGAATTCGGTGTACTTGGCCGCGCTATGGGTGCACGAGGGGGTGATCCCCATGGCCAGCAGGTCGCCCACCAGCTTCGCTCCGCCTTCCTGCTCCACGGCGAAGGTGACCTTCTTCACGGGGAAGATGGCGTTGAGGCGCTTCACCTCTTCGATGTCGGGCTTCCGGACGTAGGCCGGGTTCTGGGCTCCCGTGCACTTGGGGTTGATGAAGGGCCCTTCGAGGTGCACGGCGGGGATCTTGCAGTAGTTCTGCTTGTAGGCGGCGATGGAGCGCATGGCCGCTTCGAGGGTCTCCTCGGGGAGCGTCAGCGTGGTGGGGAGCAGCGTGGTGACGCCCTCTTCCAGCTTGTGCTGCGCCATGGTCGCCACGCCCTCGGCGGAGCCGTCGCTGAAGTCGCAGTTGTTCCGGCCGTGGCAGTGGACGTCCACGAAGCCGGGCATGGCCATGAGGCCGGAAGCGTCGATGACGGCGGCTCCCGCTTTTTCGATGGTCCCGGCGGAAACCTGGACGATTTTCCCCGCTTCGATGAGGATGTCGGCCCTTTCGAGGTCGATACCGGGGGAAACCAGACGGCAGTTGCGGAGGATGGTGCTGCTCATAAGAAACTCCTTTCTTTATGTTTGGCCTGTTTCGGCATAAGTGTTCCTTTTCCATAATATAACCGCACTGGATGAAAATATCCATGCCGGAAAGTCCAAAAAAGCTGTCTTTTTCGGCAATTTTCTTGACATTCGGCCGGGTCGGGAGTATATTGAAGGCCATATCATGGAAAAACACGAGATCATCATCATCGGCGCGGGAAACGCGGCCACGGTTTTTGCCCTGAACCTCGCCGGAAGAGGACTGGGCCCGGCCCGCATCGTCGCCAGAAACGCCGCCCATGCGGAAGCCCTCGCCGCCCGTGCGAAGTGTCCCTGGAGCACCGATTTCTCCGAACTCGGCTCGAACTCGGCCATCGTCATCAGCGCCGTCAAGGACTCCGCCGACCTGGAGCTGTGGAGCAAATGCGCCTTCGGCTCCCGGCTGGTGCTCCACACCTCGGGGACTCAAGCCTTGGCGGCCCTCGCCCCCTTCGCCGTGAATCACGGAGTGCTCTATCCCCTTCAGACCCTTTCCAAGGCGAGGGAGCTGGACCTGATCCGGGTGCCGCTCCTCATCGAGGCCAACACGCCGGAAAATCTGGCCAGGATCCGCGTTCTCGCCGAAAAACTTTCCTCCCACGTGCTGGAAAAGGATTCCCTTTCCCGGCGGAAGCTCCATCTGGCGGCGGTCTTCGCCAACAATTTCGCCAATCTCATGTTCCGCATGGCCCGGGAGATCGCCGAGGACACGGGCGTGGACCCCGAACTGCTCCAGCCCCTCATCGACGAGACGGCGGCCAAGCTCCACACCATGAGCCCCGACGAGGCCCAGACGGGGCCCGCCGTCCGGTGGGACGAGAACATCATGCGCGAACATCTGCGGATGCTCGCCGGCAAGCCCGAACTGGCGGAGCTCTACCGGAACTTGAGCGAAGCCATCCGCCGGCGCAGCCGGAAATGAAATTGGTCGTGAAGCGGAATAAGGTCATCCTTTCGCTTCTGGCCGCCGCGGTCCTTGCGGCGGCAGCGGTCGTTTTCGCCGTTTACGCAAGTCTGAGCTTCGTGGAGCGTCACTATGCCCTGATCAAGAAAGATATGCCGATTCCCGAGGGCAGGCAGACATTGCAGGGGAAATTCCGCGAATCGGACATCACGCTTGCGCAGATCGAAAAGGCAGGTTGGTCTCTCGGTCATCTCCTTTCGCCGAAAGAAGGCGCTCTTTACGCGAAAAAATACGCCTTCCTCGGGCTGGACTGCCTCAGTTTCCACATCATTTACGGGAAAGACGACCGGGTGCGGCTGAAGATCCCCGCCTTCGAGTGACCTCAGAGGGGTCGGAGGCGGATGTGCTGTTCCAGACGGAGCTCCGCGCCGGGGGGCAGAAGAAGCGTGTCCCCGCCCGCCCGGTTGGCCTCGATGCAGAGAAAGTTTTTGTACTCCGTGTCCTCCAAATCGGAGATCTGAGCGCACCGTTCGGGACCGGGATTCCACACCAGCGTCGAATTCGAATTCCTTTTGCCGATGAAGATTTGACGGCCCCAGCCCGGATCCGTGAGCACGATCTCCCCCGATTGGGGGAAGTACAGCCGGCAGACTTCGCCTTCGATCTTCAGCGGTTCTCTCGCAGGCGGCTCTTCAGGGCCGCCCTTGACCGTGTACGGCGCGTTTTCGAGTCCGGAGACGGTCACCTTTTCGCAGTCGCTCACGGCGAGGTAGGTGTGGAGCGCACAGGAAATTTCCGCAGGTGTTTCCCCGCAATTTTTCATCACGAGGGCCAGTTCAAGGGCGTCCGACAACCTGATTTCGGAGCGGAGTTCAAAGGGAAAGTCCCGCAGAGAGCCCGGAATGCGGTTTTCGGGCAGACGGAAACGGACGAAGGCGTTTTCACTGTTTTCGATGTCCCACTCCGCCGTGCGGGCGAAGCCCTGAGCGGGACGGCCGGGGACGGACGATGCCCCGAACCAGGGCCAGCAGACGGGAGAACCGCCCCGGATAGCCTTGCCGGGGGCGAACTCCGCCCGTTTGCCCAGAAAGATCACCTCCTGCGGGAAATCCCGGTGACGGGCCCGGAGCAGCTGGCCGCCGTGAGAAGTCAGCTCCGCCTGCCACAGGGAATTTTCGATAATCAGGTTCCGGTCATCATGGTTCATTTTTACGCTCTTCCTTCTTCGAACGGTCTGCAAACACATAAATATAGCTGTCTCAGGGAAAAAATGCAAGCGCGCGGTTTTCATCGCGGGAGGTTCTGTTTCCCGCGTGGACCGGGCGATTACGCAATTTTGCGGTAGTGACGGGGCCGAAGATTAAAACCATGCCGAACGCCGGTCGAAGCCGCATACGCGCCGAAAAGGTCGGCTGTCGTTTCACCCTCAAGACGGGGCGCCCTGCGGAAAAGCAGGGAAGGGGGGGGAAAGAAAAACGCGTGAGCGGTTGTCGTTCCCCCGCCCCGCACACGCAAAAAACGTTGCGGAGCGCTCATAAAAACCGTAAGCGAAACGTTTCCCGACCCATACCCGCGAAACGGCACCTTCCGCGAAATCTTAAAATATGTTCAAGCCTTTAATTAAAAGATATTTGCATATATTTTCAACGCGGCGCTTGATATGTTTCGAAAACGATGTATCTTGAATTTCCAGAGGCTGAACAAAAGAGGAGGAAGGCTTTTATGAACGGACACATCAACGGTTGGGGCGTGATCTCCAGACATCTGCAGCTGCGGGAAAAGAATCAGAGCGATCTGGCCAGACTGCTCCATATTTCCCCGGCGGCCATCACCCAGATCAAGAACGGCCAGTTCCGGCTCAACCCCAAACAGCTCCACGCGATCCCCGGATATCTGGAGTTCAATCAGGCCGCCTGCGACGAGTTCTTTTCGGAGATCCTCAACGCCCGGCTGCAGTTCTGCCACGGGGAAATGCTCACGGGACCGGACCAGCTCCGGTGCATCGTCAAGGTGGAGCGGCGGAGCGACACCCGCCGGATCCCCGTGGCCGGTCTGGAAGTGCTCAAGAATTTCGTTCCCGCGCTGGAATCATTGGCGGACTACCTGCGCCGGGCGACGAGGGAACGCTACTGCTGCTGCTGTCCCGGCGGAGCCGTGGCCTTGCGGGTGAACCGGTCCCCGGCGGAGGGCGGCACCCGGCTGGTGATCGTCAAAGGAGACACCTATCCCATTCCGGGAAAGCCCGCCATCGCCGCCTGGGCCGACGGCACCGTGGCCATCGGGACCTTC
>JAFSYV010000213.1 GCA_017443585.1 Lentisphaeria bacterium | reverse complement strand
GGTTCAGCCGGCGGAGGTCTCTTGCGATGAGCATTTCGCGGCAGCTTTCGGCGGAGTCCACCCCCGTGGCGTGCTTGGTGGGAGCGAACATTTCCGCCCGGTCGCCTTCGAGGACCAGGGTCTTCCGGGCCAGAGCCAGCGCGTCGAAGATGAAGGACTCCAGCTTGACGCCGTTGGGGGACTCCGGTTTGGGGTCTCCGATGCAGGGGATCTTCTTGTCCGCCCGGTGCCAGGGCAGATCCAGACGGCCCGAGGCGGTGAGCTTTTCCACGAAAGCCCTGCTGATCACGTGGATGGCGGGACTCCCGGAAATGAAGCGCAAGGAGCCGTCGGGGTTCCGGGACTCGGCCAGTTCCGCCGGAAGGTCGCTGTATTCGATGATCTCCAGGTGTCCGCCGCAGACGCAGAAGTTCCCCAGTTTCTCGAAGGCGTTGGTCTTGGCCAGCATGATGGCGCTCATTTCGGATCCTTCGAGATCGTGCATACCGATGAAAAGGGGATTCACCACGGGCACCAGAGGGTTGTCCACCTGAAAGTAGGAGATGTACTCCGCGCCGTCCTTTTTCATCTGCTCCAGGGCGCCGGATTTCCGCAGCGCGAGGAGTGTGCCGCCGTGGCCGTCGGGCGACAAAGCCAGACTCTCGGGGGAGCTCATCAGGAGTTTCCCGTCGTATCCGAAGGCGGGCATGGTCCCCTGCGTGAAGAAGAAGACCTGCTCGGGGGCAAGGCCCAGAAAATCATGTTCGCGGAAAAACTTTTCCGTGGCCTCGCGGTTGAGGGCGCTGGTCATCACGTACCACCGGAGCGGTTTCCCGAATTTTTCCCCCGCGCGGGCGATGGAACCGGCGAAGTACTCGAAAAGGGTCCGGCCGGAAAGGGGGCCGATGGGATAGGTCCCCTTGGGGCCGTCGAAGCCCAGACGCGTCCCCTGGCCCCCCGCCACGGTGAGGCAGGCCACCTTGCCCTGCCGGAGCAGTTCCTCCCCCCGCTTTCGCGCATCCTGCTGGAGCCGTTTTTCCGCTTCGGTCCGGGGATGGAGGGGGAAATAGGGGGCGGGCTTCACATCGTCGGGGATGGCGACGCGGGGTTTTTCGAGCACGTACTTCGCCGCCAGTCCGGGGAGCGCTTCCCAGTCGATGGCTTCGAGCTGTTTTTCGAGCAGGGGCGAATCGTATTCGAGCAGATGTTCCTGTCCGGCGGCGATGACGGCGGACTTCAATTCCGGACTCAGTTTCATGAAAAAAACTCCTTGTGTTCCTCTTTGTCGTGTCTTTTTCTATAATATGAAGTCGGTTGACGGAATTTTCAAGGGCTTTTCCCGGAAAAATCCCCGCTTCTTCGGGGATTTCGACTTGAATACCGCTCCCCGGTGTGTTAAATTATAGGTGTGTTATGTCGATCGTCACACTTTACCCGGGAATAAGTCTATGGATTACGAAGCAGTGATCGGTCTGGAAGTCCATGTTCAGGTCCGGACCAAAAGCAAGATGTTCTGTTCCTGCGCCAACGTCTACGGCGCGGAGCCCAATACGGTGGTGTGCCCCGTCTGTCTGGGCTATCCGGGAGCGCTGCCGGTGCCCAATCACGAAGCGATCCGGGCGGCGGTCCGGGCGGGGCTGCTCACCGACTGCGAGATCGCCCGGTACAGCAAGTTCGACCGGAAGAGTTATTTCTATCCCGATCTGGCCAAGAATTACCAGATCTCCCAGTTCGACCTGCCCTTCTGCGTCAAGGGGAAACTCCACTTGGAAGGCACCGGCTTTTCCGGCGCGGAGATCCCGCCTCACGACGTGGGGATCACCCGGATCCATCTGGAGGAAGACCCCGCCAAGCTGACCCACTTCGGGGCCACCAGCGGAGCCGACTTCAACCGTTCCGGGGTGCCCCTCCTCGAGATCGTGGGCGAACCCGACCTGCGGAGCGCCGATGAAGCCTACGCCTACCTGACCACCCTCAAGGAGACCATGCGCTACGGCGGCATCAGCGACTGCGACATGGAAAAGGGGCAGATGCGGTGCGACGTGAACATTTCCCTGCGTCCGAAAGGGAGCGAAAAGTTCGGCACCCGGATCGAACTCAAGAATTTGAACAGTTTCCGGGCAGTCCACCGGGCCATCGAATACGAGATCGACCGCCAGAAGGAGGAGCTCGAAGCCGGAAGGCCCCTTCATCAGGAGACGCGGGGCTGGAACGACGAAGCGGGCGAAAGCTACGTGATGCGGAGCAAGGAATCCGCCCACGACTACCGTTATTTTCCCGATCCCGACCTGCTGCCCGTGACCTTGAGCGACGAGGAGATCGAAGAGATCCGCCGCACCCTGCCCGAAATGCCCGGCGCCATGCGGGAGCGCTTCTGCCGCGACTACCAGCTCACCCCCTACGATGCGGGGGTGCTGGTTTCGGACCGCGAGGTGGCCCTGTGGTTCGACCGGGCGGCGAAGAAGGCCAAAAATCCCAAACTCGCGGCCAACTGGATCATTTCGGAGCTGCTGCGTGAACTGGGCAATGCGAAGATCACCATCGACGCCTGCCTCATCAAGCCTGAAGATCTGGCGGCCCTGACCGATCTCATTTCGGGCGGCACCATCAGCGGCAAGCAGGCCAAGGAGGTCTTCGCCGAAATGTTCGCTTCGGGCGAGGCCCCCGGAAAGATCGTGGAAGCCAAAGGGATGAAACAGGTTTCCGACACCGGAGCCATCGCCGAGTTCGTGGCCGCCGCCATCGCCGCCAATCCCAAGCCCGCGGAGGAGTTCAAAGCCGGCAACGGCAAGGCGCTGCAGTTCCTGGTGGGGCAGGTGATGAAGGCCAGCCGGGGCAAGGCCAATCCCCAGCTGGTGGTGGCCGAACTGAAGAAACAGCTGCAATGAGCGTATGAGCGTCGAAATCAATTCCACACCGGTGATCGTCCTTTCCCGGCATCCCTATCAGGAGTCGGCCTTGATCGTCGTGGGCATTTCCCCCGACTACGGCAAATTCCAGATGGTCTGTCACGGAGCGCAGAAGATTTCCGGCAGGGAGTTCCCCAAGGTGGACCTCTTCCGGGAGCTGACGGTGGAGTTCACCGAATCCAAGTCCCCGCTGCGGAACGTGCGCAGCATGGAACTTACCGCCGCCTTCGATGAGATCGCGGAGGTCCCGGTGAATTGCCGCCTCGCGGGCAAGATGGCCGCATTCCTGCTCGACAACTTGGCCGGGGAGCTGCCCATGCCCTACACCTACGACTCCTTCAAGTCGGTGCTGAGCCATCTGGCCCGGCAGACGCCCGAGGAAAGCCGGTGGAGCCCCATGCAGTGCGCGGTGGTTTTCAAGACCGCCTTCCTCTACGAAGGGGGGCTCCTGCCCCGGAGCACCGACGAGCGCAGCAACACCTTTCTCGAAAACATCGTGGCCGCGGGGGTGGACAACAGCGAACTGCCCCGCTGCCCCGAAGCCTACTGGGGCCGGCTCAACGCCTGGCTGTCGTCCCTCATGGAGATCAACGGTCTGAGGAAACGGGAAAAATGAAACGCTTCGTCCTGCCGCTCCTTTCGTTCTGCCTGCTCTGCGGGTGCACGGCGACCCGCTACGCCGAGATCGACGGCCGGCGCTGCGCCATGATAACCGAAAAGGAAGAGGAGGAACTGGTCGATCAGGCCCGGCTGATCATCAAAAGGATCAAATCCCGTCTCACGCCCGCCGAAAAGCGGCTGATCGAGACCCGGAAGCCGGAAACGGATTTCGTCTATTCCGCCGACCGTTCGGGCCGGGCGACGGTCCGCTGGGTCCTGCCCGAACGCGAAGTCAACGTGGTCTTCGAGGGCGAATTTCTGGGTTCGCACATGACCTCCACGCTCTACACGCGGGACAAAGCGCCCGCCGTACTCGATTTTTCCAGACCCCCTCCCGGATGGCGGAAGGGGGGCAACACAGCACCCTCCCCAAACAATGAAAGCAGGAGAAAGTTCTGAAAATGAAAACATTGTGGAAACTGCTCGCAGTGCCCGCCGTGGCCACCGGGATCCTTCTGGGATTCGCCGGCTGCCATGACGGCCATCATCACCATCACCATCATCACGGCGCTCCGCCGCCGCCGCGTCCGGCGGTCCGTCCCGCGCCCCGTCCGGCCCCGCGTCCGGCG
>JAFSYV010000212.1 GCA_017443585.1 Lentisphaeria bacterium | reverse complement strand
TTGGCCAGAACGTTCGTCCGCAGCTGGCGGATCGTTTCGCGGGCGATGACCTTGCCCCCCACCGCCGCCTGAATGGCGATCTGGAAGAGCTGGGGCGGGATGGCGTCCTTGAGCCGTTCCGCGATCTGCCGCCCCCGTTCGTAGGCCATGCTCTCGTGGACGATGGAGCTGAAGGCGTCCACCGGCTCCCCGTTGACCAGAATGTCCAGCTTGATGAGCTTGGAGCTCTTGTAGTCCGACTGTTCGTAGTCCATGCTGGCGTAGCCCCGGGTGATGGACTTCAACTTGTCGTGGAAGTCGATGAGGATCTCGTGCATGGGCATGTCCGCGGTGATGATAACGTGGTTGGCGTCCACGCTCTGGGTGTCGGAGCAGATGCCCCGCTTGTTCATCACGAGGTTCATCACGTCGCCGATGTAGCTTGACGGCGTCATGATGCGGCACTTGATCATGGGCTCCTCGAGGTGGTCGATGGCCGACGGGTCGGGCAGGAAGACGGGGTTGTCCACGTTGACCTGCTCGCCGGACTTCATGAAGACGTGGTAGATCACCGACGGATAGGTGGCGATGATGTCCATGTTGTACTCCCGGCGGAGCCGCTCCTGGATGATCTCCATGTGGAGCAGCCCCAGGAAGCCGCAGCGGAATCCGAAGCCCAGCGCGGCGGAACTTTCGGGCTGGTACTTGAAGGCCGCGTCGTTGAGCTGGAGCTTCGCCATGCTGGCTTTGAGCTGGTCGTAGTCCGCCGTGTCGATGGGATAGATGCCGCTGAAGACCATGGGGGTGGCCTCCCGGAATCCGGGCAGGGGCTTCGAGCAGGGGGCCGCCGCATCGGTGAGGGTGTCGCCGATCTTGGTGTCGGCTGGGCTTTTCAGGTTCGGGATCACGTAGCCCACCGAGCCCGCGGTGAGTTCCTCGTCCGCATGCATGGAGGGGTTGAAGTGGCCCACCTCCTTGAGTTCGCTTTCGATGCCGTTGCTGAAGAGCCGGATCCGCGTCCCCCGTTTGAAGGAGCCGGAACTCACCCGGACGTAGTTCACCACGCCCCGGAAGGCGTCGTAGTAGGAGTCGAAGATCAGCGCCGTGGTCCCGTCGGGGGGCTCGGGGAGTTTCGGCGGCGGGATCCGGTCGATGACCGCCTGCAGCAGTTCCTTCACGCCTTCGCCGGTCTTGCCTGAAACGCACAGCGCCTCCTCGCGGGGCAACGCGAGGATCTCCTCCATCTGGTCGTAGCACAGCTCCAGATTGGCGGCGGGCAGGTCGATCTTGTTCACCACCGGGATCACCAGCAGATTCTGCTTGAAGGCCAGTTCCACGTTGGCCACGGTCTGGGCCTGGACCCCCTGGGTGGCGTCGATGAGGAGGATCGCCCCTTCGCAGGCCCCCAGGGAACGGGAGACTTCGTAGGAAAAGTCCACATGTCCGGGGGTGTCGATGAGGTTGAGTTCGTAGGTTTTGCCGTCGCCCGGATCGTACTTCATCCGGACCGGATGGGACTTGATGGTGATGCCCCGTTCCCGTTCCAGATCCATGCCGTCCAGCAGCTGGTCCTGCAGGTCCCTCGCGGCCACGGTCCCGGTGATCTCGAGAAGCCGGTCCGCCAGAGTGGATTTGCCGTGGTCGATATGGGCGATGATGCAGAAATTTCTGATTGAATTGAGTTCAGCCATGAGTAAAGGGATCTTTCTTTCGGATTTGTCGAATCACACGCGTATAATATACTGCGGAACTCCTCATTTTTCAAGACTTGCGCAGAAATTGCCGCACCCGGAAGAGTTCGGTCACGCTCCACGCCTGAGCCGGACAGCCGCCGCTCCGGTGGGGGGCGTCGCCGTCGGCCACTTCGGAAAGCTGTCCGGGGATCTCCCGTTCGAAGTACTCCGCCCCCGAGGAAAGCAGATTGGCCGCCCGTCTTTTCTGCGTCTTCCCGCCCAGAATATAGAGGGCTTCGCAGTAGGCCGGGAAGGGCCAGCACCAGGCGGTGCCGTTGTGATAGGCCTTCTTGCGGGACTCGTTTTCCGGCCCCTCGTAGGCGCCGCAGTAGGGCGCGTAGGGATCGTTGAGGAGCCTCCCGTCGTAGGTGACGGGCAGGGGGCAGCGGACCGGCTTGTCGGCCAAAGTCCGGATCGCTCCCGGCACCAGCAGCTGGGCGGAGCTCCGGAGGATCTTCAGGGCAAGCTCCCGGTTCCCGAGGGCGCCCATGGTGATGAGCAGCAGCGCGTTGGGGCGGATGTGGTCGTCGGGTCCCGCCTTGGCGGCGGGGGTGCCCCTGGTGCAGTGGAGACAGTCGGAAGCCCCCTCGCAGAAGGCGGGGAAGAAGTACTTTTCGATGGATTCCCGCACCTTTTGGGCCAGTTCGGCATGTTTCGTGAAGACCAGCGCGGCGTACCAGAGGGCCTGGATCTCCACCGGATAGCCTTCGCGGGGCGTCCCGGCGGGGTAGTTGGTGTCCATCCAGGTGAAGTGGGCGGGGCTGAAGATCAGGCCGCTTGCTTCATCCATTTTGATGCCGTTGGGGGTGCCCGTGATGTAATTGTCGACGATGGAATCGAGTATTTCCCGGAGTTTCCTGCCGCCGCAGAGGGTGTCGAGGAACTTTTTGTCTCCCGTTTCCGCGATGTAGTCCCGGACGCACAGGATGAGGTAAAGCGGGGCGTCGCTGGTGTCCCGGTTGGCGTCGTCCGTTCCCAGCAGGACGTTGGGCAAAGTCCCCTTGCGTTCGAATCCGGCGAAGGCGCGGATGACCGCCGCGCACTTTTCCCGGAACTCCGGCGCCATGAGCAGTCCCCGGACGGCGATGAGGGTGTCCCGTCCCCAGTCCAGGAACCAGGGATAGCCCGCCATGACGGTGCTGAGGTCGTTCCGTTTCACCACGAAACGCCGCATGGCCGCGACGAGCTGGTCGGAAATCGGTACGGACGGGTCGGGCCAGAGGCACTGTTCCGGCGGCGTGACGAAGCAGGACAAGGTGAATTTTTCCTTCTGCTCCAAGGGTACGTGGAAGTAGCCGGGACTGTAGCGGTCGGTCTTGTCCTCGAGTCCGTAGCGCCGCTCCGCGGGCAGATCGCACATGTAGTGCCACTCGGGTTCCTTGTGCCAGGAACCCTTGTCCACCTGGATCCGGAGCCCGTGGGGGCCGGAAAATCCCTGCGGATCGTGGGTCAGGGCCGCCGGAAGTTCCCATTCGGGTCCGTCGCAGGCGCGGGTGACCTGGTGATTGATCCGGTCTTCGATCTCGGGGCGCAGAATGATGGCGGCGGCGGTGTTGTCCTGGATCCCGGCGCAGGGCGGCCGGCGGAACGTGAGCTCCATGGCGTCCCCCTTGAGGGCGAAGCGGAACTCCACCTCCATATCCATCCAGCGGCCCCGGCCCGCGGGGACCCGGAATTTCCACAGCGCCCGGTTTTCTCCGGGGATCGTGAAGGTCAGCAGGCTGTCGCCGTCGACCTTGAAGGAGTAGCCTTCGGCCACGAGATAGATGCTCAATCCGGTGAAAAGACACCGCCGGTCCACGGGGACGTCGGGATCGCCGTTGACCGCGAGCAGGGCCTGGTATTTGCTGGAAAAATTCCCCGGCGCGGCGGGGAACAGCGCATAGGAGCCCGAATCGTTGGAGCCGAAGACCTTGGTGTCGTCGGCCTTCACCGCTTTGCGGGAGTACTGGGTCCGCACCGAGAAGCGGTCGATGGGGGGCAGCTGGCAGAGGGTGCCCGTGATCGTGCGGACACCTTCCGGCGCATAGGATTCGACTTCGAGGACCAGATGGCGGCGGCGGGGCAGGGGATTTTCCTCCGGGGTGAGCAGCGCGCCGAAGGTGCCGTCCTCCATGGGGACGCTCGAGATGAAGCCCGCGCCCAGATCCCGGATGATGCAGCGGAAGGGGTGGGGATTGGAGACCAGCAGCAGGTCGCCCGCGGGCAGGGGGACCACCCGCCGGGCGTCGTGCTCCCCGTTCCAGACGGTCAGGGGCGGGGGCGTCATGCCCGAAAGTTCGGCGGCGAAGCGCTCCGGCGAAGCGGTGAAGTGAACGGCGGGGAGCTTTTCGTCCTGCCACGAGTGAAGGGCGACGAAGGCCCGCTTTTCCATGAGGGCGACCTCCTGCCGGACGAGGAAATTTTCCGTCACGGCGTCGTCCAGCGCCACGGCCAGCCCCTCTCCCGGCTGAAGGGCCAGTTCGAGCAGGTCGCCCCGGCGGCGGAAGTCGATCTTTTTCCCCGACAGGAGATCGTTCCCCGAAGGGGGAAGGCTGCCGGGAAAGGCCACGGAAACCCCCGTGCCGCAGTCGGGGTCGATCAGCACCAGCACCCGCGAACCGCCTTTGGCGTCGCTGCGGAGCACGGCCATGCCTTCTCCGGGGCTCCGGGTCACGTTTTCGATCCTGGAGCCGCCCGTGAAGGCCGGGTGGGTGGTGAGGAGCGTATTGAGGCGCGAAATGAGGCCGCAGAGATTCTCTTCCGCGCCGTAGTTCAGGGCCGAATCCCCGTGGACGTCGATTTTTTCGGTCGCGAAGAACTCCGAACCGTTGGCGAAGCCGAAGCTCCCGTTGACCGACAGGAGACCGCAGACCAGAAACCTGTTCCGCGCGAAAAGCTTGCCCGACGCGGCCAGGCGGTTGTTGTCGTGGGTCTCGGCGAAGTTGACCAGAGTCCCCGCCCTGGCGGCGGAGTCCTGCATGACGCGCAGACAGTGTTCGATGCCGCCCCGCGAGTAGTTCTGGAAAAGCTCGGAGTAGCCGCAGTCCAGACCCGAATAGCGGAGCAGACGCTCCTGCACCTCGGGGGGACCGCCCAGCCCCTCCAGCAGAAAGGTGGTGTCGGGGAACCGGCTCCGGACCCGGGCGATGATGTAGTCCCACGCCTTTTCGGGGACCATGTAGCCCGCGTCGCAGCGGAACCCGTCCACGCCCCGCGAACACCAGGTGAGGAGGACTTTGGCCATGATCATGGCCACCTCCTTGCGGGAGTAGTCCAGCTTGCAGAGGTCGGCCCAGACAACGCCCCAGGCGCCGGGACTTTCGAACTCGCCGGAAGAGGTGCGGACGAAGTACTCCGGGTGCTCCTGCTGGAGTTTCGAAGCCCAGCCCGTGTGGTTCACGGGGATGTCGAGAAAGATCTTCTTCCCCCGTGCGTGGACCGCCCGGACCAGCTCCTCGAACTGCTCCATGGGGGTGGCTCCGGGATCGAATTCGCCCAGGGTCGGGTCAACGGCGAAGTAGTCCAGCGCCGCGAAGGGACTGCCGAAGCGGCCCATGCGGCCGTAGGCGGCGGGGACGGGATGGATGGGCAGCAGCTGGAGTATGGTGCAGTTCAAGGTGCCGAAGATGTGGTCCAACTGTTCGATCACCCGCCTGAAGGTCCCGGAGGGGGGGATCACCGCGAAGGAGTTCTTTTCCAGTTCCGCGACCTCTTCCGGATCGCCCTCGCTGTGCGATTTGAAGAGGTTCCGCCCGAACAGCCGGACGAAGCAGGCGTAGTAGGAACTCCCCGCCGCGGCGGAAGCGCTCACCACCTTGAAATGGAAGTTTTCCCCTTCCGCCCAGATCAGCGGGGAGCCGTCGACGGGGAAGAAGCAGCATTTCCCCTCGAAGACGCCGGGTTCGATGAGGGGCAGCGTGACGCGGCGGCGGTCTCCCGTGCCGGAGAGCTCGATGTCGCTCCAGTCCAGATCCCGGAAGTCCTGTTCCTCTTCGTGGGCGGTGATGAGTTCCTTCCGCCGCAGGGCCGCTCCCGGCAGATTGGTCCGGAAAAATGCCCGTCCGGGGGGGAGGGCGGAACCCGAAAGTTCCACCGTAATGCTTTCCCCGGCGAAAAAAACACCCCGTGCAGGTGTGATCGTCTGTCGCAGCATGACAAGTTCCTCGTCTGAAAAAAGTTTTTAGAGTGCCCTGGCCACAAGGACTCCTGTGTATACGCAATTCATCACGAGGAGCAGCGCCCCTTCGGCCCGGGTGATCTTTTTGCCGCAGAGCATCATCACATAGAGCGCCGCGGCGAAAAGAAGCATGACTCCGAAATCGAAAAAGCGCAACCCCGGAGCCGTTACCGGCTTCACCAGCGGGGCCGCCCCCATGATGCAGAGGATGTTGAAGATGTTGGACCCCACCACGTTTCCGACGGCGATGTCCTGTTCATGCTTCAGTGCGGCCACCACCGAAGTGGCCAGTTCGGGCAGGCTGGTGCCCAGAGCCACCACCGTGAGGGCGACGACCGCTTCCGGGACGCCGAGCTTGCCTGCGATGAAGGTTGCGCAGTTCACGAAAAAACGGGCTCCGAAGGTCAGCATCAGCAGCCCCCCGACCACAAGGAGCAGGGAAAGCCAGGTGTTGACCTCCTTGATCTCCACCTCTCCCCCGCCGTCGGATTCCGGGACGCCTTCCCGGCGCGAGGCGATGACCGACCAGGCCGTGTAGGCGATGATGCCCGCGAAGAAGACCGCGCCCTGCCAGCGGTTGACGCCCTGGTTCAGCCAGAAGAACAAGGTGAGCAGCAGCGAACTTGCCATCAGGAGCGGCATATCCAGCTTGAGCAGTTTCCGGTTGACGGGCAGGGGGGCGATCAGTGCCGACAACCCCAGAATGAGACCGATGTTGCAGATGTTGGACCCGGTGACGTTGCCCAAAGCCACGTCGCCGTGGCCCTGGAGGCTGGAAACGACGCTGACCACCAGCTCCGGAGCGCTGGTGGCGAAGGCGACCAGCGTAAGCCCGATGACCAGAGGCGAGATCTTGAATTTCAGCGCGATGGAAACGCCCCCTTTGACCAGAAATTCGGCGCCGAAATAGAGCATGACGCCTCCCAGTATGCCGAGCAGGATTTGTATGAACCAGTCCATTTTTACCTCAATGTCAAATACTTATGCTTTCGAAACGATGACGGAGACCCCGTCGGGGATCACGGCGGTGCGGGGGTGTTCCTGCCCCAGCAGGGTTTTTGCCAGAGCCAGGGCTTCGGGCAGGGAGGAGGCGTGCTTCATGTGCATGGAGCAGGGAAGCGCGGGATCCACCTCTTTCGAAACCACGATGACCGCGGCTTTGACCAGCACCCGTGCCAGGATCTGGGATTCCCACTGGTCGGGGATGGTCCGGTTCCGGGGAACGCCCGAAATTTGATCCAGCACGGCCTGCGGCGAGGCCGCTTCGGCGAGGGTCTTGCGGAACGACTCCCCGCCGGACCCGTCGGAGCAGGAGGCGCAGATGATGATGACGCCCCCCTGCCGCACGGCGGCTTCGCCCGCCGTCATGCCCTTGACCGACTGGTAAAGGTTCTGATCCAGAGGGTAGCCGCCATTGCCGGTGATGACGATGTCGGATTCGGGAACTCGGACCTGAGCGAGTTCCCGCAGAAAAGCGCAGCCCGCGGCGTGGGCAGTCACGGGATTTCCGGCGAAAGCTTTGACGATCCTTTTCTGCGCGTCGATGACCACGTTGACGATCCAGGCCAGCTTCACCGCTCTTGCGGCAAAAAGCATGTCCTTATGGATGGGATTGCCCTCGAGGGAGCCCGTCCGGGCGCAGGGGTGGGCGATGAACTCCGCGCAGTGGTTGGCCAGGACCGTTTCCCGCGCGGCGACTCCAGGGAGGATGCTCTTGCGGCCGCCGGAAAATCCGGAGAAGAAGTGGGGCTCGATGAACCCTTCGGCCAGCAGCAGATCGGTGTCGAGCACCGCCTTGTTGACGATGAGCTCTCCCCCCGAAGGCAGGGTGCCGACCTTCCGCAGGACTTCCGGGTTCCCGGAGTCGTGGACGATGATCTTCTCGCGCTCGAAGATCTCGTCTCCGAGTTTGTTCCGCAGTTCTTCCGCGGTGGTGAGCCGGTGGAATCCCGTGGCCACGAGGAGCGATATCCGTATTTCCGGATTGCCCCTGCGCAGCGCTTCCAGCATGGGGGGCAGGATAAATTTGCTCGGGACGGGCCGGGTGTGGTCGCTGATGATGATGACCGCGCTTTTTTTGCCGCGGGCCAGCTCTTCGAGGGCGGGCGCGCCGAAGGGGGCGCTCATGGCCCGGCGCACCTCCGCCGCCGGATCCGGGGCGGGGGCGGGCAGCTGCGGCCGGAAGATCCCGGTCAGCTCCCCGTCGGGGATCTCCGCCGTCATGAAGGAGCGGCCGCAGGGGATCTCGATCTTAATCATTTTTCCGTTTTTCTTTCCGTGTCATGATCCGGGGCAGCTCAGAAGACCTTGCCCGGATTGAGGATCCCCCTGGGGTCGAAGGCGCGTTTCACCGCGGCCATGAGTTCCAGCTGGTCCTTGCCCCGCGAGTCGGCCAGGTAGGGCCGCTTCACGTAGCCGATGCCGTGTTCGCCGGAAACCTGTCCGCCCATTTCGGCGGCCTTGCCGTAGAGGGAAGCGAAGACCTTTTCCAGTTTGTCGTGCCACTCCGCTTCGGGCAGATCGTCCCGGAGAATGTAGATGTGCAGGTTCCCGTCGCCCGCGTGGCCGAAACTGCGGATCCGGATCCCGAACTTCGCTTCGAGGGAGGCCGAAAAGGTGATGAACTCCGCGATGAGGGGCCGGGGCACCACCACGTCGCACTCGTCCATTTCGGTGGTGGAGCTTTTGATGGCTTCGAGGAATGCCCCGCGGGCCTTCCAGATGGCCTCGTTGCGCTCGGGGGAGTTGGAAATGAGCACGTCCACCGCCCCGTGGGCGAGGCAGATCTGCGCCGCTTCGTCGTAGGCCTTTTCGATCTCTTCGATCGAGGCCCCGTCGAAGGTCAGCAGCAGATAGGCGTCGGCGCTCTTGTCCGGATAGGGGCGGCCCAGAAACTCCTCCGCCGCCAGGATCACCGCCTTTTCCATGAACTCCACCGCCGTGGGCACGGTCCGGGACTTGATGATCTCGGGCACCGTGCCGATGGCCTGCGCCAGCGTGGGAAAGGGAACCAGCAGACTGACGCTCTTCTGGGGCAGGGGGATGAGCTTCAAAATCGCCTTCGTCACCACGGCGAGGGTCCCTTCGGAGCCCACGATGAGCTGGAGCAGGTTGTAGCCGGAGCTGTTTTTGGCCACTTTGCCCCCCAGTTCCATGATCCTGCCGTCGGCGAGGACCACTTCCAGAGCCCGGACGTAGTCCCGGGTAACGCCGTACTTCACCGCCCGCATGCCGCCGGCGTTGGTGCTGATGTTGCCGCCGATGGAGGCGCTCTTCTCGCCGGGGTCGGGGGGATAAAAGAGACCGTACTTTTCGATGGCCGGGGGGATTTCCATGAGGAGCACCCCGGGTTCCACGGTCATGGTCAGATTTTCCCGGTCGATCTCGAGGATCCTGTTCATGGCGGTCATGTCCAGCATGATGCCGCCGTAAAGGCTCACCGAGCC
>JAFSYV010000019.1 GCA_017443585.1 Lentisphaeria bacterium | reverse complement strand
GCGCCCCGTCCGGCCCCGCGTCCGGCGGTTCGTCCCGCGCCCCGTCCGGCGCCCCGCCCGGCCCCGAAGCCCGGCCCCCGGCCCTGATCCGTCGGATATCCGATGACCGAGTCCCCCCCCTTTCGCGGGGGGACTTTTTTTGTCGGTTTTTTCGTTTCCGGTGTGGAAATTTTCGTACTTCGCGTATAAATTATGCACGTGCGCATGAATTTCAACTTTCAGGAGGTACGATGCTTTATTTTCTTTCCCGTCTGAGCGATTCTTTCGGTCCCTTGCGGCTTTTCGAATACGTCACGTTTCGAGCGGGCGGCGCTTTCTTCACCGCGTTTCTGCTGACGGTCTTCCTGGGCGCGGCCACGGCCCGGCTGCTCAAGTCCCTTCATGCCCAGTCCGCCGACCGCTTCGCGGGGCTCATCGCTCCGGAGCTCATCGACAAGGCCAAGAAGAAGACCCCCTGCATGGGCGGCGTCCTGATCGTCGGGGCCATCGTCCTGGCCTCGCTCCTCTGGTGCGCGCCGGGGCGGCTGACCGCCATTCTCGTGGGGTCCACCATCCTTTTCGCGCTCATCGGCTTCATCGACGACTGGATCAAGGTGGTCCGTCAGAACCGCGACGGTCTGCCGGGAAAATTGAAAATGCTCTTCCTCACGCTGGTGGCCGTCGGCGCCGTCTGGCTCATCGGCCGCACTCCCGGCGTAGGCGGCATGATGGAACAGTTCATCGTCCCCTTCGTCAAGAATCCCCTGCCGCTGGGGGGCCTGTGGTGCGGCCTCATTTCCGTGCTGGCCATCGTGGGCTCCGCCAATGCGGTCAACCTCACCGACGGCAAGGACGGACTGGCTTCGGGCTGCACCATCTTCTGCATGATCACCTACGCCGTCCTCACCTACATCATGGGCCACCGGATCTTCGCCGACTACCTGAACGTGCCCCATCTTCTGGGCATCCAGGAGGCGGTGATCTTCGCTTCGGCCACGGGCGGGGCCTGTCTGGGCTTCCTGTGGCACAACTGCCATCCGGCGGCCATGTTCATGGGTGACACGGGCAGTCTGGCCCTCGGCGGCATCGTGGGGCTGATGGCGGTGCTGACGCGCCAGGAGCTTCTTCTTCTTCTCGTGGGCGGCATCTTCGTCGCGGAGGCGCTGTCGGTGATGATCCAGGTGACTTCGTTCAAGCTCACCGGCAAGCGGGTCTTCTACTGCACGCCCATCCACCACCATTTCGAGCATCTCGGCTGGACCGAGACCCAGATCGTGGTGAGATTCTGGATCGTGGCCGGGATCCTCGCGCTGTCGGCTCTGGGCACCTTGAAACTGCGCTGAAGGAGCGCCGGTCACTCCAAGGTGATTTTCGCCACCCGGACGGCGGTGTGATGACCGTAGGGGAATCCGGTGCAGCGGAGCGCGGCGATCTTTCTTGTCGTATCCTGAGTGAAATCGAGCACTTCTCCGTTGTCCAGCCAGCGGCACTCCCTGATTCTTTCCTCGAGTCCGTCGACGGTGCGGAGACCGGGGCCCTGCAGGGCCGCCGTCACGTTCACGAGGCCCCGGATCCCCAGATCGAAGGCGAAGTAGTAGAGCTCCTTCCCCTTGCGCAGCAGGAAATCCCGCCCCTGGCACCGCAATTCCGGAACGGGCCGGGGCTCGTAGAGGGCTTCGCCGAAGCGGCCGACCCAGTGTCCTGCGAGCTCCAGCACCGCCTTTTCGTAGTCGGGGATCCCCCCCTGGGCCGTGGGCCCCACGTTCAGGAGGAAGTTGGCGCCGCAGCCCCGGCTGTGGCAGAGCTGTTCCACCACCTGCGCGGGGGAAAGGTAATTGATGTCTTCCTCCCCGCGGCCCCAGTGGGCGTTCATGGTGCGGCAGACTTCGGCGGCCACATATTTTTCCATCCCCTTCCGGTCCATGGGCTTGGCGGCGTTGTTCTCGTAGGTGACGGAGTCCAGCTCCCGGTGTCCGGTCTTCCCCAGAGCCTGCAGTCCCGTGTTGTTCACGATGATGGCGTCGGGCTGGTATTTGCGGATCATGCCGTAGAGACGGTCCTCCTTCCAGTCGTCGCCGGGTCGGGCCCAGTTGCCGTCGAACCAGAAGCCCCCCACCGGGCCGTAGTTGCGGCAGAGGAGCTCCACCGAGGCGTGGAGATAGTCCAGATACTCGGCGAAGATCTCTTCCGAAGCGTTCCGGGTGTAGTCCAGAAACTCCCGGCCTTCCGGGTCCAGCCTGGCGCTGCGCCAGTGCCAGTCGATGGTGGTGTGGTAGAAGAAGGGCAGGATGTCATGCTTCCGGCACCCTTCGACGAACTCCGCCGCCAGATCCCGGCCTGCCGGGGAGTGGGGAGAATCGAAGGTGCTGAGTCCCTTGGTGTCGTAGAGGGAAAATCCCTCGTGGTGCCGGGTGGTGAGGACGATGTAGCGCATCCCGGCCCGCCGGGCGAGGGCGGCGATCCTTTCGCCGTCGAACTCTCCGGCGGTGAAGGTCTCCATGAGTTTTCCGTATTCGGCCGGAGCGATCCGCTTGTACGCCTGGATCCACTCCCCTTCGCCCATTTGGGAGTAGAGCCCCCAGTGAAGGAACAGTCCGAAACCCAGTTTCTCGAAGGCGGCCACGCGGGGCAGAGGTCGGGGAATACTCATTTTTCCGTCGCTTCCTTGTTCTTTTTCCGGTTTTGAAAGGCGATAACGATGCGTTTGACGAACCAGTAGGTGAGGGGCGTCATGACGGCGGTGAGCAGCGCTCCGCCGATGAAGAAGGCGATGACCAGTTCCCACCCCAGCGCGAGGAGCGCCTGATAGCTCTGTTCCTTCAGCAGCGCCTGCATGGCCCGCACGGCGGCGTCCCAGGTGAGGGCTCCGCCCATGATCTTGTTGCCCACCCAGCACTGGGCGGGGTAGATGATGAACACCGAGAAGTGGTTGGTGAAGAAGGTCCCCACCGTCGCCCCGATCTTGCTCCCTTTGAGCAGAAACGCCGTGGGGATGGAAAGGATCAGCTGGAATCCGAAGGGGATGAAACAGCCGTAGAACATGCCGATGGCCCATCCCCGTGCGATATACTCCGGCGAGGCCTTTTCGCGGACGACCTTCATGTACATCCGCAGCCACAGCCGCCTCATCTTGCTCTTGAAACTCATTTCCTCATTCCTTCCGGCTCGCGCCAAAACATAATATGGCACGTTTCCTTCGCAATTTCAAGGGAAAATCCCTCATTTCCCGGCAAAAGGCTCCCGGAAACGCGGGCTTCGGACCCGAGCGGCGCGGAAAAACGCGTTTGTCCGGGCAACACCGTGCCGCCGTTCGCGGGCAGTGCCGCCGCCCGGCAGGGGGATCACCGGAGAGCGCCGTCCCGGCGGCACTGCTCCCGGTAAGCCCGGGGCGAAAGGCCGCTGAATTTCTTGAATCCGCGGGAAAATTCCACATCGGAAGTGAAGCGGCAGCTGAAAACGATCTCCTTGATCCTCATGCCCGTGGTCCGGAGCAGTTCCGCCGCCCGGAACATCCGCTGATGGTTCAGATAGGCGTGGGGCGTAAGCCGGTGCCGCTTGCGGAAAAGTCTGCGGAAATGATCCGGGGAAAGCCCCGCCTTGCGGGCCAGACTGCCGAAGTCGAAATCGGCGAAGGGGTCGCTGCGCAGATCTTCCGCGATCCGGTCGAGCCCGTAAGGGTCGGGGATCTCATTGACGCCGGAATTGGAACAGGCCAACGCCATGAGCATTTCCGCCAGCGCGGCCATTTCGGGATGATTGCGTTCAGGGCTGCTTCTGTAAAGCCGCAGCAGTTCGAAGAACAGAACACTCACCCTTTCCGGATCCCGGGGCGTGAAGAAGTTTTCCGGGAAAAGAGCGTCCAAAGCCGCCATCATCCGTTCACTGCGGGGCCCGAGAATGTCCGCATAGATGTGTTCCGAGGCTTGCTCCGGAGGCGCCTCAGGGGGCAGGGCGAAGCGGAACTTCCGCCCCCGGGGGATCCAGAAGAAGGCGGGGGCTTTCAGCGGCACGCGGGGGCCGTCGGCATATTCCAGACGCAATTCCCCGGAACGGATAAATTCGAGAGAGTTGCTTTCGGGTACGGAAAACGATTCCGAACCGTCGATCTTGAACCGGTGCGCAACGATCCTGAACGTGATGTCATCAAAGTAATTTTCCATGACTTCGGTCTCCGGATCATAATATAGCCGGGCCTGCCGCCATTTTCCAGAAAAGACGGCGGAAAAAGCGGAAAAAAGTCTTTTTTTGCTAAGTTTTAACTGAAAAAGTCCTTTACAAACGTCCGAAGGCGGTGTATAGTATGACCGGACCACTGAAACCGGGAGCATCCCGGACGGTCATTGCCGGTCCGGCGGTGAAGGATCGGCCCGAAGTTGAAGGAGAGTGCGAATGAATAAATTGGCGATCGAAGGCGGGACCCCCATTTTCGGGACCAGGAAACTTATGGAACTCATCCCTCCGTGGCCTCCCCGGTATCCGGAAACGGAAGAGAAACTCCTTGAGATCTACCGGGGCGGCAAGTGGAGCGGCTGCGGCCCGTGGGAACAGAAACTGATGACGGAGTTTGCCGCCTTCCAGGGGGCGAAATACTCCTCGTGGATGGCCAACGGCACCGTGACGCTCCAGTGCGCCCTGCTGGCGCTGGGCGTGGGGCCGGGGGACGAGGTCATCGTTCCCGGCGTCTCATGGATCGCCACCGCCGAAGCGCCCCTCTACGCCGGGGCCACCCCCGTCATCGTGGACATCGACCCGGAAAACTGCTGCATCGATCCGGAAAAGATCGAAGAGGCCATAACGCCGCGGACCAAAGCCATCATCCCCGTCCACATCTTTTCCGCCGTGGCCGACATGAAAAAGATCATGGCCATCGCCAAAAAACACAAGCTTTACGTGGTGGAGGACTGCGCCCACGCCCACGGCGCCGCCCAGGGCGGCAGAAAGGCGGGGACCTTCGGGCAGGCGGGGAGTTTTTCCTTCCAGCTTTCCAAGCTCATGACCGCCGGGGAAGGGGGCTGCTGCATCACCGACGACGAGGCGCTCCACGAACGGATCTTCCGGGCCTGCCACATCGGCAATTCCCGGATCCATCCCGGCACCAGGCCCGAGGAGGGCTTCATCTGCCACCAGTTCCGATTCACGGAGTTTCAGGCGGCAATCATCTACGACCAGATGCTCCACGCGAAAGAGCTCCACGAACGGCGGAAAAAGGCTATGGCGCTGCTGGCGGGACTGCTGAGCGACACCCCGGGGATCCGTCAGCAGTCGAGCGGCGCTCCCGGCGACGATCGGGCCTATTACTTTCCCGCCTTCCTGCTGGAGACGAAAGCGCTGAAAAAGGGCGTCACCAGGGCGATGATCTTCGACGCGCTCAAGGCCGAAGGCGTCCTCTTCCACGAGGGCTGGGGCGCTCCCCTCTACGCGAGCACCATGTGGAA
The DNA here is from genome assembly GCA_017443585.1 of Lentisphaeria bacterium. Classification (GTDB taxonomy): domain Bacteria; phylum Verrucomicrobiota; class Lentisphaeria; order Victivallales; family Victivallaceae; genus UBA1784. The sequence goes on along the minus strand of JAFSYV010000019.1, from coordinate 5,029 downwards.
CGTGCCTCAGAAGGCCTACGTGAAGCATCCCACGCCCAACTGCGACGATGTGATGTACAACCGCCTCATGGTCACCCACAACGCGGTGCTCCTCACCAACGACGATATCATTTCCAAGGTCGCCGAAGCCCTCGACAAGGTCATGCGGCACTACGCAAAGTAAAGGGGAGGACGCCATGAGACTGCTTCACTCCCGGCGGGAACCCTTCACCGCCCGCATGGAAAACGGCAAGGCGGTGGTGGAAAACGTCTATGTCAGATGTGTCCACGATCCCGGCTCCGGCGGCGGTCTGTCGGGGGCGTTCATCAAAAACGGCAGCAACGAAAACATGTTCGTCCTGCCCCAGAGCTTCATCGTGGGCATCACCGAACACGGGGCCTATCACACCTACAAAGCCTGCGAAGGAGAGTGCCGCCTTTCCCGGAACGGGGACAACCCCGTGGTGGAAACGAAGAGCATCTTCCGGGACCCGCAGGGGAAACTGCTGGAAGGGCTCTTTCTCGAACTCCGGACGGAGTACACCCCCTGGGGTGAGGCGCGTTTCCGCGCGGTCTTCGACGCCCGGCGGCGCATTTCCGATCTGGGCATGGTCCAGGTGGGGACTCTTTACGCTTCCGGCCGGATGGACACCATGGCCGTGCAGGAGTCTCTCGAACAGTCGGGCAGTCCCTACATGGGGAATTACGTCAAGCGCTGGGAGCACCTGACGCCGTCGCCCCGTGGGATCTACGCATCCTGTCATCTGCCCTTGTCGTTCCTGATGTTCAAGCGGGGCGCGGAGGGCTTCCAGGTTTCTCTCGGGGACGATCTGACCCAGTGGGAATCCGTCGGCGGCACTCTGCCCGGACTTCAGTTCGGCTACGCCGCCTTCCGTGCCCGGCAGAAGTGTTACGAGATCCGTTTCTGCCCGCTGGACTGCCGCCGGGACGGGCAGTATCTGGAGGGGCGGCTTCCCTTCGATTTTTCCATCGCCTTCCCCTTCGTGCGGGAAAAGATGGCTCCCCTTTCCCCCTGTTCGGGGCATCTTTTCTTCAACAGCCGGGGCTTTGAGCACCGCTGGCCGACGGAAGAGGACTTCGCCCGCATGAAGGAAGCCGGCGTCAAGTTGATGCGGGTCCACAACGACGGGGACATCTTCGACAACGGCATTTTCTGGCGGGACTGCGCCTATCCGCCCTATCCCCCGGATGAGATGGAAAAACTGGACCGGACGCTCCGGCTGGCCAATGAGGCGGGCATCAGCGTCGCGCCCTACTTCTCGCTCCACGAGTACCACCCCGAAGCCGCCGGATTCGCCGAAAACGCCGAAAAGTGGGGCCGGATCGCCATCGAAGGCGACGGGATCATCCCCAGTTACAGCGGCCACGGCCTTTACGGTTACCAGATGTGTCTCAAGTCCGGCTGGCTGGAGCACCGCATGAAGACCATCGACGAAGTGTTGAGCAAACACGCCTTCGACTCCGTCTATTACGACTGGTGCAGCGCCAAGGAGTGCCTGAGTCCCGCCCACGGTCCCCGTCACTGGGACATCCGGGAGCTTCTGAAACTCCTCGAATGGAGTTACGACCGGGTGGGCGAAAAGGGCGCGGTCTATCTGCACCTGACCGGGGAGCCCAACATCGTCGCGGGCAATATCGCAACGCTTGTGCTGACCGAGGAACAGGGGGGCTCCATCATCGGCCCGGAAATGTTTTCTCCTCACGCCCACTTCATGAACGTGACCTCCCGCCAGGTGTGCTGCATGCTTCCGGGCGGGGCTTCCAACGCCGACCACCAGCGCTACGCCCTCTGCGCGCTGCTCCACCACGCCACGGTCTCCATGAACACTCGCGTCTACACGGACTTCTACGCGGAGTACCGGAAGGAGCTGGAAACGGTGACGGATTACGCCCGACACACCGCTCCGGGGGAGGGGCGGGTCGCCGTCTCCGATCCCCGGTGCGGCATGAGCGCCTACTGGAACGATTCGGGGGAGGTCATGCTCTTCGTGGTCAATTTGGCGGAAGAGCCCCGGAAGACCGCCTGTTCCGCCGCGCTCCCCTGCGGGGAATTCGCCTGCGAAACGGAAGTGCCTCCCCTCTCTTTGAAAGTGATCCGGACGCGGATCTCACGATAAATGCCAGAAAGGAAATCGGAATCATGCTCAAGATCGGCTGTGCGGAAGAAGAGTTGAAAGTCCCGCTTTTCGCTGAACTCTACGGTTACGGACATTATGCGGCCCGGCGGAACACGGGCGTCCATGAGCCCCTCTACTGCCGGGCTTTTTCCTTCAACGACGGCGTCAGACGGGCGATGATCGTTTCTTCCGACCTCTGCACCACCGACGACCAGTTCGCCCGGGAGCTCCGGGCCCGGATCGCGACGAAACTGCGGATCAATCCGGAAGGCATCGCCTTCGCGGCGACCCATACCCATTCCGGTCCCGCCCTCTACGCTGAAAGTCCCGACACCTCGGGGATCCGGAACGCGGAGTTCCGGACCTGCTGGGAAACGACCGTCATGCGCGTCGCTCTGGCGGCCTTTCTGGACGAGGAGGAGATCGGTTCCGCCGACGCGGGCCGGGCTCCGCTGGAAAAGCCCATCGGGAAAAACCGGGTGGAGCCGGAAAAAAACATCACCGATCCGGCGATCCGCTGGGTGCGTTTCCGCCGTCCCGACGGGTCGGTGAAACTGCTCATCCACAATCACGGGGTCCACGGCATCGCCGACAGCGGGCCCCTCTACTACAAGGTTTCTTCGGACTGGATGGGGACCGCCAACCGGCTCATCCGCGAGCAGGGGATCGCCGGGTATGCGCTCTTTCTGCAGGGGCCCGCGGGGGACATCAACACCCGGACCACCTGCGCCGCCGAAAAAAAGGAAACCGTCGGCGTGGAACTCGGGTCCGAATATGTGCAGTATCTGGCGGCGGGACTGGCCGATGGAAAGGCTCTGCCCCTCGGAGAGATCGGTTTCGCGCTGAAGACCGTCGAGTTCCCCGTGATCCGGCAGACACCGGAGGAACTGCGCGCCGACGCCGATTCGTTCCGCGCCCGGGGCCGGAACGACCGGGAGCGGGATTACTGGGCCGTCAACGCCCAGCGTCTGGACGAAATGGCCCTGCTGACCGAAAAGGGGTTCGACCTGGGAAGCTGCCACGACCTGCAGGTCATCCAACTGGGCGGCGCGGAAATCTTCTTCATTCCGGGAGAACTTTACATCGAACCGGGCATGACGCTGCTGGAAAAAGCGGGAGCCGGATTCCCGCTCGCCGCCACCGTTTCCAACGGCAGCGGGCAGTATTTCTTCACGGAAAAAAGCGGTCTGCGCTATCCGCGCGCTTCTTCGACGGCGGAAAAGCTTTTCGGCTACTACGAGATCTACGGCTACATGCACCAGCTCCGGTTCAGATACCGGAACGACATCGCCTCTTTCGTCGTCGGCAATCTGCTGGCCATGGAAACGGCGCTGAAGGGTTGAGGGCGTCCGGATGGAAAGGCTCCGCAGGCCGCCTTTTTACGGAGGTGCAAGCAAGGAAAAACTCACGCAACAGGATTTCGGGATTCGCCGCATGCCTCTTTCCCGCGGGGAAGAAGCGGAAAAAACAAGGAAACAGAACATGAAAAAAAGATTCACGCTGATCGAACTGCTGGTCGTCATCGCCATCATCGCCATTCTTGCCGCCATGCTCCTGCCCGCCTTGCAGCAGGCACGGGAACGAGGCAAGGCCATCTCGTGCACCAACAATCTCAAACAGTTCGGCATGGCCCTCAACGAGTACTGCGACCGCTGTCTGGACTACCTGCCCCACTACAGCAAGAATCAGGGCGGCGGTTATTGGAAAGCCGATGCCACGGGGCCCCTCGTCCCGACCCTCGGCACCGGCGGCAGCTGCGTGGGCGGCCTTAAGCTCAACTCCGCCTATCAGGAGCTCTACCGCCACAAGCTGGCCTGCCCCAGCGTACAGACGAGGGAATGCACCTACACCCCCAACGGCTTCACCCCCTCCTACGCCCTCAACGGCAACGTGCTGGACTGCAACCGGGGACACACCGTCCGCAAGAAATTCCTCCGGCCCACCCGGACCCTCGTCTGGGGCGAATCCAGATCCGCCACGATCCACCGGGGATTTTCCACCAAGGGCACCAGCGTCGACGTGATCATGCTCCGGCACAACTCGGCCATGAACGTCTGCTTCATGGACGGCCATGTGGAAAGCCGCAAGTCCGACCGGATCCCCGCCCTGCGGGATCACATCTTCTGGATGCCCTACACGCGGATGAATCCCAATTCCACCAACAAGATCACCTTCGATTGATCTCTCATTTGCGATAATTCCCGGAGTCGAGAACCATGAAGAAGATATTCCTGTTCCTGCTGTGCGTCTGCGGCCTTGCCCTGCTTCAGGGGGAAGGCGTCCCCGACAAGGTCCGGCGGCCCCCCCGCCGCATCGCCGTCGATCCGAAATCGACTCTGACCGTCACGCCGGAAAACACCTGTATCGTCGTCGCCAAAAACGCTCCCTCCACGGTGAAGTTCGCGCTGAAAGAGCTCAACTTCTTCTTGGAAAAGATCTTCGGCAAGCCCTTGAGCGTGGTCAACGCCCCCGTGCCGGGGAAGAACGCCATCATCCTGGGCCTCAACGAATTCAGCGCCAGGGCCGGGATCAAACCCGAGGATTTCTGCACCGATGCCTTCCGGCTCCTGCGCCGGGGGAATTACATCTATATCGCGGGGCTCGACTCCCCGAAGGCCAACGCTTTCCAAGCCGTCGCCAAGGGGGGCTCCGCCACCCAGAAGTACGACCGGGGCACCGAAATGGGGGTCTACTCCTTTCTGGAACGCTTCGCCGGGGTCCGGATGTACTTCCTCGGGGAGCTGGGGACCGTCATCCCGAAGACGAAAGCTCTCGTCCTGCCCGGGTTCGACATCTTCGACCGGCCCGACTTCACCACCCGGCGGGTCTCCACCTGGTGGGACGGGCTCTGGTATGAACACCCCGACGACAAGGCCGCCGTCCTCGCCGCACGGAACCTCAACCACCACCGG
>JAFSYV010000211.1 GCA_017443585.1 Lentisphaeria bacterium | reverse complement strand
TTGCGCAAGATGATCGGAATGGAAGCGTAGGTTTCAACGTTGTTGACGTTGGTGGAGCAGCCCCAGTAGCCGCCGCCGATGTTGGCCGGGAACGGGGGCTTGGTGGTGGGCTCGCCGCGCTGACCTTCCATGGAGTGGATCAGAGCGGTTTCCTCGCCGCAGACGAAAGCGCCCGCGCCGAGCTTGATTTCGATGTCGAAATCGAATCCGGTGCCGAGGATATTGCTGCCCAGCAGCCCGATTTCACGGGCCTGGTCGATGGCAAGTTGCAGACGGGAGACCGCCAGCGGATACTCGGCGCGGATGTAGACCAGACCGTGCCGGGCGCCGATGGCATAGCCGCCGATGGCCATGGCTTCGATGATGGAGCAGGGATCGCCTTCCATGATGGAGCGGTCCATGAACGCGCCGGGATCACCCTCGTCGGCGTTGCAGACGATGTATTTTTCATCAGCTTCGACGCCGGCGGCGATCTTCCACTTGAGTCCGGTGGGGAATCCCGCGCCGCCGCGTCCGCAGATGCCGGAGTCGAGGACTTCCTGCACCACGTCGGCGGGCTTCATCGCGGTGAGCGCCCTGGCCAGGCCCTGGAACCCTCCGGCGGCGATGTACTCCCCGATCTTTTCGGGGTCGATCAATCCGCAGTTGCGCAGTGAAATACGCATCTGCTTGGCGTAGAACGACATCTTGGCGTAGTCGTGGATGCGCTCCTTGAGCATCGGTTCGACGTAGAGGAGACGTTCGACGAGCTTCTTGCCCACGATGTGGCTCTCGACGATCTCCCTGGCGTCGTCGGGCGTGACCTGAACGTAGAAGACGTTGTCGGGCATGACCTTGACGATCGGGCCCTGCGCGCAGAAGCCGAAGCAGCCGGTCTGGATCACGCGGACATCGTTCTCGAGGCCGTTTTCCTTGATGTACTTGCGGAGGTTCGCGATCAGCTCCTGCGAGTTGGAGGCGTGGCATCCCGTACCGCCGCAGCAGAGGATATTCTTCTTGACCGAATTGATGTCGTGCTGATCGGTACAGCGCAGCGCGAGTTCACCCTTCGCGGCATTGTAGGCGGCGATCAGAGCCTCTTTGCTGGTGATCTTGTTCATAGCTCTCTTATCCCTGCTTCTTATATTCGTTGATGATTTCCACCGCCTTGGCGGGCGTGACCTTGCCGTAGACCTTGCCGTTGACCATCATGACGGGGGCGAGGCCGCAGGCGCCCACGCACCGGAGGGCGGAAATGGAGAAAAGGCCGTCGGGGGTGGGGGTGGTGTCGGCCTTGATGCCGAGGACCCTCTCGATCTCGGAGAGCACCTTTTCCGATCCTTTGACGTAACAGGCGGTACCGAGGCAGACGTCGATACAGTACTTGCCCTTGGGTTCGGTGGTGAAGTAGTTGTAAAAACTGACGACTCCGGAAACCTGCGCTTCGGAAAGATAAAGTTTTTCGGCCACATGGCACTGCACCTCGCGCGGCAGATATCCGAAAATCGCCTGCGCCCGGTGTAACACCTGGATAAGCCGGCCGCGGCGGCGTTCATCGGCGCGGTCGATCCCCAGACCGTCGATGAAGGCGTCAAGCTCGACGAACTTCGCGGCTGCTCCTTCCGACAATTTGTTGCAACACATCTCTTTCTCAACCCTTTCTGTATTGTTCTCTTCAGCGCCTCGGCGCGAAACTTCTCCGGCTCGGCCATTCCCCGCGCAGGCGGACAAAGGACACGCCCTTTTCAAAGCGGCCCGGGCCCTCCCCGGAAACCGCCGATGAAACCATTTTCTTCAACCTCCGCCTTCGCTTGTCCCCCCGTTCAATCCTCGGAAAAATCCGGCTGGGCGGAGTTCCGCCGGGCCAGCTTCACCGACAGCATGGCGAAGCCTCCGGCGATGACCTCGCGCTGGACGATCACGTCTTCCGGCACCTTCAAACACACATTGGCGAAGTTCCAGAAGGCCTTGACACCGCAGGCGATCAGTTCATCGGTCACCATCTGGGCGCAGTTGGAAGGCACGCAGATAATCCCGATGTCCGGCGGATCCTCCCTGAGCAGTTCCTGCATGCGCCGCACGTCGAGGATCCGATGACCGTGGATGACGGAGTCGATCCGGTCGGGGTCGGAGTCGAAGACGGCGGAAATTTCCAAGCCGTACTCGGCAAACTCCTCGTGGCCGATGAGGGCGCTCCCCAGGGAACCCGCCCCCACGAGACAGGCCCGGCAGGTCCGGTCCCAGTTCAGGTAGCGGCGGATCGCGGCGATCAGCTCGTCGGTCTTGTACCCCACCCCCGGCTGCCCCGAGATCCCGGTCAGCTCGAAATCCTTGCGGACGATGATGGTGTCCAGATTGATATATTCGGCCAGACGGGTGGTCGAAGCATGCTTCTCACCGTTCCGGTGCATGAGCATCAGCTTATGCAAGTAGCTGGGCATCCGCCGGATAGACGGCGAATTCGGTATCTTGCTTCGGCTCATCTTCAACACCTGCTGGTCCTGTCACCTTTTTATATCAATGTTTTTCTATCCATGTAATATACACCGGGATTTTCATTTGTCAAGTCGAGAGCACGAAATTTGGCAAAAATTCACCGGGAAAAGGGCCCCCTCCCCCGCCGGGCCTCGAAGAGGGCCGCGTCGGCGGGGGCCGGACCGCCCCAGCGGAGCTCCGCGCCTTCCCGTGTGGTATAGGCGAAACTCCAGAGGAGCATCCGGGGCAGCGCCAGCTGGGCGGGGACGCACCAGTCGCTCCACGCCCGCCGGGGAGAACCCGAGACCGTCACCGTCTCGTAGGCGTAGAAGAGGTCGGGCGAAATGTAATTGAGCAGGTGACTGCGCAGCAACGCCATGAAGCGCTCCCTTTCACCGCACTCGAGAAGCCCCCGCGCGCAGGAGCAGACGGTCCAGTGGTCGGCCACCTCGCAGGGGCTTTCCGGCCAGTAAAGCCGGGTCATGCCGGCGACTTCGCCCCGGCACTTTTCACGGACGCCGATGATGGAGAGCATGGACTCCCGGTCGAAGGCCCCCGAGGAGAGCATTTCCGGATAATACCGGTAGTTGGCGTAGGCCCGCTCCACGGAACTGCCGCAGTCGCAGAAAGGTTCGCTCTGGGCGACGGAGTAAGGAGGGAATCCCCCCAGCGCCTGCCGCCGTTCGCGCCACGCCCGATCCAGGCGGCGCTTGAGGACGCCTGCCAGGTGCTCCATTTCGAAGCGCTCCTCCGGCTCCATCCACGCGCCGGTCTTTTCCGCCAGGCTGACCAGCCCCCGCCACATCCACGCGGCGTTGTGGAAGTACTCGCCCCGGTCCCGGCGGCGGTCGGCTTCGGGGGAGCCGCAGGGAAGATGATAGGGGCTTCCCGGCTCATGCATCCAGGGATTCATCATATCGGCGAGCAAGTGCCACAGGCGTTTCAGGAAAGTGCGGACACGCATGAACCACTCCTGCCCCCCGTCGGGCACGGTGAGCGAAGCGGCCAGATCCAGCAGCATCCCGTATTCGGAAAGGGAGGCGCCGTAGTAGTCGATCGTCCCGTCGCTCCGGACGAAGCGGTCGAGGTAAAAGGCGAAGAGCTCCCGCGCCTCCTCCACGTGGTCGAACTCCAGCAGCGTCCCGCACATGGCGATGATAGAAGGCGGAAAGCCGTCGGCCCGGAACTCCCCGTACTTTTCCACCCCGTATTTCGGGTGACGTCCCACGAAGGCGCAGAGGGAGTGGATGAGGGACATGCGCCACGCCCCGTCCAGAGCGGGCGAGAGGGGCGGCAAAACCGTCCCGGCGGAGATCCAGCTTTCCCAGTGCCGTTCCAGCGCGGCGGCGGCTCTGGCGAAGGCATCGGAGGAAATTTCCGCCCCCGAGGGGAAACGCCTGCAGCGGTCGTGATCCCGGAGCCAGAGTTCCCGCTCCCGTGCGAAGAGGGTGTACTCTTCTCCCAGCTCGAGGATGGGAAGAAATTCCCTGCGCCAGCGGCGGACGAGACGTTCCGCCCCGGCGATGCGGAACACTTCCGGAAGGTTCTGTTCCCGGCGCCGGGCAAGAAGGCCGTCGGCCTCGCCCTCGACCCAGAGCCGGATCTTCCCGTCATCGGTGACGATCCAGGTCTCGGGAAAACCGGGATCGCTCAGAAATGCGTAATCGACGACCGGAGCAAGACATTCACGTTCCATTTGGTCACTCCTGCAGAGGCTCCCCGTCCAAAGGACACGCCGGAGCCAGCGAAATGATGAGCTTTGTAATCTCGTTCTGCTTCTTCGAGGAAAGGTTCCGGATCAAACTCAGCAGTTCCTCCTGACGCGGCTGTCCGATCACCATGCGGTAGATCCCCTGAAGTTTGATCAGATCGGCCAGCCAGAGATGTTCCCGGCTCAACGGGAAAAAGGGAACGATCCTTTCGATCCTTCGATCCGGCCCCTCCGATCCCTCCGGCGGCGGAAGCCACCTGGGGATCATTCCCTCGCAATCATTTTCCTGGGGTTCCTGAAACTTTTTCGCCCAGGAAAAATCCGAAAAATCCGGAGACAGCTTTACCCCTTTCGCCAGCGTCTGCCTGAGAGCGAAGGAACCGAAACGGTTGATCCGGCCTTCCCGCTGATCGAACGCCGCCGGATTGCCCGGCAGGTTCCAGTGCATGATCTTCCTGCAGTACCAGTGAAAATCGAGTCCCTCCTGCCCGACGGAGGTCGTCGTCAGGACGAACGGCCGGAATGGCGAATTGAAGGCTGATTGAAGCACATCGTTTCGGATCGGCGCGTTTTCCAGCTTCTCCTCATCATCCGGGGCGGAATCATCCTGCACACCGTAGAGTTTTTTCAGGATTCTGGGCAGCGCAGCCCCTTCCGCGTCGTTAGGGGCCGTTCCCGCGGGATTTTTTTCCCGTTCGGAAAAACAATCGGCAAAATGAAGATTGATGCGCTTCGGCTCAGGCTCCTTTTTGCCCTCCACCTTGAAATCGAGCTGAATCGGATGGACCCTCAATTTCAGAGACAGGTAAAAGGTCCGACAGATATCCTTGATCGCATCGACCGTATCTTTCGCATGGGACTCCTGCATGAGCAGATAAAGGTACTCATAAGCGACTGCCGCAAAACAGCCGGCGTAACAGTAGATCCCGGCAAGTTTTTCCCAAGGGACATGCTCTCCTTTTTCCACGCCGAAAAGCCGCCGAAAATCGCCGTCTCTTTTCAGGATGTCCCAAGTCCTTTTCAGGATCGGTTTCCCATCCGAACGAAGTATTCTCTGAATCAGGGCGAAGGCGATCCTGGTCGACCAGATCTTGCAGACAGCTTCAGCCCGATCCCCGAACAATTTGCGCAGGGCAAAGCGGACCGACTTCGCGGGAGAAGAGAATATTTCCACTTCCGATGTGCCGGGGCCATAATCCGCATCAAGCAGGGGTTTGGCTTTGAATTGATCCGGTTTGGAATCATCCGTTTTGGAATCAAAAAAATGATATGCCTCGACCTTGGCACGGTTGTCTTCACTGTTGGTATTGCTGTTGCCCAATATTTTCCGTTCGACGTGGTTGGACAGCGCCGCACTGATCACCCGCGGGATATACCGCCATGAGGAAAAGATCAGGATCTTGGAAAAACCGATCTCATGCGCCAAGGCGAACGGTCCCTTCAGCTCATAGAAGGGCACGGTCGGAGGCATCCAGAACAGCAGAGAGTAATCAACGCCATCCTTGTTTTCACCCAGCGCCCGGAGCAGGCGCTGAAAGTAGGGATGGGACATCTCCTCCTCCAAAGCCTTGGAGGGATCCAAACCGGCTTTGACTTTGCCGGCATTGAAATAATACTGCGGCTTCCGTTCCTCCCGTTTGATGAATGTATAATCGTCCCGCATCGCACTCAGCGGCCGAAGCGCATACTTTTCGAACGCCAGAAGCTGCCCGGTGTAGTCGTGTCCTTTTTCGGTAAGAAACAACCTCGCCTTCTTCTTTGGATCAGCGCCGGTCAGAACGGTCGTTTTTTTGTCGATTTCCTGAACCAGATTCTTCAACAGATCCGCCGGCCGTTCCGTTCTGCTCATGACGGAACGAACCGTCTGCTCCACCTTGCCCTTTTTTTCCGCCACGGACTCGAACGACGCATCGCCCCGGCAATAATCTTCGAACAGTTTGGAATACTCCCTCCAAACGCGGCCGAAATCCCCGGATCCTGCCGAACCGGACAGCCATTCGACAAGCCGGGTAAATGCCACGCAGGAAGACAGTTTCACTTCTCCGCGACTGATCTCGTCATTCATGGTCAAGGGGGCGAACGGGGTGGCGGAAAGCAGCAGGTATTTCGGTTTCGGTTCAAGGCGGGCAAAGACGGTGTTGATGATGTCCAGCTCCGCGCTGAGGGCACGTTTCTCTTCATCGGAACTCGTCTGCTTTTCGATGAAAATATTCTCATAATTCTGAAATTCATCGAAAATCACGAGATCGGGCTTCAGCAGAGAGGCGCCGAACCGGGTCAGAAATTGCCGCTGTTCGAAAATCTCCTTATCCGGATCGAACCCCTCTTCACGGAACGCCTCTGTCTTCGAAAAAATACGCTCCCATTGCCTTAACTTATGCAAGTTTTCATAAATCGCCCTCCAACCGCTGTACACGACCGGATCACCGTTTTTATCCTGATGAACGGCGTACTTCTTCACGAGATCGTTTTGGGGATCGAGCTCGCCCTCGGTCGTTCCGCCGGCCAGGAGATAAAGCATCATCCGTTCCTGTACCGTGCCGTTCCCCTGGCTGATATTCAGCGAAGTCCCCGGAGTCAGAGCATAGAAATAACAGATATTTCCTTCTTCTTTCCGCGAATCAGGATCGATCAGATGATCGTCCAAAGCAAGAAGACTCAACCGGCTTGCCGGAGACTGTTTGATTTTCCATTTATCGGCTCCCCGGGGAACGAGTTTCTTCAGATTCTTCCGGGCCAGAAGCTGACTGCTGCAGATGTAGACGACCGTAAAGGTCTTCTTTCCCGCGTTGTCCAGAAATTTGCGGATGATTTCCCTGGCAATGACGGTTTTGCCGAGTCCGACCTCATCCGCGATCAGAAACCTGCCGCTGCCGCCTTCACAGGTGAGCCGACGACAGGCGTTGCATACCGCCTTTTGCTGAAACTCGGTCAGACTCATGATCTCTTCACCTCTGGATCGAAGCCGAAAAATCTGCCCATTTCCACAAATGCCTCATATAAACCGGAGGGATCTTCCCCATCTTCACGTTTCTGCAGCGGATCATCCAGAAAAAAGCGTTTCAGCCGGTCCCGATCCGCCTCCAGAAGCCGTTCGAAAATCGGCGGCTGCGGCATTCGAGTCTGCCCGCAGCCGGCACGTCCGCCCGCATCCCTCCTCAGCGGGACTTCCCTCCCGTAAAGATTCTCCACGCCTTCGATGTTCAGCATCTTGAAGTTGATCTCGTCATCGATACTGATCTTTCTTTTTTCAGCGGTAAAACGTTCGTCCCAGAGATCAGCGTCGAGTTCGGCAAGCATCTGGATTCGCGCCTCCGCCCCGCCGATTTCGACTTCGCAGTCAAAGATCCGGCAGACATTCTCTTTGGAAACATCCCAGCAAAGAGCCTCTTTCCCGGGATCTTTGAAGTCCTCCTCCCCCTGCAAAAACGGCTTCCAGCGGATCGTGACACCGGCTTCCGGCCGATAGGGAACCGTCAGGGAAAGCTTTCCGTCAACATATTCCGCTTTCAACGGCCCGCAGGCGAGAGCTTGAAGGATCTCATTGAGTTTTTCCTCGGGGGCATCAGGTTCTTTCTCGGGTTCCGGGGGAGCCTGATAAGGCAGAAACATTCCGCTTCTTTCTCGCGCCTGCCGTTCCTGCGGCGATTCATTTTCTTTTTTCCCGACGCCGACATAATCCAGCAGGTCGTCTTCACGGATCCCCTTTTTGATCTCGACATTGAATTCCCGGTTCCGCGTCAAGCCGCGATACGTAAAATTGGAACTGCCGAGAATCACGGCGTCGTCGCTGATGTAAAGTTTCGCGTGAAGCCCGAAATGTCTTCCGCCGGCGCGGTCTTCATTTTCCGCATGTTCGTTCAGGTCGGGATTCAGCATGAAGAACCGGAATTTTTCATTCCGGACGATTTCCCCCAATTTGTAAATTTCCTGCTGAGAGGAAAAAATATTGATCGGATGTTCAGGCTTCAGCCCGTCAAGCTGCACGGGGTCCAGAAAAGGAGAGAAAATGGAATGACATTTTCCCAGACGCGCTGCATTTATTACTCCGTCTTTCAGGAACGAAAAAGCGCCGATGCCGAATCTGGCATCATCAAAGTCCCGGAACAGCTCGCCGACCTGCCCTTCTTTGTCCACGTCGACCTGCCTCTTGATCACGTCGACCACGCCCCCGTTTCCCTTGTCGGTGCTGTCGAACACGGCGACGGCATCGAAATCACGGTTCGAAGTCAGGTTGCGTGAAGTCACGATCAGCCGGAACGCCTTTTCCTCCGAGCCGTCATTTTTTTCAAACGCGGCCAGCCATACCTTGGAGTGAAAGGAGGAAAAACCGCCTTGGGAGGTTTTCGCCACGGGAACCGGACGGACGAAGGCGTCGAGCAGCGTCATCAGGTGCGCCTCATCATCTTTTGCCGCCAGAACGGCCCTGTCCGCCTGGCAGAAAACAGTAAGAAGATTTTCGTTCCTGACCTTCCGGATCGCCGCGAGCAGAGCAGCCGGAGATATTTCATTTGTCTTCTTATCGATGGCATCATCGGCCCCGTGGCCGTAGATCAACGCGAGGATCAGCATCAGAAGAGTTTCATAATTAAGGGAATATGTCGTTCCGACCACTTTTTTCAGAATAAACCCCTCCTGATGGAACAGAGAGGTGAAATCGACCAGATCAGTGGGTTTCAGGGTCATCTCCATGATCTTCTCCTTCGCCGTAGACGCCATCGCCGGAAAAAAGTCTTACCGCGGTATTATAACGGAAATCCAGGAATTCCATGCCGATCCAGTCCGCTTCCTTCGGCTGAGGCCCCGGCTCCTTCAAATGAGGGACCTTTTTCCCCGCGGCCTTTTCCCAATCAGTCATCATTTTCTGTATCTTATTCAGAATGTCCTGCTGCGGTTCCGGTCCGATCCCGCCGCTTTTGATGAACTCGTGGAACTTCTTCATCTCCCTCAGAGTTCCAGGTTTCTTGCGCTCGAAGCCGAATTCCGGAGGGATGGACAAATCGGAGACTTTCCCGTGCAGTTCGTAAAGCTCATGGTAATATTCGACGATCTCTTCATCGTCACCGGAGCGGTACATCCGGTAGGCTATGTTATATGCAAGAAACGCGCAGCGCATGAAGATACCGAATTCCGCCGCCTGCCGGGCAACATCGCCGAACGCCTTGATGAAAGTCTCCCGAATCTCCTCGGCGGATCCGGCCTCCCGCAATTCCCTCGGCTCGTTCAGCAGAATTTCCAGAGCGGTACCTTTCACCGCGTCGGAGTCAAGCATCTTCTTTCTCAGAAAAACATACTCGCCCTCAGTCAGCTCAAGCGGATCGATCTTTTTCCCGTCCGGTGCCTCCGGCTCCAAAGTGACGTCTCCGTAAATGGCGAACTCCTCACCCCAAGGCAGCTTCCGGTCACGCTTGGACTCATCATCGGAATCTCTCTGCCGTGCCCGCATACCTTCGCAAAAATCCCGCAACGTGGAATAATGATCCGGCAAAAGCCCGAAAATGTCCATTCCATGCCAATAAATGCCGTGAGGGAAGCGGGACATTCTTTTGGCATATATTTTCTGTCCGGCAGACTCTTGTCCGATGATCCCCTCCGGCCGACGGGCGACTATCACCGCCGCATCGCAGAAGCGGCATTCCTTTTCGATCAGTTTTTCCAGAAGCCGAGGCCGGATGTTTTCGTTCTCTCCGATCTTCGGGAATTTCCGTTCGATCTCCTGAAGCATGGCCGGGAGCAGCAGGTAGTACTTCAGGGAAGTCTGCATCACATTCAGTCCGGGGAACAATCTGTCGGCAAAACCGTCCCTGATGATCGATATGCCGAGTTCATCGACACTGCCCGGAACTTTCAACTCCGCGATCGCCTCCTTCGTCCGTTTCATATCGGCCGCGGAAAAGTTCAGCCAGCCGAAAGCGATCATGTTATGCTTCATGCTGGACCTCTTATATCATTAAAGACTGTTCCCTTCGTGAAAACACTTCACTGCGCC
The DNA here is from genome assembly GCA_017443585.1 of Lentisphaeria bacterium. Lineage (GTDB taxonomy): Bacteria > Verrucomicrobiota > Lentisphaeria > Victivallales > Victivallaceae > UBA1784. The sequence continues at coordinate 15,581 of JAFSYV010000211.1, read as the reverse complement.
CCCTTTTTTACGGACTGAAGGGTCAGTTGCGGGCGGGGACCGCGATCAAGCCGGAACCGGCGACCGGACGGCAGACCATGGTCGCCGCCGGACGGCCCGCGGGCCGATAGTAGAGCTCGTCCAGACGCCGCAGCAGTTCGGGGATCGCGGCGTCTTCGCAAAGCACCATCATGCAGCCGCCGAGCCCGGCCCCGGCGAGCTGCGCCCCCAGCACGCCGGGAGTGCGGTCGGCGATATCGACCATCCGGTCGATCTCGGGCAGACTGCAGGCGTAGACGCCCGACTGGTGGTCCAGCTGGGCGCGGATGACCCGGTCCGGCGCGCCGCTTTCGAGGTCGCTCAGCAGATTCAGCATGGCGGTGTTGGAAACATCCGCCCGGAAGGGCCGTTCATGCCACTCTTCGTCGTAGGAAACGACGCGGTCGCCGTCGTGAGAGCGTTTCATCATCCGCCCGATGGCGGCGAGATCGCCCCGTTTCAGCACCTCGGCGTAATGGGCCGCCCGTTCGCACTCGCTCAGTCCGAAGAGCACCACGCCGCGGATGGGATAGCGCCCGTCGGCGGGTTCGGCGTGGTTGGCGAACCAGACTTCGAGGTCCTCGCCGGGGAGCAGAGCGCGGAGCTCCTCCCGCGTGGCGGATTCGGGCAGCATCAGCAGCAGCCGGTAGAAGAAGGAAAGCGGCATCTGCAGCGTACGGGGCGTGACGTCGCGCAAGTGTCCCAGCACACCGGAAAACTGCGGCAGCAGACGGCGGATCAGCGCGAAACCGATCCGGTAGCAGGCGATCCGGTGATTGAACTGGTTCTTGGCATCGGCGGATTTGCGCGCCTTGATGCCGGAGTCGCAGATCACCATGGAGTAATTTTCCGGAAAGACGACGTTCTCTTCGACCCCGAAGGGGAAAAAGCGCACCTTGACCACCGTGCCGCGCCGCCCCATCTTCACCGCCGCGTGGTCGGCACTGCCGCCGCGGGTGCCGACGAACCATTCGCCCTCGCCGCAGAGCGTGACGATCTGCGCCGGGAAGGTGTCGAGGCGGTTCACCGCCACCACGGCCTCGGCCGCGCCCACCACGAGGCTGGAGGAGGAGGAAAGTCCCGCCGCCATCGGCACGTTGCCGCCGACGACGAGCGTCATGCCCCGCAATTTGCGTTTGCTGAATTTTTTCTGCAGCCGCAGCACCGAGGCCTTGATATACTGGGTCCAATCCACGCCGTATTCGCTGATCATCTTGGCCAACTTACTGCTGTTGACCAGCGAGGTCCAGTCGTCCCAGGGCAGATCGGCGACCAGCTCGGAGATGGAAAAGTCGCATCCGGGGAACCGTTCGGCATCGCAGTGGCGGATCACGACCCGGTCGTCGTCACGGGGGAACACCGCCATCACCGTTTCGAAACCGATGGTCATCAGATTGCAGTTGCCCCCCTGATGGTCGATGTGGCGGCCCATGACGTTCAGCCGCCCCGGCGAGCGGACGATGCCGCACGGGACGTCGGCAGGAATCGTCTGCCGGGCGGTGTCGAGAACCTGCCGGATGTTCCGCTTCTGGCGTTCCCGGATCGTCGGGTCGCCGCCGTAGATCTGTTCGAGGGTCGATTCCAGTTCCGGAGCGCCGGAAAAGAGGCGGAGCCACTCGCCCAGCGGGCGGAATTCGGCGGGGTCCAGCTCCGCCGGTTCGGGAGCGCCGTCGTCGCTGCCGAGCAGTTTTTCCACCTCCAGCAGTTCGGCGGGGTTGTTGAATCCGAGGACCTTGGAACGGTCTTCGACCTCGAGCAGCAGCGTATCCGGACGGCGGCGGAGCGCCAGTTTGGCGCGCGCGTAGAGCCCGACGAGGTCGGAAAGGTATTCCTCCTGCTGGGCGTTGTCGCGGGAAAGCTCCCCGAGGAGCCGCTTCAGAAGGCCGCTCTTGATGAGGTAGACCGAGGTGTTGCCGCAGGAGATGGCGGCCACCTCATCCGGCGTCAGCACGATGGGGCCGCCCGCGGCGGGGACTTCGAATCCGGTCATCGACTCCGGAATCATGGCGGCAAGTTCGGCGGCGGCAAGGACCCGCCCCGATTCGCAGGCTTCCCAGATCGCGCCGAAGGCTTTTTGCGCCTTCGCAACTTTGCATTCGGCGCCGCCGAAGAACCCCTCGACGATCACGTCGCGGAGCTCCGCCGGAGAGCGGGAGACCCCCGAGAGGGCATCGGCACGGAGCTGCCGCAGCACCCGGCGCTGTTTGATGTCGGCCATTTCGATGATCGCCACCGGGGTGCCTCCGGCATCACGGACGATCCGTCCCTGGCCGGATCCGGGGCCGCAGCGGAGCGCCAGCACCGCCAGCTCGGAAGTGCTGGCGGCGTAGAGATCGAAAAACTTTTCCAGCACGTTCTGATCGATCATCCGGTCGCCGGCGGCGATGAAGACGTCGGCGTCATCGGGCAGCAGCGCGAGGTTGCGGTAGACGCAGCGGAGCGCGTGGGCGGTGCCGAGCTGCTCCTTCTGGTAGACGAAGGTCACGTTCTCGAACTCGCCGCCGACGGTTTCCACGACCTTGCCGGCCAGACTGCCCACGATCAGGATGAACTGGCCGACGCCGCAGGCGCGGTAGGTGGCGAGCGCGCGGCAGACGGCGGGGACGCCGTTGACGGGGACACAGACTTTCGGGGTGGTGGCGGAACCCATCCGGGTACCTTTGCCGGCGGCGAGGATGATGCCGCAATCGGGAGCGCCGTTCTTCATGAGATGCTGCCTTTCTGGAAGAATATTCTGAGCTTTTGCTTAATATACACCCGTTTCGGCCGGAAATCAAGCGGCGCACCGGCACTGCGGTCCTCGGGGAAAGGCCCCTTGCCCCCCTCTTCCGCGGGGGGGGGCCGGCCTATCCGGCTTATCCGGCCTGTCCGGCCTTATCCGGAACTTGCATTTCACGAAAAAAAGCGCTATATTATCATCAGGCTCAACAAAAGGAGGCTCCCACGATGAAAGTGAAGAAAAAAGCGCGGCGGTGGATCATCCCCGCCGCCCTTCTGCTTTGGCCGTTCGTTCTGTGGTTCGTTCTGTGGGGCGTTGCCGCGCTGGCGGCGTATGTTTACTCCGGAATTGTCCTCAACGGGGCGAAAATCACCGAGGATCCCCGGCGCGGGGTCCCCGGCGAGGTCCGGAAGCGGGAAAAGGAACTCCGCGCCGCCTTGGATAAAACGATGTACGAGGGCGCGGGGCAGTTTCTGCCGATTGCGGGCAATTGCACGTGGCAGCCGGGAGACGAAAGGCCGGTCCCGACGGCGGGGCGGGAGCAGGCGCTGAAATTCGCCGCCTCGCCGGAAGGGAAGGCCTTCTTCGCCCGGAACCGGGAATATCTCGACCTCTGCTGCCGGATCGCCGCCGAAGAGCCCTTCGAGGTGGAAAAAGCGCAGACGCTTCTGGTGGGATACCGTTCCGCCGCCCGGATCTGCGCGGCGCAGGCGGCACTGGCCCACTGGCAGGGGCGGAAGGCGGAGATCCTTCCCCTGCTGGAGCCGATGGAGAAACTGGAGCGGACCATGCTCGAGCACGAGACCACCGTCATCGAAGCGCTGGTGCGGATCGCAGTCGGCGCCACCCGGCTCCACATGGCAGTGAGCTGCGGCCCGGAGGATCCCCCATCCGCCGCCCTTTACCGGGCCATGCTCGCGCGCTTTCTCGCCGCTCCCGTGCAAATGCCAATCGAAGACAGGCTTCAAGCCCGTGAATTGAGGGAGATCCGGAGCTTCGGCCGGGGCAAATGGGCCTACCCGCCGGAATTCGACTTCCGAAAAAGGGCGGCGGTCTATCCCTTCGCGTGCTTCGATGTCGCCCGACACCTCCGCAAGACTCTGGAACTGGAACGCATGGCCCCCGAGTGGATCAGGTCCGGCGTCGTCCCGAAGGGCGGAAAACCGGGGTCTCTGGAAGATGCGCAGCGGAGCGCCCTGCGCAAGGCCCTGCTGTACCGGGCGCATTACGGCACGGCGCTGGCGCTGAAACTTTACCGCTGCGAGAAGGGAACCTGTCCGGAAAGCCTCGACGCCCTCGTCCCGGCCTTTCTGCCGAAACTCTTCCGCGACCCCTGGAGCGGAGCGCCCCTCACCTACCGCCGCCTGCCAGGCAACGCCTTCGAGCTCTCGTTCCCCAGCGCCCCCCACAACCGGGTCCGCTCCAAGCCCGGTTACTGAAGCAAGTCTTCAGAGATTGAAGAAGAAGGCCTTTTCCACGGTCTCCTGAGTGAGTTCCCACGTGCGGGCGTCCAGAATGCGGTAGGCCGGGTTCACCGGCGTGCGGTTGCGGGAAACCAGCTCCAGCCGCATGGTCACGGGAGAGGCGGCCTTGAGCAGCGGACAGCGGGCGGCCTTGCGGACCGCCTCCTCGGCTTTGGCGGTGATGAGGCTCAGACTCTTTTCCGGCGCGGGGATCCGCGCCCCGTCGCAGGAAAAGCCTTTTTTCACTTGGCAGGTGACGGCCTCGGGGAGCCACTCGGCGGCTTCCGCGCAGGCCTTGTCGTCCCCCGACACCATGATGACCGGAACGCCGTGTTCCCCCGCCACGTAGGCGCAGATGCCGATCTCACCCGTCTTGCGGCCGTTGATCCAGACGTTCTGCCACGTCTTGGAGCTCATGGTGTGTTCGCAGACGGCCCCCGGAGTTCCCGCCATGGCGTGGTAGCCGAGAAGGATCAGCCCGGCGCTTCCCTCCAAGTCCGCCAGCAGCACCCCCGGCGTCTGGCCGCCGATCAGGTCGGCCCGGCCGTCGATCATGGCACGGGTGACGTTCTGACCGCCGCCGTGGCCGTCGCGGACCACGATCTCCGTCGCGCCCCCGCGGACACAGCCCTCGACGCAGGCGTTGATCTCGGCGGCGAGGAGTTTTCTTGACTCGGCGATGAGGTCGGGCCGCCCCTTTTCCTCGGAAATGTAACTGGAACTGCTGACGCCGCTCAGTCCTTCGCTGTCGGTGACGATGTAGATTTTCATGATATCCCCCTCACCAGTTGAAGAAAAGGGCCTTTTCCATGGTCTCAGCGTCGAGTTCCCAGGTGCGGGCGTCCAGATGGCGGTAGGCGGGATTCACGGGCAGACGGCCCCGGGAGACCAGCTCCAGCTTGAAGGTGAGAGGTCCGTCGTGGGTGAGGAGAGCGCACGTCCCCGCGGCGGCCTTGCGGACCGCCTCCTCAGCTTTGGCCGTAATGAGGGCGCGGGTCGTCTCGAAAGAGGGCATCCGGGCCCCGTTGCAGGAAAAGCCCTTTTTCACCTGGCAGGTCACCGCATCGGGGAGCCATTCGGCGGCTTCCGCGCAGGCCTTGTCGTCCCCGGAGACCATGATGACCGGGACGCCGTGTTCGCCCGCGATATAGGCGTCGATGCCGATCTCGCCGATGCTCCGGCCGTTGACCCAGGCGTTCTGCCAGCCCGCCGAGCTCATGGTGTGTTCGCAGACGGCCCCCGCCGTTCCCGCCTTGGCGTGGTAGCCGAGGAGGATCAGCCCGGCGGCCCCGTCGATGTCGGCGAAGCGCTCCCCCGGCGTGTTCCCGTCGATGAAGTCCGCCCGGCCGTCCACCATGGCCCGGGTGACGTTGAAACCGCCCCCGTGGCAGTCCTTGACGAGGATCTCGCCGGCTCCTGCGCGGACACAGCCCTCCACGCAGGCGTTGATGTCTCCGGCCATGTACTTTCTGGCCTCGGCGATGAGGTCCGGACGGTTCCACGAGGCGCTGATGTAGCTCGCCGAGCTCACGCCGCTGATGCCTTCCAGATCGGTCATGATGTAGATCTTCATTTTCGCTGTTCTCCGTGATTTCCGCTGTTTTCAAATGCGTCGGGGTAAATTTACCACCGCAAGGGCCCCTTTTCAAGTCTCTTTCGGGCTTTTTTACACGAAACTGGGCGATCGGGGCTTGAAAATTTCGTTTTTTGTGCTAAATTTAGCCTCAGCTCAAAAATGAGAAATTTGAGGAAGGATATGCCCCGTCTGACGCCCGAAAACAAAGAACTGCACACCGCAGAGATGCGCGAGAAGATCTGCCGCACCTTCGCGGAACTTTTCGCCGTCGACGGAGAAGTTTCCATGGACCGTCTGGCGGAAACCGTCGGCGTCGCCAAGGGGACGATCTACAATTACTTCAAAGACAAGTCCGAACTCATCACCGCCGTCATGGAGACCAGGCGCGTGATCATGGTGGAGCTCATGGAACGGACCATTCCCCCGGATGCGCCGCCGGAAGAACAGCTCGGGAGCTTCATCAGGATCATGATCGACGACTTCAACCGCCACCGCCACCTGCGGACGGAGTATCTGCGGAACAACCCCGTCCGTCCCGTTCCGGGGAAGATCCGGCCGGGGGACATCCTGAAACGGATCATCCGCCGGGGGATCGATCTGGGGGTCTTCCGGGAAAACGACGTGGAGGAAACCGCCCTCTTCGTCTTCTGCTCGCTCACGGGCAAATTCCGCTACCTGCTGCTCCGCAACCGCGACGCGGACCCCGAAACGGAATACCGCATCATAATGCATTTTCTGCTCCCCGCGCTGAAGAAGTGATCGCGCCCTCTTGCGGGCCCTTGTCGGACTTGTCCGACTGGTCCGACCTGTTCGATGGGAAGTTTCTTTCCTGTCGCAAAATTGTGGCAGCAAACGACCTGTTCGACGGGCAAGGCCTTCCGTAAAAAAAAGACACCTGATTTTCACATCAGACCTTATACTCCTGACATTGGGAAATCACACCATTTTCTTGACGATTTCGGCATGTGTAGGTCCAATGCCGGACAAACACAATCAGAAGGAGTAAAATGGACGATTCTGAACGCAAGGCGAAGGAAAATCTGGAAAAAGAGTTTGACCGTCTGCGGCAGCAGCACTCGATCTTCGAAAAAGCGGATATGCAATTGGATTACAGCGGACTCTGGACCGTCCGGGCTGGATCGACAGGGAAAAAGTTTTGCTCGACGATCTGATTGCGAAAATCAATGCGGAAGAAAGGGCCTGTGACACATACTTGGCCCTGTACTGCCCGAAATTTTACAAGGAAACCTCGTCGACACGGGTCACCACATGGCTGAACGATGCGCAAAAAGATGAAGAGAAACGGGCAAAGGGAGGTATTGAGACAGCCATCAACAATATCGACACTTACGTGCTGTCGCGAAGCCAAGCCCTTGCGAACAGTTTTTTCGATGGTCTGAAGCGTCGAATCGACGACTTCAGCACCTACGGCCTCGGCCGCCCGTGGGGGACGGAATTCAGACGTCGTCTGGCAACCGCTTTCAAGTTGAGAAAAGAGGTGGACAATCTTTGGGAACTGGGGCTGAATTCGATCGCAAATTCCCAGCGTGTTACGTTGGGCAAACATTTTGTGGATCTGATCATAAATGACCCGGCGATGGAGGATGTCCGCAAGAAAGTCAACACAGAGGTCATTGCCGATATCAAGTCACAAGCACGACGGATCCCGCTGCTCGAAGCGGAAAAATTCGACGGGCGGATTCGAGGCGAAATAGGCAAAGCGTTCGGCGGGGAACGAAACGGAGACTCCATGCTTCAACAGCTCCAATTCACTCTCCGCCACCCGATCGACTCATTTTCAAAATATTCCGACACGTGGAATGTCGGGATAAACGAGCTGACTTGGGCATTACGTCATGGAACGGTACGGTACGAGGGGATATACCACGCGCTTTACAACGCAAGCGGGTTCGTCTATCTTTGGGAAATGGAATTTTCCATCGAAGACATTTTGGATCTGCGCCCCCGCTCGGGGGGAAAACTTAATTTTGATAACCCCTACAATGTGATCACTTCAATTTTGGGGTCAGTCTATCATGATTTACTCGGCAATACGGACAGCCTGAAAGTTCGAGCGCATTGGAATGAAATGGGAGACAGCGGGAGAGAAATCATTTCATGGCGGAGTTAAGCATAGAAAAAAAAGAAAGTTCTTGAAAAACACATCGAAAAGGTGTATATTGGGACCGTGAAGACCTCGTTGACATTCTGACGGGAACAACAGGAGAAGGGAGATCATGAGAAAGCTGTTGGCGTTTCTGGGAGCGGTGCTGGTACTTTGCGCCGCAGGATGTTCCTATTATGACCCGGTACATCCCGACACGAAATCGAACCGTAAGCTGTTCACCAGTTTGACCGGCGTCAAAGCGGACAAGAGTATTCGCGAAGTTTACGTGTACGCCGATGAATTTCCCTACCTCGACGCCCATTACTGTCTGGCATTCAAGGCAACGCCTGAAGCCGTGGCCCGGATTGTCAAAAAGAAACAGCTGGAGAAAAAGGACCGGGAAAAGGACGAACTTCTGTGGGAGCCCGGTTGTTCCCCTCATCCTTCGCGCTCGTGGTGGAATGCTGAAGAAAGGAACAAGTCCGATCTTTATCACAAAGACGACGAAAAGCACAGGGAGTTCTACAGTCTTTGGCATGATCCCAAGACAGGGAAATGCCAGATTTTGGCATTTTACCCTTAGCGACTCCGGGTGAGGGCTGACGGGAACAACAGGAGAAGGGAAATCATGAAAAAGCTGTTGGCTTTTCTGGGAGTTGCGCTGATGCTTTTCGCGGCGGGATGCGATTATGATTCGACCCGCCCAGATACGAAAAAGAACCGCAAAATGTTCGAAAACATGACCGGCATCAAAGCGGACAAGAACATCCGGAAAGTCTATGCATATGCCGATTATTTCCCGGGCATAGACCCGCTTTTCTGTCTGGCATTCGAGGCAACGCCTGAGGCCGTGGCCCGGATCGTCAAAATGAAACAGCTGGAGAAAAAGGACCGGGAAAAGGACGGAGGTTTGTGGGACCTCCGTTTTTCCGTTCTCCCTTCCGAGCCTTGGTGGAACGCGGCGGAAAGGGACAAGTCGACTCTCTATTTCAGAAACGACGAAAAACACGAGGTGTGTTACTACCTCTGGCACGATCCCAAGACAAACAAATGCCAGTTCCTGATCGTGTACCTCTGAAAAAAAACGCCCCCGCAGGTTGTGTGCGGGAGCGTCGGAGACGAAAGGATCGCGGATCACTTTTTCCGGTGGGTCAGGGCCACGTTGCCGGAACGGGCGTCGTCGCCCTTTTCGACCAGCAGCTCCCTGTAGTTTTCCGCCACCTTGTGGACCGCTTCCACGTAGCGGTCGATGAGGTCGGGTTCGAAGTGCTTGAACCAGGGTTCGCCCAAGAGACGGCTGTTGATGGTGTCCGCCACGGGCAGTTTCCCCGTCAGCGCCCGGGGATCGACGCCCTTGGGCAAATTGAGGGCGGCCGTGGGCCGTCCGTGGCCGAAGATGTCCACCGTGTAGAAGACTTCCGAGTGATGCAGCGGGAAGTTGCACTGGGCGCAGAACTGCCCCTGCACCTCCGCCGCGAGGGCCTTGGCGAAGACCGTGTTGCTCACGCCGCCGAAGACCTCCGGGTCATAGCCGAAACGGCTGGCGTACCATCCGGACTTGTCGCTGCCCGGGTCGTCGGGATAGATCATGCGCAATCCTTTGACGTCCTCGATGCCTTTCCAGAAGTACTTCATGGCCTTGTCGATCTCGGCGATCTCGGCATCGTACTTCTTGAGCTGCTCGATTCCCATGGCCGAAGAGATCTGGTGCATCCGGAACTTCTGGCCGCCGAAGGGAATGATGTTGGTCCCGGCGATCTCCTCGTCGGAGTAGACCTGATTGATCCGCTCGTAGTGGCCGAAACGGATGGCCCGGCGGTAGATCTCGGGGTCGTTGGTGACCATCATGCCCCCCTCGCCGATGGCGAAGGATTTGCCGCTCATGAGCGACATGCCCGCCACGTCGCCGAAGGTCCCCAGCATCTTCCCCTTGTAGTGGCCGCCCTGGGCGTGGGAGACGTCTTCGATGACCTTGATCCCGTGCTTCCGGGCGATGGCCATGATCTTGTCCATGTCGGCGGGGTGGGCCATGTAGTGGACCACCATCACCGCCTTGGTCCGGGGGGTGATGTGAGCTTCGAAGCTCGCGGGGTCGATCTGCAGGTCCTTTTCGCAGATGTCGCAGAAGACCACCGTGGCCCCCAGCCCCAGCGCCGCCGTGCAGCTGGCCCAGTAGGTGATGGAGGGGCAGATGAGTTCGTCGCCGGGGCCCAGGCCCACGCCGTACATGGCCGCAAGGAGCGAGTTGGTCCCCGTGTTGTGGGCCAGGGCGTACTTCACATGCTGCCACTTGGCGAACTCTTCCTCGAATTTCGCCGTGATGTCGTTCCCCGACATGTTGCCCGCTTCGAGGACGTCCAGCTGGGCCTTGCGCATGGCGTCGTTGACGATAGGCCAATGGAAGAGGTGTTCGGGATTTTCCTTCAGGACCGGGGTCCCGCCGTAAAGTGCAAGTTTGCTCATCCGTTTCATCTCCTTTGGAATTGTCGGAAAGAAAAAACACGTTTTGCCCCGAGAGGCGGCTATAACATAATCCGGAATGGGGAAAAATGCAAGTTTCCTTTGTGCTTTTTTGCCTTTTTTTCACCGTCCCCCGGAGAAAACGGGTTGAAAAAGCCCGGAATCGCGACTACATTAAGCACCGCCGGGCGATCATCGCCCGGAAACAGCATAAGGAAATACGATCATGTTCATCGATGTTCACGCCCACGCCTACCGGAAAACCCCCGTCTACGGTTCCAAAGGGACCCGCAAATGGGTCACCCCCGAAAGACTGCTGGAGTTCTACGACAAGCACGATGTGGAAAAAGGGGTGCTGATGCCCCTCCTCGGACCGGAGTTCTATCCTCCCCAGGCCAACGAGGACATCCTCGAAGCCGCCGAGCGCTTCCCCGGCCGGTTCATCCCCTTCTGCAACGTGCACCCCTACGCCATGCACTACGACCCGGCCTCGCCGCTGGAGCTCCTTTTCGAACAGTACAAGGAGCTGGGCTGCCGCGGGGTGGGCGAAGTCACCTTCAACCTCTCCTTCTACGATCCCCACATGCAGAACTTCTTCCGGGCGGTGGAAAAGAGCGGACTCCCCATGACTTTTCATCTCGCCCACCGCCTCGGGGGCTGCTACGGCATCTACGACGAGCCCGGACTGCCGGGGCTCGAGGAGACTTTGAAGCGCCATCCGAATTTGCGCATGCTGGGCCACAGCCAGACCTTCTGGGCCGAGATCAGCGAACTGGACACCGTGGCCGAACGGGCGGGCTATCCCAAGGGCAAGGTCCGGGAGGGCGCGGTGCCGAAGATCATGCGGAAATGCCCCAACCTCTACGGGGATCTTTCCGCCGGGTCCGGCGCCAACGCCCTGATCCGGGACGAAGAGTACGCGATCAAGTTCCTCAACGAATTTCAGGACCGGCTCTGCTTCGGCCTCGACGTCTGTCTGGAACCCACCGAGGACAACGCCAGACTGGTCTATTTTCTGCGCAAACTCCGGGACGAAGGGAAGATCTCCGAAACGGTCTTCCAAAAAGTCGCACGGGAAAACGTGCTGAAGATCCTGGGATTGTAAGGAAGGACTTTCAAAAAGGAGTTTTCGATGATGAGACCGTTCTTTACCGCTTTTCTGCTATGCGGCGTTCTCTCGGCCGGAGTGCCGGAGATCTTCTCTTCGGGCGGCGTGGCGTCGGACTGGTCCCGGTTCGATCCCAAACCCCGGCGTGAGGAAAGCCGGATCAATTTCGTCGAAAACGGCTCTTTCGAGCTCCTCGGCACCGACTTCAAGGGCAAAAAGGGCGAGGGGGCGTGGCTGGGATCGGCCCGGACCCACGGCAGGAACGACGACCCGAAGTTCAAGGTCTTTCAGGAAAAATTCCGCCAGGCCGCCGTACATGAGGTGACGTCGTGCTCCGCCCCCGAAGGAAAACACGTGCTCCACCTCAAGACCCCGGACGAGGTGGCGAAGTGGTACAAACCCTTCCCCCAGATCTCCAACCGGGTGAGCCAGACGATGACGATCCCCGCCTCGGCGGAAGACGGCCTCTACCGGCTGGTCTTCAAGGCGCGGGGCTCCCACACCCCCACCGCCCCCAACCGGGGCCTCTTCCTCATCCAGCTCCGGGGAATGAAGAGCGCGGGGAAGGGTCCGTTCCGCTACGAGGGCAAGGGCATCCAACCCTACTTTTCGCTCCGGGCGGCGTGGACGAGTTATTCCTTCGACCTGCGGCTCCCCGCCGGGTGCACCGCCGCGGGGCTCAATTTCTGCCTCTACGGCGCGGGGGAAGCCTTCGTGGACGACGTGCGGCTGTACCCCGTCGCGGCGGCAGCGGATCAGGGCCCCATTCAGGTCAAGGTCATGCCCTACTCGCTTCAGGATAATCTCTTCTGCCTCGGGGAAAAGCTCCCCGGCGTGGTCAACTTCACTTTCCACGCCCACGATCCGAAGTTCAAACGCAAGGCGCTGCGCCTGGAACTGGAACTGCCCCCCGGATTCCGCGTCGTGGACGCCCGGGCCAACTGCCCCCTGACCAAAGCCGGGGGAAACGTGTGGCACATCGGCCTCATGCAGATGCTCCCTGCGGCGCTGAAGCGCTCCTGGTACGCCCAGCACGGGGCGGCGGTGCTGATCGCAAGCACACTCCCCGCCTCGGAAAAAACCTACACCGCGAAATACCGCCTGCGGGACGGGGCGTGGGAAGGACCGACGAGCGAACTGAAACTCAAGGTCATCCCCGCCTTTCACGGGAAACGCCCGGCGCTCTTCCGTTCCGCCGCCATGCTGAACAACGAATGGACCTTCGAAAAGGAGGGCGTTCAGGCCATAACCGATTTCTACCTGACCAGCGGCTTTTCCTGCATCTTCGGCGCCAAGGGGCCCGTTTCCCACGCCATGAAAAAGCAGGGGTTCCCCCGGTACATGGGGAGTTCCAATCTGGCCAACGGATTCCGTCTCGGGGCCGCCCCGAAGCCGGACTTCGCCAAGTTCCGGATGGTCGACGGCAAGGCCTGGCCCCGGAAGATCTGCCCGGTCGAGGTCTACACCCGTGGGCCCTATTACCGGGAGTCCGTCTACGGCAAGATCCTGAAAGCCGCCCTCGTCGACGAGGACCTGACCGACAACTTCATGCCCAACTGGGAGCCCTACTATCTGGACTCCAAGGGCTGTTTCTGCGACCGCTGCCGGGAGGAGTTCGTGAAATTCTGCGCCGGCCGGATCCCGGCGGAAGCGATCCGGAAGGCGTGGCCCGCGGAGATCCTGCGGAAATACGCCGATCTCTACTGCACCTTCCGCTCCCGCCAGCACGGAAAGCTCATGAAGACGCTTCAGGAGGATATTTCCGCATTGGGCAAGGCGGCGGGCAAGGAAAGCAACTTCGTCCCCGAGATCTCGTGGCGGAGCGTGACGAACGAACACAACGTCTACTGCCGCCAGTACAACGTCAAGGACTACATGTACGACTTCCCCTGGCTCGAACCCTGGGGGCCCTACGTCTACAACCGGGCGGGACAGCTCTACAGCTACTACCCCACGATCCACCTGATCCCGTGGGTGGCCGCGGGGATGGTGAAACGCTTCATGGCGGAGAACTACAAGGACCGCAAGCCCCCCCGGCTCATCGCCTTCCCCCACAGCTATCAGAGCAGCGACTGGGTGACCGAGCCCGAAGCCCTCGCCTTCGAGATCCTCTCCTACTTCGTCCGGGGCTATGACGGGGTCTTCTGCTACTACTTCCCCCGCGGGTACGACTACCGCCACTGGCGGAGCGCGGCGAAGGCGAGCACCCTCATCGCCCGGTACGAAAACTACACCCTCAAAGGGCGGACCGACAATGCGGGCGTCAGCCTGAAACCCGTGACGAGTCTCCCCGAAAAGCTCTACTACCCGCCCGTCGCCGCGGAGCCGGAAGGGGCTCCGGGGCGTTACCCCGGTCTGAGCAAGCTGGGGCCGCTCCAGTTCCAGGTCTGGCGTCTGGGTGAGGAAGTGCTCGTCTGCGCGGGGAACTTCTGGCAGAAGGGGGAGATCTTCTTCGAGCTCAAAGTCGCGGGACTTGATCCGAAACTGCGGTACGGCGTCGAAGTGAACGGAGCTTCTTACGCCAACTTCACGGGCAAAGAACTTGCGTCGGGGATCCTGCTTCAGGCGGGAGCGCTCCGCTGGCGGTTCATCAGGATCGGCGCCCCCGTCGCGGGCGGCTTCGACAAGAGCGAAATGAAGCGGCTCCTCGAGGCGAGACGTCCCCTGATCGAAAAGGCGGTGCAGTGGGAAAGGGAGCATTACGCGAAAGTCTCCTCTTACGCCGCCGCGGAAAATCCCGTCATCGACTACGGCAAACTCAAAGCTGTTTCTTCCGCCGGGGTCACGGTGACGCCGAAGGATAACGCGTTTCAGGTGAAGTGCGCCGCGTACAGCCTCACGCTTGATCCCGGCAAAGGCGGCCGGATCCATAACTGGAAGGCCGGGAACGACGTGCTGGTGAGCGAGCGGAAACAGATGGGTTTCGGCGTCCCCGCCGTCTGGTATCCGGCCAATGCCGCTTTCGTACTGGGCTCCGGCATGAAACTCGGGGGGATCGTTCCCGTGAAGGAGGGGGTCAAGGTGAGCCTTTCGCGGGTCCTCTCGGCCAAAGACAGCCGTCCCCTGGCGGGGGTCAGGGTGGAACTCGAACACACCTTCACCGCCTCGGGCGTGACCAGCTTCTGCCGCTTCGTGAATCTGCTCGAAGACGCGGTGGAATTCTCGTTCAGGTTCCACAACGTGCCCGCGCTGCTGGGTAAGAAGGGGGTCGAAGTGGGCTTTCTCCGCTTCGCTTCGGGGGAGGTCTTCCCCCGGAACTTCGTGCAGAAGATCTTCCGCGTCGGCGCCCCCGATCCTCTGCTCGAGGCGGCCTTCAAGCGGGCCAACCACCGGGCCGAGGCGGGGAAATTCCCCGTGACGCTGAGCGCGCCGTGGAGCGCGACGCTTCTCGAAGCCGATTTTGCGCCCCGGCCGCGGGCCCTCGTGACGTGGGACTCCATGCGCGGTGACTGCTCCTCTTTCGAACCGGTCTTCGACCGGGTCCAGCCGGCTCCGGGGGGCAAGGCCGAATTCCTCATGAAAGCAGAGCTGAAACATAAATAAGGGTCAAGGAAAAATGCTTACGGCAATCATCGTGGGGGCGGGGCACCGTTCGCTGGCCTACGCCCATCTTGCGGAAATCAAACCCGATGCGCTGAAGATCGTCGGCGTGGCCGATCTTCTGCCCGAACGGCGGAAGTACACCGCCGAGCGCTTCGGCTTCGGCCCGGATATGTGCTTCGAAACGGCGGAACAACTGGCCGCACGGGGCAAGCTGGCCGACGCGGTCATCAACGGCACCATGGACCAGCAGCATGTGGCGACCACGCTGCCGCTCCTCGAAGCGGGGTATGACGTGCTGCTGGAAAAACCCTTCGCCGTCAATGAGGAGGAACTGCAGCGCCTCGCCGACACCGCCCGGCGCACGAAGCACAAGGTGATGATCTGCCACGTGCTGCGCTACGCGCCCTTTTACGCCGAGATCAAGAGAAGGATCCTCGCGGGCGAAGTGGGGCGGATCATGGACATCCAGACGGCGGAGCATGTGAGCTATCACCACTTTTCCGCCTGCTACGTCCGGGGCAAGTGGGCGAGAAAGGAGATCTGCGGCGCTTCCAGTCTGCTGGCCAAGTGCTGTCACGACATCGACC
>JAFSYV010000018.1 GCA_017443585.1 Lentisphaeria bacterium | reverse complement strand
AGGACGTCTTCTACAACAACGCCGCGAAATTCATGGGCTTGCGCTGAAGTCACGCCTGCATGTCGGCGTAACGGCCGATGGCCTCGCCGAGGGCTTCTCCGAAGCGGAGAAACTCCTTTTCCGTCATGGTCTTTTCCCGGAAATTCGCGAAGGGGATCTCCAGAGAGACGGCCAGCCGGACGAAAGAAAATGCGCCGCAGGCAGTGGTCAGGTTCAGCCCCGTGCCGCTGACGCTCCGTGAATCGTAGTTGGCGGCGGTGTTCCACGCCGTCCCCCAGCGGAGCGTGTCGGCGGCGGAAAAGGGGGCGTACTCCGGGGCGGCCTCCTCCAGCAGTCGGGCGAAACGGTCCAGTTCCGGAGAGAACCGGGCGTTCCGGTTTTCCACCAGATGGGGCATTTCGTGGTGATTGCCCCGGATCCACGGCGAATGGAGGTCCAGCACGAGAAAAGGTTTTACCTTCCCGATGAGCTTCCAGACGGCGGCGGTTTCGGGGTAGATGGGGCTCCCGTCGTAGTCACGGGCGTGGTCACGGGGCAACCGGCCCTTTCCCTGATCGCCTTCTTCCACCCCGTCCTTGTCGGTGAAGGGGACGACATGGAGGGCGACCTTCCGGCGGAAAGCGCGGGCCTCTTCGCCGTCGGCGAGGGCATGGCGGAGCGCTCCTTCCAGCACCATCGAAGCGGACATTTCCTGACAGTGGTGCCGGGCGGTGAGCACCGCCGCGAGAGGCGGCGTCCCTTCCCGGAGTTCCAGCAGTTCCACATTCCGGCCCTTCCGGCTTTTGCAGAGTGAGGAAAGGCGCATGGCGGGATTTTGGGCAAACTCCGCCGTGAAACGGTCCCAGTCCCGCTGCAGATAGGGCAGGCCCTGACAGAACCAGACTTCGCCCGGCTCCCGGCAGTCGAAGGTGAATTCCGCGTCCGAGAGGCTCGAATCGGGCCGCCACTCCCAGTTGTCGCCCCGGTCGAAACTGACCGCCGGGCCCCGGGTGCCGATCTTGTACGGCTGCGCGAACTTGAAATGCCACACACCCGGCTCGTCGAAGCGGGCCTTGAATTTCCAGTAAAACCACTCGTTTTTCGAATCCCGCTGTTCCTGTTCCAGCAGGACCGTGCGTTCCCGGATGTCGAGAACGCGGATGTTCCCCGCAGGGAGTTCGCTGCTGATTTCCATGGTGAAAATGCGCTTGAAAAAGAGGACCGCACGTCGTGCGATCCTCATTTCCCGAACGTCGCGCCGATCGGCTCCGGAACGGTCCGTAAACAGGCCCGGAGCGGGCGCGCTTCAGTCGTCGGAATCCTCGTCTTCATGCCCTTCCGCCTTCTTGATCTCGGTGTCGGCATCCGAGAAGCCCATCGCCAGGGCGGCGATGCCGTTGCCGTAGCGGTCCATCATGACGCACCCGACATAGATGCTGTCCTTGATGACCTGATCGGGCAGGGAGTCCAGACCGTCGCAGTTCACGTAGGACTTGTAGCGGATCTCGCCGTCACGCAGGTCGAGCTCGAAGTTCCCGTTGATGAGGCCGTAGTTGGCCATCGTCAGGTACTTGTTGAGCTCTTCGAGGTTGTCCTTGTCGCCGCTGACCGGCGAATAGAGGTACACCAGGTAGCAGTCGTCCTTGAAATCGATGAAGATGTTGCCGTTCTTGATCTTGCTGTTGAGGTTGATCCCCATCTTGATCAGCTGCTTATCGGCGATGTACTCGTACCGCCAATCATCCTTCTCGAGCCAATCGCGCACCGCATCCACAATCTGTTCACGTTCCATCGCTTTTTCTCCTTCTTATGGTACTTTCCGTCACGCGCCGAAGCCGATCCCCCGGCGCTCGAAATTTTTCTTCATGAGTTTCTTGAACTCGCTGTCCGCCGTCGCTCCGGCCAGGTCGCTCTTGAGGATGCGCAGTTCGCCCCCTTCGAGACTCTGACGGTATGCGGCCTTGCCCCACGTGCGCTCGTAGAGGTTGCGCACGAGCCGGCCGTTGCTGAACTCCTTGGAGGTGAAGACCTCTTCGGGCATGGCCGCGAAGAACTCATGCACGACGTCCTTCAGGCCCTCCTCATAGTCGAAGGTCCCGTCGAGCATCGTGAAGAAGATCTTTTCGAGATCTTCCCTCGTGTAGTTGGGAAACTCGATCTCGTAGGGGATGCGGCTCTTGAGGCCCGCGTTGCCCTGGACCATCGCGTCCATCTCGTCCTTGTAGCCGGCCATGATCACGCAGAAGTCATCACGGTGGTTTTCCATCTCGGCGACGAGGGTGTCGAGGGCCTCCCGGCCGTAGTCGCGGGCGGAGGAGTACTCGTCGCGGAAGAGGGAATACGCTTCGTCGATGAAGAGCACGGAGCCGTAGGCGTCCCGGCAGATGGCGCTCGTCTTGGGCGCGGTCGTGCCGATGTATTCACCGCAGAGATCGCGTCCCTTCACTTCCACGAGATGCCCCTTGCGCAAAATCCCGGCCTTCTTCATCATGCGCGCCGCGATGCGGGCGACGGTGGTCTTTCCGGTGCCGGGACTCCCGGTGAAGAGCATGTGGATGGCAGGTCTCTCCACCTTCTTCCCCTTCGCGGCAAGTGTCCTCTGGGTCTTGATCTGGACGATCACCTCTTTGAGGCGCCGTTCCACCTCCCGCATGCCGATCATTCTTTTCAGCTCGGCCACGGGATCATCCTCGGGTTCCGCCCCGAACGACACGCCCAGGTCATCCCGGCCGATGACGCGGTCTTCCGCCCGGCGGCGGCAGTTGGAGAGGGCTTTCTCGTAGATCACCTTCTGCACGACCTTGTCCATGGTCTTGTAGCCGAAGAAACTGTTGTCCACCTTTTCATGGAGCACCCACTGTTCGAATGTGTCCAAGGCGTCGTCGGCGATCCGGAATCCGCTCGTCGACAATTCGTTACGGGCGTACTCGATCATGTCGCTGATCGGCACCGGCGGCACGGCGATGGTGCGCACGTTGAGAATGTCGTTGAGGGCGTCGGCCGTCTCGCGCAGCACGTGGCCTTCGAGGAACGGAACGCGGAACACCACGAGGAAGGAGCCGCACATGGAGTTGAGCCGGCGCAGGTACTTCTTGCCTTCGGGCGTCGCGAGAGAGGACTGCCACGCCGAGATGTCGAGGTAGAGCACGACCTTCGAGATGCCGTTGCGGACGTTGGAGCGGCTCAGCGACTCGACAGCGTCGAGCAGTCTGCTCCACGTCACCCGATAACCGTCGGAGTTCATATCCCCGTCGGTCAGAAGGATGTATTCGCGCACCGAAGTCTTGTCGGGATCCCCTTTCATGAGACCGAACGCCTTGTAGAGTTTCGCCAAGGCCATGAGAAACTCCGAGCGGCCGTAGCCTTCGTCGACCGCCAGCAGCAGGTGCTGGTGCCAGAGCGAGGACTCGGCCCCCAGCCTCTGGAGCATCGGGATCACCGCGGCGGTTTCGCGAACGTAGGCCTCGAGCTCACGGCTGTGCTTGACCGGCACCCGTCCGCAGATCTCCTCGAGCACCTCGAGGGGATCCTGCTGCGGGGCCTGATCGATGCCGAGCCCCTTGCCCGGCTGACTTTCTTCGGCCTGCTGCATCTTCTGGCCCGACGGCTGCGCCGTTTCCTGTTCCTTTTCCTTGTCTTTCGCTTCGGTCCGGACCTGCTCCTCCTGAGCGGTCTTTTCCTCTTTCGCACTTTCCCTGTTTCTGAGGGTCGGCACGTCGAGTCCGGCCAGGTCGCCGGAAAAGACCGCGTGGGCCCAGGGGTCGCGTTCGCCGAAATCGGTCTTCAGCAGTTCCGCCAGGCCGTTCAGGAATTTTTCCCGGTTCGCGGGCGCCAGCTCCACCGTCAGCGCGGTCCCGGAACTGGATTTCAGCGAAACATCTTCCTGGGAGGCTACCCACTTCTCGACCCGGCGGATCACGCGCACACCGTTCGCGCGCCGGGCTTCGAGCCACTCCGGGTCGAAGGAAACGGTTACACTGCTCATATTCACGATCATCCCTCCATCCTTGCTGCTGAACCATACTGCCCGCCGCTTTGCCGCGCGGGTTTCCCTTCGGAGCCGGCATGCTTCGACCGGCGCCGGGGAGTTTGATGCTCACGGAACGGGCACACACCAGAAATTTGCGGAAAAAAATGGTCGGGATAGAGAGATTTGAACTCTCGACCTTTTGACCCCCAGTCAAACGCGCTAGACCAGGCTGCGCTATATCCCGAACCTGTTTCCTAATATACACTCCCCCCGGAGAAATGTCAAGGGCTTTTTACTTTTTTTTTGAATTTTTGTGCGGCGGGGGGCCGAAAGCCCCCCGTGAAGAGGCGAAAAGCGCAAGATCCTCCGCTCGCGGGCAGGGGATCTTGCGCTCACGCGGGGGGGAGGAGGAGCTTACTTGACCGCTATGCTCACGGGCCGCCAGATGCCGCCCTGACCGCCGATGTCCTTCACCTTGACGATGAGGGACTGGTGCTTCTTGCTCCAGTCGATGGCCGGATCGATCCGGATCTCGAAGGGCTTTTTCCAGTCGTCGCGGTCCTTGAAGAGCCGTTCTCCGCAGAATTTGCCGTTGACATAGACCCAGGCGGATTCGTCGACCCCGGCGAAGAGCAGATAGACTTCACGCCCCTTCCACTGGGGCGGGACCGTCAGGCGGAGACTGTACCAGCCGACGCCGTCGTAGTTCTTCATGAATTCACGCATACGCGGATGGGCGGTCGGGCCCGGATTTTCCCAGCCCGCATCGGTGCGGACCCGCTCCCAGCACCCTTCCGCCTCGTCGAAGGTGACCGCGGGATAATTCTTCTTTTCCCCCACGCCTTCCGGATCGGGGGTGAACTGCCAGAGGAGCGGCAGAGAGGCCCCTTCGGAATAGGCGCGGAGCCGGTCCGCGAGACGGCCGCCCGTCACGTCGCCGAATTCCAGTTCCAGCGTGAAGAGCCGGTACCAGTTCATGTTGAGTTTTTCCCAGTTCTCTTCCCGGAACTGATGCAGGGCCTTGGCCGCAGCCAGTTTGCCCGAGCCCGAAGCGGCCATGGCCCGGAGCGTGAGCCGGGCATGGCGGTTGGCGAGGAGCAGCCGTTCCAGCTGAGCTTTCTGACCGGAAGTGAGTTTCTTCGCAAGGCCCTTCTTCAAAATGGCGTCGGTGAGATCGAAATCCTTTTCGAAGTAATACTTCGGCATATCCCACATGAGCCCCCGGCGGAAGTTGCCGTAACGGCCCCGTTCGGCGATGGCCGCCCGGTGGGGGACGAGCCTCTTGCCGAAGACCTCGGTCCGGAAATAGTCGAAATAGGCCTTGGCCTCGGGCGCCGCCGGACCGAAGGCTGAGCAGTACTCATCGACCCAGTGTTCGAAGCTCTTCGAGGGATCGACGTGCGCACGGGCGAGGATGTAGTCCGCCAGTCCCGTGGTGTCCCAGAAACCGTGGAGCGAGTCATAATCGGTGCCCACGATGCCGTTCCTCACGCCGATCCGGAAGTGGTCGAAGAGGTACTTCTCGAAGCCCATGGGCATCCCTGTGTTGATATGCTGGTCGTTGGGCCGCTGGAACATCTCTCTTGCTCCCCGCGCGCGCCAGCCCTTATACATGGATTCGGTGAGTTCGGGCGTCATCATGGAGGGCACGAGGCCGATGACGATGCCCGGCTCCACGAACTCCCGGCGGGGCGGGAAGCGGTAGGCTCCGTAGGCGTAATAGCCCACCAGCACCTTGGGATCAATCTTCCGGGCCTCGCGCATGATGGCGTTGGCCATGTTGAGATAGCGGTCCGAAAGGTCGTAGTTCCACGGTTTGCCGGGGACTGGCGGCATATCCAGCTTGCGGCACTCGGCGCATTCGCAGAAGCCTTCCCAGTCGTTTTCACACACGTTGATGCAGTGGGCACGGGGCTTTCCATTCTTCCAGTTTTCGATGATCTGCCGCCGGAATCCGGGGTTGGAAACGCACATCTTGATGACCGAAGGCTTGGCGAAGGGGGCCCGCTTGCCCAGGTAGAAGGCGAAGTACTCCGGATGGGTCTTGCCGTACCGGTCCCACCACTGGGTGAAAGCGTGGCCGTATCTGTAAAAGACGTTGGACCCCATGCGTTGCTGCTTCAGCCAGCGGTGGACCGCCACGTTGTACTTGGGAAGCCAGGTTTTGGCCTTTTCCCGGTAGAATTCGGGATACCGAGTGTCCTTCGCCGCCTCGGCGGGCTTCATCGCGTTGAAGCGGAGCCCCCGCTTTTTCAGCTGGCCCGGATCCCAGCTGTTCTTCCCGGTCCGGAGTTTCAGCACGGGACTTGCGTCAAAGCTGGTCCCCAGAGGACCGGGGGAAAGGAAGAGGAAGTGCAGCTGCTTTTCCAGAAAGTCGTAGACAGCGGTCAGGTCGCCCGTGCGGCGGAGCCGGAAAACGTAGGGGGTGGGCTTGCCGGTGTACGCTTCGGAGTCGCCGTAAAGCCGGGCGTATTCGGGCGTCACCTCCCACACCGCCTCCTCGGGCTTGAGCTTCACCCCCGCGGGACGGCCGAAGATGAAGGCGTATTTTCCGGGCGTTTTCTCCTTCACGATGGGAATGGTCTTCCCTGTGTAAAGTTTGAGGTGGTACTGCAATTCCTGCGCGGCGAAGCGGGCGATGCCGTCCGTGCCGGGCGGGGTGACGATGACCGCGTTCTCGGGTTTGATCGTGATTTCGGCGCAGAAGGCCGCCGCCGACAGGACAAGCAGGGAGAGGAGAAGGAGTTTTTTCATTTTTCAGCCTCGATATTCAAAGTTGCGTGGAAAAATCATTTCGATTGAGCCCGGCTCAGTCCCGTCACGGCGAAACGGCCGTTCCGGAAGAAGTTCACTTGCAAAATCATGTACTGCTTCGCCCGGGAGCGGTTCTGAAGTTCCGCTTCCAGTTCCGGCGCCTTCAGCTCGTTCAGATAGAAGCGCTCGAAGGGGAACCGGAAATGGTACCATCCCTTCTTGTCTTTGTAATGGGAGGAGAAATAGACCCGGTTCACTCTCACCGCGATCTCGCCTTTTCCGACCTTTTCCCGGTCCGGCTCCAGCCGTACCGCCCGGGCGAAGCCGTCGGGGCCCTTTTCGAGGACGGCCCACGCCCGGTTTTCGCGAAAACGGTCCTTCTTGTCCGAAGTTTGGAACTTGTTCGGCCGGACGTCCAGACGGACGTAACGGCCCCGCATGGGGTCGTAGGGATCGAAGACCGTCACCTTGAATTTCAGCTCCGTCGGAGTTTCCGCCGGGAACTCGATCTCCTTCACGGTGGTCACGGGGTGCCAGAGGATCGCGGCCAGGGTGAGGAGATAAGCCGCCAGCAGAATGATCTTCTTGCGCGTGCTCATCGGGCCGCCTCCTTTCCGTTCTTCCTGAGAAAGATCATGTTCGCGACGATGAAGCCGACACCAAGCAGGACGAAAGCGCCCGCCCGCCAGAGGACGCCGATGTCGGCGTCGAAGAAGCGGCAGACGATGAGGGTCCCCAGCGTCACCGCGCCCGCGTCGAAGAGCAGGAGCGACCGCCGCACGTAGCCGTTGCGCAGCAGAATGACCCCGAAGAGGCCGAAGCAGACGTTGTAGACGATCCGCATGAAGGGCTCACGGGTGAGGAAGGGGATCGCCGTGACGAGGATGAGAAGCAAGGGCAGCGACCGGGCCACGGAAAGGCGGCGGCGCTGGAAGACGAAAAGGTAGATCACGGCGGCGACGCCGGTGAGGATCCAGAAACAGGGAATGATCATTCCGGCCGGCGAGCTTTGGAAGAAGTGATTCCGCTGGAGGTCCATGATCCGGAAAAAGTACTCGGTACTGCTGCCCCAGGCGAGGAGGACGGTGTTGAGGATGAAGGCGGGGATGAGCCAGGGATTCTTGCCGAAAGGCGTCCCCGCCTTCCAGAGATCGGTGCCCGCGGCGAGGAAGATGCCGCACAAAATCACCGCCGGAAGGGGGGCGTAATAGCT
>JAFSYV010000210.1 GCA_017443585.1 Lentisphaeria bacterium | reverse complement strand
TGTCCGGCGCGGGGGCGGTGAATTCGTAGGCGGCGTTCTCCAGCGTGGTGAAGTCGAAGGCGTTGTAGTTGCACCCGATGAGATGTTTGCGGCTCTGGGGATTGCGGTCGGTGGGAAAATAGTCGTTGAAATAGGTGTTGCGGTTTTCCGACGAATTGTGACCGTAATCATGATTGCCGGTGCAGAGGATGTAGGAGATCCGGCCGTCCAGCCGTTCCATGAGGCGCGAAAAGGCCTTCCACTGCTCCGCGGCGAGGAGCGAGTATTTGTCGGGCGACAGGCGTTTCTGGTCGTTGCGGTAGACCAGGTCCCCCGTGTAAAGCACCTGCTGGATCTTCAGGTTGTCCTGATTGTCGAGGATCCAGGCGTTCATGATGTCGACGATGCCGTGATTGCGGGGCCGCTCCGTGTAGGCCTGCACGTCGGGGACGACCACCATGCTCCAGGAGTCGGGATGGCTCAGCTTGAACTGGCGGAAGCTCTCGATCTTCCAGTTGATTTTGCGGGCGCCCTTTTTCTGCACGTATGCGATCTGACTTGCCTGAGCCGGGACGATGCCCCCGAGCTTGACGGTCTGCCGGTCCTTTTCCGCGATGAGAGCGGGGACGTCTTTCGAGAAAACCACCCGGACGGCGATCCTGCGTTTTTCGCCGGGGGCGAGGGGGCGGGCGTCACTGAAGAACTCCTGCGTGGGGTGACCTTCCTTGAAGAACCAGTACATGAGGGCCGCGCAGCTGTCCGCGGGGAACTCCATGAGCAGCCCGCTCTTATCCTTGCCCACGACGCCGAGACAGCGCCGCGCGGGGAATTTGGCGATCTTCAGCTGGCCCTGATGCTTTTCTTCCCTGCCCTCGGGCAGGAAGAAGTTTTTATCGTCGGCGCGGCGGAAGATGCTCTTGGTGCTCAGGAAGAAGGCACGGGGGAGACTGCCCGTGTTGCAAAGGGTGTACTCCAAGGTGAACTCGTCGGGGCGGGTCGCGTCGAAGACGTAGCTCTTTTCGAGACGCAGCCCCCCCATGCCGACTCCGTCGGCGGCGAAGGTGATGCGAGCTGAGCCGGGGCCTTTGCTCGACCACTCCCGGATGTCGAAGTCAAGCTTGGAGAAGTCCTCATAGACCTGATGCCGGGGGCTTTCGCAGAAGCCGACCCTCACGTCCGAGAAGGAGGATTCCCCATTGAACGTGCCTCCCCAGGAGACCTTGTTGTGGACGAGATCCTTGATCACGCCCCCGCGGGTGTCGAAACGGATCTGGAAGGCGCCGTTTTTGAAATCGAGTTCGGCGGCGGAAAGGAGCACTCCCGCCGCGAACGCCAGCGGAAAAAGAATTCTTTTCATGACGCTTGTTCCGTGAAATGAAGGTCGTTCAGCGGTCCACGCGGGCGTTTCCGCCGCCCATGAGTTTTTCCACTTCGCTCAGGAGCGCCATGGAGGTGTCGCCGGGAGTGGTCATGGCCAGGGCCCCGTGGGCCGCGCCGCAGTTGACCGCCTTGTTCAGATCCTTGTAGGTCATGAGGCCGTAGATGAGGCCCGAAGCGAAGCTGTCGCCGCCGCCCACCCGGTCGAGGATCTCCAGTCCGTCCCGCTGGACGGCCTGTTCGAATTTTCCGCCGCACCAGGCGATGGCGCCCCAGTCGTTGACGGAAGCGCTGACCACCTTGCGCAGCGTGGTCGCCACCACCTGGAAGTTGGGATAGACTGAGACCACCTCGCGGATCATGGCCTTGAAGGAGTCCACGGGCAGCGTGTCCAGCGCGGCTGTGGTGCCCTTGACCTCGAAGCCCAGCGCGGCGGTGAAGTCCTCCTCGTTGCCGATCATCACGTCCACGTAGGGCGCGATGGCCCGGTTGACTTCGCAGGCCCGCTTCTGCCCGCCGATGCTCTTCCAGAGGGAGGGCCGGTAGTTCAGGTCGTAACTGGTGACTGTGCCGTACTTCTTGGCGGCCTTCAAAGCTTCGAGGATCACGCCGGGGGCGGTGTCCGACAGCGCGGCGTAGATGCCGCCCGTGTGGAAGTGGCGGACGCCCAGCGTCCCGAAGATGTACTCCCAGTCGATGTCTCCTGCCTTGAGCTGGGAAACGGCGGTGTTGCC
>JAFSYV010000209.1 GCA_017443585.1 Lentisphaeria bacterium | reverse complement strand
CTCCTGACCGGTCATGGCGCCCAGATGCTTCTTGGCCTCGGCGAAACTGTCACGCTCGGCGTCGGAGGAAATACCGGTGGAAATGACGATCTTTTCCAGCTTCGGGATATCCATGACGTTGGCGATGTTCAGCTTCTCGGCCAGAGCCTTGCGCACTTCTTCCAGATATTTTTTCCTCATATCGGGCATTTTAACTTACTCCTGCTTCTTGTTCACATTGGAAACATGAACCGAGACAGCGCGTTCGGTCAGGCCGCCGTTGGGGTTGGCCTGGCTCTTGCGGATGGTGCGCTTGCCCAGACTCGCGGCGGCTCCGGGCTTGGCCAGAGTGAGCACCACGCGGTCCTTCTTGGACAAAATGGCCGTAACGGTGGCTTCTTCGCCTTTGAAGACGCCGGTGTTGACCACGACCTTGTCGCCTTTTTTCACATGATATTTTCTCATTAGAGCACCTCCGGCGCCAGCGAAATGATCTTCATGAAGTTCTTATCGCGGAGCTCGCGGGCCACCGGTCCGAAAATACGGCTGCCGATGGGATTCTGATCCTTGTCGATAAGGACGGCGGCGTTCTCGTCGAAACGGAGATAGGACCCGTCGGCGCGGCGGATCTTCATTCTGGTCCGGACGATGACGGCCTTGACTCTCTGGCCCTTCTTGACGGTGCCGTCGGGGAGAGCTTCCTGGACGGCGGCACTGACGATGTCGCCGATGGCGGCATACTTCTTCTGCTGGCCGAGAACAGTGATCACCAACAGGGATTTGGCACCCGAGTTGTCGGCGACCTCCAAAATTGTCTGCATCTGAATCATGATGAGTATTTCCTTCTCTTCCAGCCGAACTTACGCCTCGGCGGTCTCGCTGCTGACGGCCCGGCTGATGATCTCGACCAGCCGCCACCGCTTGTTGCGGCTCAGGGGACGGGTCTCGACGATCCGGACGGTGTCGCCGCTGCGGGCTTCGTTCTTCTCATCGTGAGCGGTGAATTTCTTGCTCACCTTGACGATCTTGTGATAGCGGGGATGGGCGGTGCGGCGCTCGACCTTGACCACGATGGTCTTGTCCTGGACGTCGCTGACCACGACTCCGACCCGCTCCTTGCGGTTGCCGCGGACGGCCTGAACAGTGGCTTCGCTCATGCTTTCACCTCATTGTTCTTCCGGGCAGTTTCCTCGGTCAGGCAGCGGGCGATGTCGCGGCGCAGTTCCCTGACGCGGGCGGTCTTGCTGAGCTGTCCGGTGCGGGATTGAATCTTAAGGTTCAGCTTTTCCCGACGCATTTCGAGGACCTTCGCGGTCAACTCTTCGTCGGTCAGCTTGCGGATATCTGCATTTTTCATCGTAAATACCTGCTAAATCAAATCTGGCGCGACAGGAATTTGCAGCGCACGCAAAGTTTGTTGGCGGCGCGGCTCATCGCTTCCTTGGCGATGGTCTCGCTGCAGCCGGAAATTTCGAACAGGATACGACCGGGCAGAACCGGAGCGACCCAGCCTTCGACGGCGCCTTTCCCCTTGCCCATACGGACTTCCAGGGGCTTCTTGGTGAAAGAGCGGAAGGGGAACATCCGGATCCACACTTTGCCGCGGCGTTTCAGGTGACGGTTGATAGCCACACGGGCTGCTTCGATCTGATTGTTGGTGATGTACCCACGGGTCAGCGTCTGGAGAGCGAAATCGCCGAAGTCCAACCTGTTGTTGGTCGTGGCGAGCCCTCCGTTATTTCCGCGCTGAACCTTTCTGTACTTTACCCTTTTTGGCATTAACGGCATTTTCTTCTTCCTCCGGAGAGTCCTTGTGACAAATCCACACCTTCACGCCGATCTTACCGGCCTGAGTGTTGGCATCGACGTAGCCGTAATCGATATTGGCCTTCAGCGTGTGAAGGGGAATACGGCCTTCCTTGTATTGTTCCTCGCGGGCGAGTTCGGCGCCGCCGAGACGGCCGGCGCAGTTGATCTTGATGCCGTCGGCACCGTTTTCCATGGCCAGCTGGATGGCGCGCTTCATGGCCCGACGGAAGCCGATACGGCGTTCGAGCTGCTGGGCGATGCTCTCGGCCACCAGCTGAGCGTTGGTTTCGGCGCGGCGGACTTCAGCGATATCGACGAACACTTCCTTGTCGGCGGCCAGCTTGGCCAGGGCGGCGCGGAGCGCCTCCAGGTCTTCGCCTTTCTTGCCGACCAGAGCGCCGGGGCGGGCGGAGTGGATGGTCACACGCACGCGGTTGGCGAAGCGCTCGATCTGAATACGGGCAATGGCAGCGGCAGGGCGCATCTCGCGGATGCGGTTGCGGATCTTGAGATCCTCCTGCAGCAAGTCGCCGAACAAGGTACGTCCGGCAGTTTTCTTATCGGCGAACCAGCGCGATTCCCAGTTGTGATTCAGCGCGGTCCTGAGGCCGATCGGATTGACTTTCTGTCCCACGATTCGTTCCTTTATTGGTTGTCGGTCAGAATGACTTCGAAATGACTGGTCCGCTTCCGGATGCGGCCGGCGGAACCCCGGGCCTTCGGACGGAAACGTCTGATGATGGGGCCGGGACTGACCAGAGCCGCCTTGACGGTCAGCAGCTTGCGGTTGATGTCCTTGTTGTTCTCGGCGTTGGCCACTGCGGAACGCAGCGTATCACCGATAAGCGCCGCCGCCTTGCGGGGGCTCAGATCGACGATCGCAAGCGCTTCAACCGCGCTCTTTCCCTGGATGAGGCGGGAGATATGACGCGCCTTCTCAGGAGAAATCCGCACGTTTTTGGTTAAAGCTCTAACTTCCATTATCTCAATCTTTCCTTGTTTCGCCGCCAGGTCCCGCTCACGACGGAAATCCTTCCGGGCCGCCTCAAGTTTCCCTTCGGCGCCTTTCCGGATCTCCCCGGACGTCCCGGAGTTTCCCCCGATCCGCCCGCAGTGAGCCGATCCTCACGGCCGGGTTTCCCGACCGGACCTCCGCTTCGGCCGTCGACCGGTTCTTCCCAGTGGTCCGTTTTCGCACTTGCTCCCCGCCGGGAGCCGGACCTAAACCGATGACCGCCGGAGCTCGAAGCCCCTGCCGGACTACGGAGACGCATCCTTCCCGCCGCTTCCCGACAGCGATGGGACCGCCTCTGCCGCGCCGCCTCCGACTCCGCCGCATCCGCCGGCGGACGGGTAAGGACCGTCCAACCGACACGCGCCGCAGCGCCGGAAGTCGCGCATATATCGCATTACCCTCGGCTTTTGGCAGAGCCGCCAAATTCTCGGAAACGGTTCAGCATCAACCACTTCCCGAAAATTTGCCGGCCTCGCCGCGAAGCTCGGGTCACGCGCACGAAAAACGCAAGTACGGCCTGAACCGTACCCGCAGTCCCCCTAATATAGCACCGAAATACCGTATAATCAAGTGATTTTTCGAAAAAATCCGGATTTTTCTCGAGAAAAAGTTCCCCGCAGGGGGCCGCACGATCCGGAAAGGGGCCCCTGCCGCAGCCCTTATTTGCAGAATTTCGCGTGATCGAACCAGAAGTCCGCCGTGTCGTAATTCTTCGACGCGCCGCCGCCGCATATCGTGCAGGTGCGGGTGTAGGGAATGATCTTCCCTTTGGCCGTCCCCGGCACCCAGCTGTCGTTGGCCACGTGGAGATCGATCATGACCACGTTGGTGGAGCGCATGTGCCGGTAGCAGATCTTTGCCCGGGACCAGATGGAAGCGCCGCCTCCGGCCGAGTTCGCGGTGGTAGGAGACGCCGGGATGCAGTTGAAGAAATCGTAGCCTATCTCCCCGAGCATGAAGGTCTGCGAGGCCTTCCGGGAGTTGTTTATGGGCTCCTTGGCTTCCGCCCCGCACATGTTGTAGTTGTAGGCGTAGCTGAAGTCCGGGTTCACCAGCTGGGTCCCCGGCAGAAAACGTCCGCCGTTGGGGCACAGCGTCATGACGTAGGACTGCCTGTCGGGAAGCCACTTCGAATTGATGTAGGGGACGACGCTGGCGTATCTCCGCTGGTAATAGAGGGTCTGGCCGAAAGGCTCATAGAAGTGGTAGTTCGCGAAGTAGGTCGAATACATGAGCCACCCCTTGTTGTCGTTGGCGTAGGCCGTACTGGCGAACCCCAGCTGCCGCATGTTGTTCTGGCACTGGGTGGTCCGGGCCCGTTCCCGGGCCTGCTGCAGTGCGGGCAGCAGCATGGCGGCGAGTATCGCGATGATGGCGATGACCACCAGCAGTTCGATCAGCGTAAAACTTTTCTTCATGTTGCCGTTCCTTGTCGGATTGGTGTCGGGGACCGATTATTTCTTTTCCTTGCAGACCAGCATGACGGGACGCCATATCCCTCCCAGTCCGGCCTTGTCTTCCACCCGGACGTAGAGTTTCTGCCCGGAGCTGTTCCAGTCGACGGCCTGATCGATCCGGATCGTGAAGGGCATTTTCCAGTCGTCCCGTTCCTTGAAGATACGGGAGCCGCAGAATTTGCCGTTGAGGTAGACCCAGGCGGATTCATCCACCGCGCCGAAAACGAGAGCCACCTCCCTGCCCTTCCATTCGGCGGGCACCTTGAGGGGGATGGCGTACCAGGCGGCGCCGTCGTAGTTCTTGAGCAGAGCCCGGAATTCGGGTGAGAGGCTCTTGTTGCTGTTCTGCTGTTCCCAGGCGGAATCGGTGCGCAGGGAATGCCACTTGTAGATCTGGCGGAAGTTCTGCTTCCAGACTTCGCCTTTGGTCAGCTCGTCCTTGGGATCGAGGGTGAAATACCACCACAGCCGCACCTGGCGTCCGGCGTCGTAGGCCCGCAGCAGGTTCGCCTGCTTGATGCCGGTCACGTCGCCGAATTCCCCTTCTATGTAATAGAGGTTGAAGAAGCTCATGTTGAGCTTGTCCCAGTTGTCGATGCGGAACTGGAGCAGTTCTTTTCCTCTCGGGAGCCTTTCCTCGGGGGTTGCGTTCAGCGCCCGGAGGGTCAGACGGCTGTGACTGTTGGCGAGGCGCAGTTTGGCCAGCCGCGCCTTCTGCTGGGGCGTGAGATTCTTCCGCAGCCCCCCGTCGAGGATCTTGTCGGTGATGTCGAAATCCTTTTCCGAGTAGTACTTGCCGCAGTCCCACATGAGGCCCCGGCGGAAGTTGCCGTAGCGGCCCTTTTCGGCGATCTGCTTTCTGTTTTTCAGGAGCCGCTTCTCGAAGATCTCATGCCGCCAGTACTCGAAGAATTTTTTCACCTCGGGCGCGGCCGCGCCGAAGGCGGAACAGTATTCGCCGAAGTGCTCGTCGAAACTCCTTTCCGGATGGACGTGGGCACGGGCGAGGATGTAATCGGCGACTCCGGTCGTGTCCCAGAAGCGGTGGATCGAATCGTAGTCGGTGCCGACGATGCCGTTCTTCCAGCCCACCTGAAAGTGGTCGAAGAGCCGCTTCTCGATCCCCATGGGGAGTCCGGTGTTGATGTGCTGGTCGTTGGGCCGCAGAAACATTTTCGTCGCTCCCATCTGCCGCCACTTTTCGTACTGTTCGCTGACCGATTCGATCTCCATCATGCTCGGCACGAAGCCGATGATGATGTTGGGCTCGACGCGGAACTTCACGGGCGGGAAGCGGTAGACGCTGTAGGCGTAAAAGGTGATCTTCACGTTCGGGTCGATCTTCCGGGCTTCGCGGGCCACGGTGTTGGCGAAGTTGATATAGCGGTCGGTCAGGTTCCGGTCCCAGTCGGGAGCCCCCGGCGGCGCGATATCCAGCTTGCGGCAGTTTTCGCACTCGCAGAAGTCGCCGGAGTCGTTTTCACAGACGTTGATGTAGGCGGGCCGGGGCTTCCGGTTCTTCCAGTTGTCGATGATCTGCTGAACGAGTTTCGGATTGGAAACGCACATCTTCACCCGGTCGGGGGCGTTCCGCGGTTTTCTGCCGCCCTTGATGAGGGCGAAATATTCGGGATGGGTCTTCCCGTACATCT
>JAFSYV010000208.1 GCA_017443585.1 Lentisphaeria bacterium | reverse complement strand
GGCGGGAACGATGCCGGTGCTTTCGATATCGAAGACCGCCACCGGACGGTCCAGTTTCAACAGCGTTTCACCCATGATGCCTCCTTCCGGTCACGTCGGCCGATTTTCAGTCAATGACCAGTTCGCCGCCGTTTTCGGCGTGTTTGCGCAGAACTTCGCGCTTGACTTTGCCCGAGAAGGACTTGGGCAGGGCCTTGACGAATTCGATCTTGCGGGGATATTTGTAGGGGGCCGTCTCCATCCGGACGAAGGTCTGGATGTCCTTCACCAGTTCGTCGGAACCGACGTATCCCTTTTTCAGCACGATGTAGGCTTTGATCACCACGCCGCGGAGAGGATCGGGGGCTCCGACCACCGCCACTTCCTGCACGGACTCGTGGCGCATGACGACCTCTTCGACCTCCAGGGGGCCGATGCGGTAGCCGGAACTCTTGATGATGTCGTCATTCCGGCCGCAGAACCAGTAGTAGCCCTCTTCGTCGATTTTGGCCTTGTCTCCGGTGTAGTAGTAGCCGTTGATGAAGTAGCTCGAGTTGTCGTCGTCGGCTCCCACGTATTTGTCCAGCAGCCCCACGGGGCGCCAGCCGTCGGAGATCTTGACGGCGATCCGGCCGATCTCGCCCTGCGGGACCTCCTTGCCGTCGTCGTCGTGCAGCTCGATATGCCAGTTGGGCGCGGCCTTGCCGATGGCGCCCTCTTTCTGGGGCGTGTCGGCGAAGGTGGCGATGAGCGAAGCGGTCTCGGTCTGGCCGTAGCCTTCGCGGATGGTGATCCCGGTGCCTTCACGCCAGATGCGGCAGGTCTCGGCGTGGAGCGGTTCTCCGGCGGCGGTGCAGCTGCGGAGCTTGCTGAAGTCGAACTTCTTCAGGTCGTTGAGCACCAGCATCCGGTAGATGGTGGGCGGCGCGCAGAACGAGGTGATCCCGTATTTCCCGATGAGGGGAAGCAGCTCCTCGGCGTGGAATTTGCCCCGGATGTCGTAGATGAAGAGGCAGGCCCCCATCATCCACTGTGCGAAGTAGTTGCTCCAGATGTTCTTGCCCCAGCCGGTGTCGGAGACGGCGAAATGCAGATCGCCCTTCCGGAGCCCGTGCCACAGTCCTCCCGTCACCAGGTGGCCGTAGGGATAATCGAAGGTGTGCTGGACGAGCTTGGGGTTCTTGCTGGTGCCGGAGGTGAAAATGAGCAGCATGGGCTCCTTGGCCCTGGTCTTCACCTCGGGGCCGTCCACGGCGGTCTGCGAATAGTTCCCGGCGGCGACTTCGCCGTAGTAATCGAGCCAGCCTTGCCGGGGACCTTCCACCGAGATCAGTTTCGTGAGGCGGGGGCACTCTTCCCGGATCTGATCCACCTTGTCCGCGCCGGAGGCATCGGCGATGACGCCCTTGAAGTTGCCGTAGTTGATGCGGAACCGGATGTCATGCGGCATGAGCAGCGTCGGGGCCGGGCAGGAAATGGCGCCCAGCTTCATGATGGCGGCGGAAAAGATCCACCACTCGGGGATCCGGGGCAGCAGCAGGAAGATCCGGTCTCCCTTTTTGATCCCGTTGGCGCGCAGCATGTTGGCGGCCTGATTTGAAAGACGGGAGAAATCGGCGAAAGTAAAATGCTTTTCCTCGCCCTTCTGGTTGACCCAGAGCATGGCTTCCCTCGTCGGATCCTCTTTGGCGAAACGGTCGATGACGTCTCGGGCACAGTTGCAGTATTCGGGAATATCCAGACTCCAGCCGCCGATGGTCAGCGGTTTCGGCGCGGCGCAGGCTTTTTCTTGGCTCATTTGCTCGGCTTCAACTCCATATATGTTCTTGCATTAAGATATATAAATCGTGTTAATATACACCCATTCAACGTTTTTTTCAACCGTCCGCTGAAAAAACATTGCAAAAAAAGCGTTTTTTTTTCGGAAGAATTCCGGAGAAAGGGGTCGCCCGGCCGTCAGGAAAGACGAAAATCCGCGCCCAGCGCCTGGAATTCGGAGAAGAATCCCGGATAGGTGACCCCGGCGCATTCGGCGTCGCGGACGGCGCTTTCGCCTTCCGCCGCCAGCGCCGCCACGGCGAGAGCCATGACGATGCGGTGGTCGCCGCAGCTTTCCGACTCCGTCGAGCCGTGGAGACGCCCCGTGCCACGGATGACCAGCCCGTCGGGCAGCGCCTCCACCTGTGCCCCCATCTTGGGGAGTTCGCGGGCCATGACGGCGATCCGGTCGGTCTCCTTGATCCGGGCCTGCGGAGCGTTGACCAGCCGGGTCTCGCCCTCGGCGTAAGCCGCCGCCACGGCCATGATCGGCAGGGCGTCGGGCGTGGCGTTGAGGTCGAACGTTCCGGAGCGCAAGGGGGCTCCGCCCCGGATCGTCAGCACGTCGCCGGACTCGAGGTCTGCCCCCATCCGCCGGAAGTGTTCGAAGACCGCCTTGTCGCCCTGGCAGTCGGAAAAGTCCAGATTCGTGATCCGGACTTCGCCCCCCGCCAGTACCCCCGCGGCCAGGGGGAAGGCCGCGGTGGAAAAATCCGCCGGAACGGCCCGTGTGAAGGGAGCGATGCGCTGGCCGCCCCGGATCTTCCAATGGAGCCAGTCGGGGGAAACTTCGTACTCGATCCCCAGAAAGTCAAGCCACGACAAGGTGATCCCCACGTAGGGCCGTTCGTTGAGGAGTTCCAGATCCAGTTCGAACTCCCCCTCGGCGAAGGGCAGGGAAAAGAGAAGCGAACTCAGGAACTGGGAGCTGGTGCCGTCGACGAAGGCCCGGCCGCTCTTCACCGGTCCCCGGATGGAGACGGGGCAGTGGCCTTCCGTCGAGGTGCAGACGCACCCCAGGGTCTCCAGCGTCCGGATGAGGGGGGCCATCTTCCTCGTCCGGAGCGAAGCGTCGCCGTCGAAGGAAAGTGGAAAATCCTGCCTTGCCCCGGCGGAAAAGAAGAGGCGGAGCGAGGTCCCGGAATTGAGCATGTCGATGGTCTTGCCGGGGTCGGAAAACTTTCCGCCGCAGCCCCGGATCTCCCAGTGGTCCGCGAACTGCCGGACCTCGGCGCCGATGCTCCGGGCGGCTCCGGCGGCGGCGCGGGTGTCGTCGGATTCGAGGGGATTTTTCAGGACGCTCACGCCGTCGGCCATGATGCCGCAGAGGACCCCGCGGATGGTGTGGGACTTGGAACCGGGAACGGCGAGGGAACCGTCGAGACGCGAGGGTTTTACGTGCAGGATCATTCTTCGTACTCCGTGACGATGGATCGGTAATCTTTCCCCGGAGGGATGATGGGCAGCACACCGCACTCGTAAGGCGTGTGCAGATCGAGCAGAAAAGGTCCGGGGGTGGAAAGCATTTCGCCGATGGCTTCTTCCAGCTCCTCCTCCTTCCAGACGTGACGGCCGGGGATCCCGTAGCCCGAAGCGATGGTCACGAAGTCGGGGAAGGGGGTGTTCTCCTCCTTCCCGGGAAGCCCCTCGGGAGAGCCGCCGCGGGCGCGGCCCAGGAGGGTGTTGCCCCGGTGGTGGTCGTAGAACATATCCTCCCACTGGGCCACCATGCCCAGGTGGAGATTGTCCATGATCATCATCTTGACGTCCAACCCCTCGACGACCAGAGTCCCCAGCTCCTGGATGTTCATCTGGAAACTGCCGTCGCCGTCGATGTTTATCACGAGTTTCCCCGGCAGGGCGGCCTTGGCCCCCATGGCGGCGGGGAGTCCGAAGCCCATGGCCCCCAGACCGCCGGACGTGAGCAGCTGGCGGGGGAAGGAGTAGTCGTAGAACTGGGCGCTCCACATCTGGTGCTGGCCCACGCCGGGAACGATGACGGCTTTCCCTCCGGTCATCCGCGAAAGGGTCTTTATCACGTGCTGGGCCTGAAGGCGCCCCGGACGCCGTTCGAAAGTGAAGGGGAACTCTTTTTTCCATTCCGCGATCTCAGCGAGCCAGGAGGACCGCTCCTTCCGGATCGGATCCCGGTTGAGTTCTTCGAGGACCTTGCCCACATCGGCCAGAATCCCCAGATCGGCGTGTTTGTTCTTGTTGATCTCGGTGTCGTCGATGTCCACGTGGACGATCTTCGCCTTCGCCGCGAAGAGATCGGCCCGGCCCGTGACCCGGTCGTCGAAACGGGCGCCCATGGCGATAAATAGATCGCTTTCGTTGGCCGCCCGGTTGGCCGCCACCGTGCCGTGCATGCCCAGCCAGCGGAGCGAAAGTTCGTGGGAATCGGGGATGCTCCCGATGCCCATGAGCGTGGTCACCACGGGGAGTCGGTACTGTTCGGCGAAGGCGACGGCGGCGGCGGAAGCGCCCGCGGCGATGATCCCGCCCCCCAGACAGAGACAGGGCCGTTCGGATCCCGCCAGCATCCGGCGGAACTGCTCCATATCGCTCTTCCGGGGAGGAACGGGCTGCCACGGCGTGATTTTCAGCTCCGCCGGGTCGAATTCGCAGAAAGACTGCTGGATGTTCTTGGGAACGTCGACCAGCACGGGGCCGGGGCGGCCCGAAGCGGCGATCTCGAAGGCCCGGCGCATGATGTCGGGCAGCTCCTCCACGGCGAGAACCAGTAAACTGTGCTTGACGATGGGCCGGGTGACGCCGATGATGTCGGTTTCCTGAAAGACGTTCTTCCCGATCATCCGGCTGGAGACCTGCCCGGTGATGAAGACCATGGGGACGGAGTCCATGTAGGCGTCGGCGATGCCGCTCACCAGATTCACGGCTCCCGGACCGCTGGTGGCCGTGGCCACGCCGACTTTGCCCGAAGCACGGGCGTAGCCGTTGGCGGCGAAAGCGCCCCCCTGTTCGTGGCGGGGCAGGATCACCCGGATCTTCTTCGAACGGCTCAGGGCCTGATGCAGATCGATGGCCTGGCCGCCGGGGTACGCGAACACCGTATCCACGCCGAACTCCTCCAGACAGCGGATGACCGTCTCACTCCCTTTCAGGCGTATCTTCGCCATAATTCACAAGCTCCTCTTTCTTCTCCGTTCGAGTCTTGCCGGAAAACCCGAAAAAATTCCCTCAAAAAAGGCGGCCCTCGCGCTGTTTACCAGCTTCCGGCCGCCTTGCTTCTCAGAGCGTTACGAGCTTCAGTCGCCCAGCTCCTTCAAGGCCGCCTTGCGGCTCAGTCGGACCTTGCCGGAAGCGGAATCGATGTCGATGACCTTGACCGTGACCAGGTCTCCTTCGGAGCAGATGTCCGTGACCTTGCCCACCCGGTAGTCGGCCATTTCGGAAATGTGGAGCAGTCCTTCCACGCCGGGGAGGATCTCGACGAAAGCGCCGAAATCCCGGACCGTGACCACCTTGCCGCGGTAGATCTTGCCGATCTCGGCCTCGGCGGTGCAGCCCAGCACTCGCTCTTTCGCGGCGGCCAGCTGTTCGGCGTTGGCGGCCATGATCTTGACGCTGCCGTCGTCGTCGATGTCGATGGAAGTGCCCGTCTCTTCGGTGATGGCGCGGATGTTCTTGCCGCCGGGGCCGATGAGGGCGCCGATCTTGTCGGGATTGATCTGGATGACCTCGAGCCGGGGGGCACGGGGGCTGATATCCGGACGGGGAGCGGGGATGCACTGCTCGATGACGTCGAGGATCTTCATGCGGGCGATGCGGTTGCGCTCCATGCCTTCGCAGAGCAGATCGATGGGAATCCCGGGGAGCTTCAGGTCCAGCTGGAACCCGGTGATGCCGTCACGGGTGCCGCAGACCTTGAAGTCCATGTCGCCGAAGTGGTCCTCGGCGCCCAGAATGTCGGTCAAGAGCAGCCTTTCGCCGTTCTCGCTGGTGACGAGGCCGCAGGAAATGCCCGCCACGGGGGCGGAAATGGGAACGCCCGCATCCATCAGAGCCAGGGTGGCGCCGCAGACCGACGCCATGGAGGTGGAGCCGTTGGAGCTCATGATCTCGGAAACACAGCGGACCACATAGGGGAAATCCTTGGGCATGACCTTGGTAACCGACCGTTCGGCCAGATTGCCGTGACCGATCTCCCGGCGTCCGGGACCGGTGATGCGTCCGACTTCGCCCACGCTGAAGTTGGGGAAGTTGTAGTGCAGATAGAAGCGCTTGGAACCGCTGCCGGTGGCGCTGGAAAGGTCGTCGAACTCCTGAGCGTCCTTTTCGTTGCCCAAGGTGGCAATGACCAGAGCCTGAGTCTCGCCGCGGGAGAAGAGGGCGCTGCCGTGGACCACGGGCAGCACGGCGACTTCGGCGGAAAGGGGCCGGATGTCGGTGATGCTTCGGCCGTCGGGCCGGTACTGCTTCTCAAGGATCAGCTTGCGGGTCACGTCGCGGACGTAATCGTCGAAGCCCTTGGCCGTCTCGATGGCGAAGTCGGCGTCGCTCATGTCGGCGAAACGGTCGCGGAGCGCCGTGCGGGCCTCGGTGAGAAGGCCGTCGAGGGCGTTGATCCGGTCTTCCTTGCCGGGAGTGGTGCAGACCTTTTCGATGGTGGGCGCGCAGAACTCTTCGAGGGCCTTCTGGAGCGCTTCGGGGACGAGGTAGTAGTGGTATTCCTTCTTGACCCGGCCGGCCTTGGCGGCCAGCTCCTTCTGGGCGGCGCACTGTTTCTTGATGGCCTCATTGGCGGCGTACATGGCTTCGCGCATCTCGGTCTCGGAAACGAACTCGGCTTCGCCTTCGATCATGATGACCAGGTCGGGCGTTCCCGCGTAGATCAGGTCGAGGGTGCTTTCCTTCATCTGCTCGCGGGTGGGGTTGATCACGTACTGGCCCTTGACCTTGCCCACGCGCACCGCGCCGATGGGGCCGAGGAAGGGCAGATCCGAGAGCATCAGACTGGCGGAAGCCGCCACCATGGCCAGCACGTCGGGCTCGTTGACGCCGTCGGCGCTGAGGAGCAGGCACTGGATCTGGACCTCGTTGAAGAAGCCCTTGGGGAAGAGGGGCCGCAGGGGACGGTCGATCATGCGGCAGGTGAGGATCTCCTTGGTGGAGGGGCGGCCTTCGCGCTTGATGTAGCCGCCGGGGAACTTGCCCGCCGCGCTGTACTTTTCGCGGTAGTCGATCTGGAGCGGGAAGAAGTCCGCGCCCTCTTTTGCCGCGCCGGAACAGGCCGCCGCCAGCACGATGGTGTCGCCCTGACGGACGAGACAGGAACCGTTGGCAAGCCCGGCCACCTTGCCGGTCGAAATCTCCATGGTGCGGGAGCCGTCGAACTCGAAAACGATTTTTTCTTCAGCCATTTTCATTTTCTCCTTTGGAATTGTTTTGACTTGGCTTACGTTGCCGGCTGAAGCGCAGCTCAGGGGCGGAATCCCGTTGCCGTACCCCGGCCCACCCCTCGGCGGCAGGGGCCGGATGACGGCAACGACGAAAATTCCACTCGGATCTTCGCGCGCTCCAGCAAGACACTGTTTCCTGTTAATATATCCCGCATGCGGGAAAAAGTCAAGTCCCGGCATGCCCCGCGGCGCGTTTTTGTCGCAAAAAAGTCCCTTTTTGACGGAATTTTCGAAAAAAAACGGCTTTTCCCCTTGCAAAATCCCGCAAATGATATTAGTTTATAGGCGGTACACGTCGAACCGTCGTTTTTTGGATTTAGAAAGGACACTGGACTATGAAGTTCAAAAAATTGCTTCTGGGCTCCGCCGTTCTGGCCGGACTGCTTTTTTCGTTTCCGCTTCAAGGCGCCGAGGGGACCGCTCCCAAGAGCTCCACGCAGGAGTTTTTCGACCGGCTTCCCGAAAAGATCGTCTTCTACATCCCCAACCGGATCCTGGACGCCCTCGACATGTTCACGCTGAATCTGGGCGTGGGCGCGGTCGCCGAGGCCCGGCTCATGTTCACCCGCGCCGTGGATGTGGGGGCAGGGTGGGGGACCACCGCCAAGCTCTACAAGGCCCACAACCGGCAGTACGGCTGCGGCATCGAGGAA
Source organism: Lentisphaeria bacterium (assembly GCA_017443585.1). GTDB lineage: Bacteria > Verrucomicrobiota > Lentisphaeria > Victivallales > Victivallaceae > UBA1784. The sequence continues at coordinate 8,056 of JAFSYV010000208.1, read as the reverse complement.
ATGTGGTACTACTCCCTCATCTGCATCGGCGAGGAGCACTACTCCATGATCGCCAACTCCCCCTGGGTCGACAACTACGTGGAAATGCGCGCCGGAGTTCCCGATCCCACGGTCCGGACCTACGACTTCTTTTCCGGCTCCCGCGACTACTGGGCCATCGGCGGCTCCCTGGGGCTGCTGATCGACGGCGACCTCTACATCCACCCCATGGAGTGGGTCGATTTCGCGCTGGGCTTCTTCCTCATCGACATCAAGCAGGACGACCTGACGCTGGACAGCTTCTGACACGTGAAAAGTTTCGTCTGCCGCCGCTGCGGCAACTGCTGCCGCTGGCCGGGGGCCGTCAAACTGAAAACCGGGGAGCCCGAGGCCATCGCCGCGCTTCTCGGGATCCCGGCGGAGGAATTTTACGAACACCATACCCGGATCACTCCGGACCGGATGCACCTGAGCCTCGTGGAAACGCCGGAGGGAGTCTGCGAATTCCTGGGCGCTGACGATTCCGGAAAGGCCTGCTGCGTCATAGAACGAGCGAAACCCGCCCAGTGCAGGGAGTTCCCGGAACGCTGGAACTTCCCCGGATGGCGGAAATCATGCGGAGCTTTTGCTGATGAAGACCTTTGAACGATACGGCAGTGCCGTGGTCATTTCCGGCCCCAGCGGCGTGGGAAAATCCACGCTGGTGGGCAATGTCCGGAAGATCCTCCCCGACCTGAGTTTTTCCGTCTCCTGCACCACCCGGTCCCCGAGGGCCGGCGAGGTCGACGGCCGGGAATACTACTTTCTCACCCCCGAAGAGTTCGAGGAAAAGGTCCGGAGGGGGGAATTCCTGGAATACGCGGGCGTCTTCAGCCGCCGCTACGGGACATTGAAAAGCGAGGTCCTTTCGCGTGTGGAGGCGGGCGAGCAGGTCCTGCTCGACATCGACGTGCAGGGGGCGAAGCAGATCCGTGCCGCGGCAGAAACTTCGCCGGAACTGGCCCGGTCGGTCCATTTCATCCTCATCGCGCCCCCGTCGCTGGAGATCCTGGAATCCCGGCTCCGGGGCAGGGGCAGCGAAAGCGAAGAACAGCTGGCGCTGCGGCTGGGCACGGCCCGGTCGGAGCTGGCGAACTACAGACTGTACGACTACGTGGTGGTCAACGACGATCTGGAGCAGGCGACCGCCGATCTGGCCGCCGTGCTGCGCTCCTTCCGGCTGCTGACCGGCACACTCAGGCAGGAGATCTTCCGGTAAAATGGGAAAGCAGCTTATCGCTCTCGGTGTCACGGGAGGCATCGCCGCCTTCAAAAGCGCGGCGCTCTGCAGTGAACTGGTGAAGTCCGGTTTCGAAGTCCGGGTCCTCATGACCGAAAATGCGGCGCGTTTCGTCACGCCGCTCACCTTCCGGACCCTTTCCCGGAACGCCGTGGTCACTTCGCTCTGGGAACTCCCTCAGTGGCAGCCCGAACACGTCTCCCTGGCACAGAGCGCGGCCCTTTTCGTCACGGCTCCCGCCACGGCGAATTTCATCGCCAAATACGCCTGCGGCATCGCCGATGACGCATTGACCACCTTCGCGGCCACCTTCAACGGCCCTTCCGCCATCGCCCCCGCCATGAATCCCGAAATGTGGCGCCACGCCGCCTGCCGGGAAAACATCGCCAAACTCAAGTCCCGCGGGGTGACGGTCATCGGCCCCGTCTCGGGCCACGTGGCCTGCGGCGCCGACGGCGAGGGCCGGATGAGCGAAGTCCCCGAGATCATGGCGGCCATCCGGGCTCTGCTGGGAGAACGGCAATGACCCCCGACGAACTGGAAGTCCTGTTCACGGCCGGAGAGATCGCCCGGCGGACGGCGGAACTGGGAAAAAGGATCAGTTCCGATTACCGGAAAAAGAAGTCCATCCTCGCGGTGGTCCTGATGAACGGCGGCATGTTTTTCGCCGCCGACCTGATCCGGAGCATTTCCGTTCCGGTCCAGCTGGATGCCATCAGCGTTTCCAGCTACCGGGGACGACGCAGTTCCGGAGAACTGGATTTCCGTTCCTCCATGAAACTCGACGTCCGGGACCGGCATATCCTGCTCATCGACGAAGTCTTCGACACGGGCCATACGCTGGGCGAACTCCGTTCCCTCATGATGGAACAGGGGGCCGTCAGCGTCCGGGCGGCGGTGGCGGTCGTCAAGGATATTCCCCGTCCGGAGGAGATCCCGCTGCCCGAGTATGTCGGCTTTCACGCGCCGGACCGCTATCTGGTCGGCTACGGAATGGACTGTGACGAAGATGGGCGGCAGATCCCTTTCATCGGCGCTCTTTAAGCTTCTGCTGACGGCGCTCCTCTGCTGGTCCGCACTTTCCGGAGCGGAACTGCTGCTGGAACGGCCCGCTCCCGTCTTCCGGGAGCCGAACGTTTTCTCGGAGCGCACCGCCGTCCTGCCCCCCGGCAGATACGCGGTCGCGGGGCCCGCGGAGCGGCGTTTTTCCGTCCGTCATCCCATCGCCTATTACGTTCCCTTTTTCAAACTCGCGAACGGGAGCTTCGTCTCCCCCGGAGTGACGGTCGACGAAACGACGAAAGAAAACATCTTCGTGACGCCCCCCGGAGAGTGGCGGCTGTGGGCGACGGCGCTGGCCGTCGGGATCCTCGGAGCGGTTATCTTTCTGCTCGTGAAGGGAAAAATCCTCAAGACGATCCCTCCCGATTCGGCTCGCGAAAGCCTCTGTTTCATCCTCATCGCCGTGCTTCTGCGGCAGATCCTGCTCCTCTGCGAGATCTCCTTCTGGGGCAATGCGCTCCCCTGCGCCGCCGACGAGCCGGGGTATTTCAAGACCGTTTCCGACATGCTCCGCGGAGATTTCCGGGGGCCGTGGAACTTCACCGTCGGCCTGGGGCTCCTCTATCTGCCTTTCGTGCTCCTCTGCAACGCCCGCGACTATTACGACATCGCCGTCGGCTTCTGCCACTTCGGCGGACTGGTCCTCGGTCCCGCGACCCTGGCGGCGGCCTTTCTTCTGCTCAAGAGTTTCGGCGTCGGCCGCCGCTGCGCCTTTGCCGCGGTGCTGGTCTGGGCGATTTACCCCTTCTTCGTCTACCACTCGGAGCTGTGGAACACCCTGACGTTCGACCCCATCTTCGCACTGCCCTGCTTCGCGGAGGGGGTGACCGACTGGTGGCGCTTCTACTCCGTTTGCATCCACACGGGCTTCAACGGCATGAGCGACACCCCCGGACTGCTGGCGGTGCTGCTGACGCTGCTGCTGGCAAGGAAAGCGCCGCCTGACTGGCGGGGAGCTCTCCTCACGGGGCTCGCCTACGGGTTCTGCTGTCTGCTCCGGATCAACTACATCTTCTTCGCGCCCCTCATCGCTTTCATCTGGTTCTTCCGTCTGCCGGAGCGCTCCCGGCCTTCGCTGTTCCGGGCCGCCGTGGCCGCGCTGGGGGGATTTTTCCTCGTCTTCGGCTGGCAGTTCCTGATCAACATACACCACTTCGGGGATCCTTTCACCTTCGGCTACTCCCTCCATTACCTGGACTTTCCGCCCGAAAAGCGCCCGTCGGCGGGCTTCACCTGGGCCATCCTCGCCGAACTGCGGAACGTCAAATTCCTCATGGGCGCGAACAAACTGCTCATGGCCGCCGGGATCGCCGGGCTGCTCTTCCTGAGAAACCGGTATACCCGCATCGCCCTGACGCTCCTCGGGATCCCCCTGATCCTCTTCTTTTTCGGCTACACGCACACCTACTGCGACGCCCGGAGGTTCATCATGGCGGCCTACCCGGCCCTCATCGGGGCCTTCTGCGCCGCGTGGGGCGACTGTTTCGAAGCCTTCCGCCGCGGGGGCAGGGGGAGACTTTTCATCGCCGGTCTGCTCGTGACGGGGGCGGTCGTCTGGTTCCTTCCGGCGGAGTTTTGCGCTTTGTCCCTGCTTTTGCTCCTTTTGAGGACCCTTTTCGACTTGCAACGGGAAGTTTCGGAGGTTATATTAAGGAAATGAACTACGCGGATATCATCGACGTCACGGAAGATTCGGCACTTTTCGGGTACGAACTGGAAGGGCCGGGCTTTGCCGTGCTCACGATCGACGGCAGGGAGATCAAGTCGCTGGAAGCCTGCGGCACCGGGAGATTCCGCGTCTCCGGTCTCGCTCCGGCGACCTCTTACCATGCGGAACTTTCCGGCGTGGGGCTCGACTTCACCACGCTCCCCGCTCCGGAAGGCCCCGAGCTCTGCCGTTTCGCCCTCATCAGCGACCCCCATATTTCCGTCAAGGAGGAGAACCGGAAAGGCCGCTTCTTCGTCGAGTCCGCGGCGCTGGCGGCGGAGTCCTTCGCCGCCGCCCGGAAACTCGGAGCGGAGTTCGTCGTCCTGCCGGGCGACATCACCAACGAAGGCACCGAAGAGGAGTACCGCCTTTCCCGGAGCGTCCTGGACAAGGCGGAGCTCCCCGTCCACCTCCTTCCCGGCAATCACGACCACCCGGAACGGGGATACTGGGAGCGCTTCTGCGGTCCCCGGAGCTGGCGGATGCGTCTGCACGACTGCACCTGGATCGGGGCCGACACCTCGGACAAGCGGCTCCATGCGGAGGACGCCCGCGCCATCCGCGAGGCGATCGAAAACGGGGAAAAGGTGATCGTTTTCAGCCACTACCAGCTCTTCGAAGCCCCCCGGATCAGCCACAAGCCCAATCAGGCCGTCGGCAACCGGGAAGAGATCGGCGACGTGCTGGAGCTGATCCGGAACGAGCCCGTCATGCTCTACGTGGGCCATCAGAACATCTGCAGCTGCGCCCCCTGCGGCAAGGCTCTTCAGCTCAATCTGCCCCAGACACCTCAATTTCCCTGCGCCTGGATCCTGGTTCGGGTCTTCGCCAACGGTTTTTATCATCGGCAGGTCCCGATCGCAAGCGAGGTCATGAGGCAGTGGTCCCGCCGGGCGGGGAACGAGGCGGCAGCCTTTTACGGGGAACCTCAGTGGCGGGGCGAATACCGGATGCAGTCTTACGAACAGTCGAACTTCGTTTGGAGAGGATAAGTCTATGGAAACCATCGACAAGGTCAGTTTGAGCACCAGCGTCTTCGGTGCGGACGGAGAACCCGGCCGGACTCTGGGCCGTTTTCTGGAGCTCGCCCAGCAGGCGGGCTACACCATGGTGGAGCTTTCGCGGCGGCAGCGGAAGGGGGAGATCGAAGATATCCGGAAGTCCGGGATCAAGGTCTGGTCCATCCACGGCATCTACGGCGGCCCCCTGACGGGCAGCGAAGCGGAACTGCAGGAAGGCGTGGACAACGCCTGCCGCCGGGTCGAGGCGCTGGCGGAATTCGCCCCCTGTCCCGTGGTGGAGCACTATCTGGACCGCTACAACGATCCCGCCTACGGCAAAAGCTTCCGCAAGCAGGTGGAAAAACTTTACGAATTCTATTCGAAGCTGGGGTTCACGCTCTGCATCGAGACGGCTCCTTACAAGCCGAAGCAGAACCAGCGCTATCCCGACAGCGCCGAGATCGCCCGCTTCGTCCGTTCCTTCGACCGGGAGGATCTGCGGATGACCGTCGATATCAACCACTCCAATCTGCACGAAGACCTGACGGCGGTCTGCGACAACTGCCGCGGGCTCATCCGCAATATCCACGTTTCCGACAACCACGGGGAATGGGAGGACCATCTGCCCCCCGGAAGCGGGGTCATAGATTTGAAACGCACCTTCGCCGATCTGCGGCGGAACGGCTACACGGGCCCCTGCAATCTGGAATTCCGGTTCCCGGATTTTCCGGCCCTGCCCACCGTCGAAAATCTGCGGAGCGTACGGGAATATGTCGAACAACTCTTGTGGGGTAAATGATGTTGAAGAAAGTTCTTGTAGTCGGTTCGGGCGGCCGCGAACACGCCCTGGTCTGGCAGCTCACCTGCAGTGCGGATGTGGGCAAGGTCTACTGCGCCCCCGGCAACGCCGGGATCGCCGCCATCGCCGAGTGTCTGCCCATCAAGGAAGACGAATTGGAAAAACTGGCCGCTTTCGCTGAAAGAGAGCACATCGACCTGACCGTGGTGGGGCCCGAAGCCCCCCTGTGCGCCGGGCTGGTGGATGTTTTCAAGAGCCGCAACCTGACCGTCTTCGGTCCCGACCGCAAAGGGGCCCAGCTGGAAGGCAGCAAATCCTTCGCCAAAGATTTCATGATCCGTTACGGGATCCCCACCGCCAAGGCGGCGGTCTTCACCGAAGAGGCCCCCGCCGCTGACTACATCCGCGGAGAATTCGCCTCCGGCGCGAAGCAGATCGTGGTCAAGGCCGACGGTCTGGCCGCGGGGAAAGGGGTGCTGGTGGCGCCCGACTGCGACAGCGCTCTCAAGTTCCTCAAGGGCTGTTTCGAGGGGACCTTCGGCAAGGCCGGAGCCAAAGTGGTCATCGAGGAGTGTCTTGAAGGCGAAGAAGCCTCCATTCTGGCTCTCTGCGACGGCAACACCATCGTGCCGCTCGTTTCCTCCCAGGACCACAAGCGGGTCTTCGACAACGACGAAGGACCCAACACGGGCGGCATGGGAGCCTACTCCCCCGCGCCGGTGGTCAACGAAGCCGTCACGCGGCAGATCGAAAGCGAGATACTCCGCCCCTTCCTGAAAGGGATCCGCAAGGAAAAGCTTTATTTCCGCGGGGTGATCTTCGTGGGCGTCATGATCCACAACGACCGGGCCAGGGTGCTGGAGTTCAACGTCCGCTTCGGGGATCCGGAGATCCAGCCCGTCATGCGCCGCTTCTGCGGCGACTGGTACGACGTGCTCTACAAGACCGCCACAGGCCGACTCAGCGAGGCGAAGCTGATCTGGAACGAGAGGCCCGCCGTTTCCGTGGTCATGGCTTCGGGCGGCTATCCCGGACACTACGAGAAGGGCAAGGTCATTTCCGGACTGGCCGCCGCCGCCGCCACGGGCGCCGTGGTCTTTCATGCCGGGACCGCCTGCCGCAACGGTGAGATCGTCACCGCGGGCGGACGGGTCCTGGGCGTTTCCGCCCTCGGGACCGACATCGCCGATGCCATCGCCAACGCCTACGCGGGCGTGGAAAAGATCTCCTTCGACGGGGCCTTTTACCGGCACGACATCGGCGCCAAGGCGCTGAAGAAGTAAGACGGGGGGCTTTCGCCGTGATCACTTTCGCAAACGGGATATTCACTCTCGAAAACAAGCTGTTCCGCCGTCAGCTCCAGCTGGGGGAACAGGGCATCTGGAGCATCAGTTTCAAGGACCTTGCCCGGAATCTGGAGTACTCCAGAAGCGAGGGGCCGCCGGAGTTTTCCTGCTGGATCAATGATACGCCCGTCCGCGGGAATACGGGCGAGGAACAGACCCTCAGATACCGGACTTACGAAACGGAAAAGATCGGCTTCGGCGGAGAAAGTCTGAAGATCATCTTCGACCTGCCGAAGGAGCAGGCGACGCTGTCGCTGATTTCGATCATCTACCCCGATCTGCCGGGGACCGTGCGGAAGATCGAGATCACCGCCGGTAAAAAGGAACTCAAGCTCTCCGACCTCGTTTTGGAGACTTTCAATCTGGCTCCCGGGGAGCGCAGCGACCTTCAGGCCTTCCGGGAGCAGGGCCGTCTGCCCGCGCTCTACGAGTTCACCATCACGGGCGCCGACGATCTGCTTCAGTTCCACGACGGGAAACTGCAGGCCGGATTTTTCACGGGGAGTTCCATCCCGGGCCCACTGCGCTACGTCATGTGCTATCCCGGCTGGATCTCCGGGATCCGTTACGCCTACTCCATGTCGACGCCCGTGTTCCGCAAGTACATCGTCCCCGGCGAGACCTGGTGCTCGGACGAAGTGTTCCTGCTCCTCTACTCGGGGGACCGCGAAGCCTGCCGGGGCCGCAACGATTTCCGCGAGCTCATCCGCCGGAGCCTGCCGCCTCTCACGCCTGCGGCGGGGCCCATGTACTGCACCTGGATTCCCTTCTTGAAGGACATCAATGAAGAGCTGCTGGCGAAGCTGGCCCGCGGGGCAGGGGAAGCCGGATTCGACATCCTCGTCCTGGACGACGGCTGGTTCACCCAGAACGCGTGGGAAG
>JAFSYV010000207.1 GCA_017443585.1 Lentisphaeria bacterium | reverse complement strand
ACCACCACGGAGCGGGTCATTTCGTACCTCGACCTCCCGAAGGACCTGAAACGGCCTGTCAGGAGCAGCGGCATGGAGGCCGCGGTGCGGTTGGTGCAGCGAAAAACGTACAGACAGGGCTTGAAACACTCCGCGGACACTGCGGGCGTGCTCCTGGACACGCGGACCGAGACGGGGGCCGTGAGACTGACCGGGGCAGGCCCCATGCTTCTCGGGACCGACTTTCCGGAAACGGGCAGCAGAGCCGCGGCGCATAGCAGAAGGGTGAGAACACGCTTCATTTCGACTCCTCCCCGGTTTCGATGCTGCCCCCCGTATCCAGTCCGGCGGCGGGGACGCGCTTCAGCAGTTCCGCCACGAGCGCGAAGGGATCCTTCTTTTCCAATTTGGCCCGGTAGTTGAGGATGATCCGGTGGTTGAGGACGGCGGGAGCCACGCGCCGCACGTCCTCGAAGCCCACGGCGGGGCGGCCGTTCATCAGCGCCGACGCCCGGGCGGATTCCGCCATGGCGATGGCCGCCCGGGGCGAGGGGCCGAAGGCGGCGCACTCCGTCACCTCCCTGACCTCTTCCGGGGTTCCCGGGTGGGCCGCCGCCGTGAGGCGGGCGATGTAGGAGGCCACGGGGCGGCTCAGGTGGATCCGCTCCATGACTTCGAAGCACTCCGCCAATTCCGCGGGCTCCAGAAAGAAGGTCACTTCTTCCGGTTCGCCCCGGCGGCGGCCGGCGATGATCTCGGTCAAGGTTTCCGCATCCACCTGGGTTACGTTGAGCTTGAACATGAAGCGGTCCAGCTGAGCTTCGGGCAGAGGGTAGGTCCCCTCCATGTCGATGGGGTTCTGGGAGGCGAGGACGAAGAAGGGTTCTGGCAGGGGCCGGGTCTCCCCGGCGCAGGTCACCTGCCGCTCCTGCATGGCCTCGAGCATGGCGGACTGGGTCTTGGGCGACGCCCGGTTGATCTCGTCCGCGAGCAGAATGTTGGTGAAAATGGGCCCCGGCTGGAACTCCAGACGCCGGGAGCCGTCGGGGGCGGTCTGCAAAATGGTGCCCCCCGTGATGTCTCCGGGGAGCAGGTCGGGGGTGAACTGGACCCGGTTGAACTTCAGCTTCAGCACCTCGCCCAGCGCCCGAACCAGCGCGGTCTTGCCCACGCCGGGGAGCCCTTCCAGCAAGATGTGGCCCCGGCTGAGGATCCCGGTCATGACCAGAAAATGCAGTTCGTGCTGACCGAGGAGCAGCCGGTCCAGCTGGGCCACGGCGGCGGCGGTCTTCTGCTGCACACGACGGAGTTTTTCTTCGCTGACAAGTGTGGAAATCATGGTCTGTTGTCTCCTGTGTCGAAATATCTTTTCACCGCTTTCCTGTGGGCGGGATGAACGGTGCTCTGCTTCGATCCGGCCCCGGCGGCGCGGGTCGAAAGATTCCCCCCCGCCTGCGGACCCGAAGCTTCCTCTTTCTGTTCCGTATCCACGGCGAACCGGCCGATGCGCCGGGAGTTTTCGGCCCCTTTTTCGTCCCCCTTCCCCGGCAGGGCCCGGTCGATCCGTTTCGCCCCGTAGTCCTCGGTCTTGCCCGAAAGTTCCAGCACGGCGTCGCCCCGGCCCCGGGAAACGCCCCCCGAACCTGCGCTTTCGCCGCCGGGACCTCCGCCGGAACCGCCCTCTTCCCCCTCCCGGTTGGTCAGGGATTCCAGCAGATCGTCGCAGCCGGGAACGTTTTCCTTGAGGAACTGTTCCAGCTCCTCCTTCGCGGCGGCGGGGTCGCCGGAAGCGCCGGGGGCCTGCTGCCCGCACTTGTTACAGAGATTTTCCAGCTGGCGCTTCAATTTCTCCCGGTCGGTCTTGAGGGCGTCGGCCAGTTTTTCGAGGGATTCACGGTTCAAGCCGGAGCCGTCGAATTTCCCGTTTTTGAGACTCTCGGCCAGACGGGGGTCCTTGGCGCTCAGGGCCTTGACGAGCTGCGAAAACTGCTCCTTCGCCGCCGCGCTGCCGGGCTTCCCCTTGCCGCTCAAATTCCGGGCCAGCTGTTCCAGAGCCTCCATCCGCCGCAGGGTCCGGGCCTGTTCCCGGATGCCGGAAACCATCTCGCCCCGGAGCCTTTTCTGCAGCTCCCGGAGCATCTCGTAACTGCGCCCCGGAGCGGTGCTCTCGGCCTGCCGCAAAATTTCCTCGAGTTCGTTGGAGATCGCGGCGGCCTTGTCCTTTCTGCCGGGGAGCTCCTTCTGAAGCAGCTCCGCCTGAGCGGCGATTTTTTCGGCCTCGTCTTTCAGGTCGAGAGTTCCGGGCGTTTTTTCCGGCTCCTCCCCGGCGGGCGCGGGGAAGAACAAGGTCCCCGCGCAGAAGCAGGCTCCGGCCAAAAGGAAGGCGGCCTTGCGCCCGAAGCGGGCGATCCGGACCGAAGGCTCCCGCGGCACGGGCGGGAGGGGCCACTGCGCGTTCCCGCACTCCCGAGCCGACAGGACCACCGCGCCCCCCGGCGTGCGGGAAGCGAGAAAGGCGAGGAAGGACTCCTGCGAGGGCAGACGCCGCCGGGCCAGCACGAAAGCCGCCGGGAACGCCGCCAGCACGAGCCCCGCCGTCACGGCGGCGCAGAAGGGGACTTCACTCCCCCGGAAGATGCGCAAAACCGCCGTCACCACCCCCGCGATGAAGAAGGATACGGCGGCGCAGCGGCACAAAGCTCCCAGAAAGAGAAGGTCGAAGACTTTTCTCCGGAATTTCCGCACACCCGTTTGCCATTGGGGATTCAGGATCTTTTTCTCCTCACCTTGGCGTGTTTCAGCACTTCTTCGCGGAAAAGGTTCCATCCTTCTTCCGCGTCATAAGTCCCGCAGATCTTTCCCTGCCGGAAGAGGGCGATGCGCCCGCCCCGGCTCCCGGCCAGCCCCAGGTCGGCGTCCCTCGCCTCGCCGGGACCGTTGACGGGACAGCCCATGACGGCCAGCTTGCGCAGGTCCACGAATTTCCCGGAACTTTCGATTTCCCGGAGAAGGGCGTCCACCTTTTCCGCAAGAGCGTAGAGGTCGAACTCCGTGCGGCCGCATCCGGGACAGCTGACCAGTTCCGGCCGGGCCTCGCGCAGACCGCAGGACTCCAAGAGACGCCGGGCGGCGAGGACCTCCTCTTCCGGCGGTGCGGTGAGGCTGATCCGGACCGTGTCCCCGATGCCCTCCATCAACAGCGCACTCAGCGCCACGGCGGATCTGACGATGCCGCGGGCGGGGACGCCCGACTCGGTGAGCCCCAGATGCAGGGGATAATCGGTGAGGGAGGCGAATTTCCGGTAACTTGCCAGCGTCACGGGGATGCTGGAGCTTTTCAGCGCCGCCTTGATGTTGCGGACGCCGAATCGCTCGAGGGCTTCGCACTGACGCAGAACGCTTCGGCAGAGCACGTCGGCCATGGCCTCTTCGAAGGTCGCGAACCGCTCCCGCGCCCCTTCGAGTTCGGCGCGGTCCACGCTGCCCCCGTTGGCCCCCACCCGGATGCAACTTCCCCGGTCGCGGGCGCGTTCCGCGATGGCGCGGAGCTTCGCCTCGTCCCGGAGCAGGCCCGGATTGAGCCGGACCCCGGCGACACCGGCATCGATGGCCGCGAGGGCCGATTCCCAGTGGAACTGGATGTCCGCCAGCAGCGGCACGGGGGAATTCCGGATGACCTCGGGGAGATTCTTTTCGGCCCGTTCGTCGTCCACCGCCACCCGGACCAGGTCGCAGCCCAATGCCGCGCACCGTTCGACCTGCGCGAGGGTCCGCCCGGCGTCGGCCAGGGGCACGTTGGTCATGGTCTGGATCGAAACGGGGAAGGCCGAACCGATCCCCACCCCGCCCGCGTCAACGGTTCTGGTCGCTCTTCTCGCCATGGGCGGCGCTCCCTTCCTGGATCTTTTCCACTGCAGGTGCGGCGGGGCGCTCCGCAGGCAAAAAACCCCGGATCAGCCGCCGGCCGTCGGCAAAGGTCACGAAGACCATCAGCGCCACGAGCAAGGTCACGAAGACCATGGAAAGGGCCTTGATGACCACCGTGGGCAGCGGACGGCGGAAGATCATTTCGATGAGGCCGAAAACGATGTGGCCCCCGTCCAGCACCGGGAAGGGCAGCAGATTGAAGATGGCCAGCGCGAAGGAGACCACCACCATGAAGTAGATCCCGGTCATGAGGGAGGAACGGTAGACGGAGTTGAAGAGGGTGGTCCCGATGCCCAAGGGGCCGGACATGTGGCTGGGCTTGAGGGAGCTCTGTTTCCGGGTGAGGCCCAGCTTCTGCCCGATGCCCACGCAGATGCCCCGGAGCGACTTCCAGCTCATATCAAGCGTGGAGACGAAGATCTCCCACGGCGAAGGATAGTCGTAGACCGCCACGCTGACGCCGATGGTTCGGGGAACAACCTTGTGGGAAACGATGGAGACGCTCATCTTTTTGCCGGAACGTTCGAAGGTGATGACGAAGGGTTTGTCCTTGAATGAACGGATCTTTTTGATGAACGCGAGGGTTTCCCGGATGGGTACAGCCTTCTCCTCGGGGGCCGCGGCGGTGATGAGGATATCGCCGGGCAGCAGCCCCGCCTTGGCGGCGGGGGTCCCCGCGACGGCGCTTTCGACCTTGACCCCGGCGGGGGTCTGGGCCAGCGAGACCCCGATCATGTAGCGGGTGAACTCCTCGGGCAGTCCGGGGATCACCTCGGAACGCACCTTGACCGTGTACTCCTTGCCCTGACGGCTCAGCGTGAGGCAAAGTTCCGTATCCCCCGCGATATCCAGGAGATGCTGGAATTCGGCGGGCTGCTGGAGCGGAACGCCGTTGACGGCGGTGATGATGTCGCCCTGCCTGATCCCGGCCTTTTCGGCGATGGAGCCCCGCTCGGGGATTACCGCGACGGGGATCTGGACCGTGAAGAAGGGCCAGGCTAGCCCCTCGGCCTTCAGCGCCCCCGGTGCGGCGGGGTTGACCTTGGGAACGTAGACGATCTCCAGGCGCTTGCCGGCGCGGACCACTTCGAGGCTCACCGGGTCCACGGTGAAGAGGATCTCCTTGACGAAGTGGGCCCAGCTCAGATGGAAGGATCTGCCGTTGAGCTTGACGATCTTATCCCCCTTGCGGAGCCCGGCGGCGTATTCGGGGCCCTTGGCGTCCACGTAGTTCACGGTCATTTCCCGCATCTTGGCCGTATCCTGGGGCATGCCGAAGAAGTAGATGAGGAATCCCGCCAGAATGCCGAAGATGATGTTGAAGACGGGGCCCGCCGCCGCGGTTATCACCCGGTCCAGGGCCTTGGCCCGAGGCAGCTCCCTGCCGTCGGCGCTCTTGGGAGTCTCGTCGGTGGCGTCGATCTGGGGCAGTTCCACGTAGCCGCCGAAGGGCAGGTAGCCCAGACGGTATTCCACGCCGTCGATCTTCTTGCGCCAGAAGGGCCTGAAGCCCAGCGAAAAGGCGTCGATGTGCAGCTTTCGCCACTTGCCCGCCAGAAAATGGCCCAGTTCATGGGAAAAGATGCACAGCCCGATGGCCACGAAAACGAAGATCAGAGAGCCGATGATGCTCAGGAGATTCAGCAGAGATTCCATAAAATGACAACCCGTTTTTAGACAAAAAAGACGCTCGCTTCATAAAATAACGCCTTTTCCGGAATTTTTCAAGAAAAAAAAGTCGCGGGCCGGAAAATTTTACCGGCCCGCGCGAAAAAATCCCGACCGGGGTAAGCCCCCGGCCGGGCCGCGGAAAAGATCACTTGCCTTTGATGATCTCGCGGATCCGGGCGTACCCCTTGGTCATGGGCGCGCCGCCGTGGTTCCCGGAGGAAACGACGTCGAGCTGCTTTTTCGGGGAAGCCAGGTGCGTGAAGACCACATAGACCCCCTCGGGAGAGCAGGTGCCGTCGATCAGCCCGGTGGTGACGAAAGCTTCGCACTTGATCCGGGGAGCGAAGAAGACGTTGTCGTAGTAGGCCGCGGCCGTCTTGATCGCGGGATCGTACTTCTTGCCGTTCCGGGCGTCGTAGAAGCGGGGCCAGCCGGGCTGGCGTCCGGCGAGGGAGCCCGCATGGTCGCTCAGGGCCGGGACTCCGGCGACGCACAAGGTCACCTGGGGATCCAGCGCCGCCGCGGCGAGGGTCTGGCCGCCGCCCTGGCTGCTGCCGGAAACGATCAGCACCTTGCCGTTCCACTCGGGACGGCTCTTGACGTAGTCGAGGGCCCGCATGACCCGCAGATACATGCCGTGGAAGTAGATCTTCTCACGATCTTCCTTCCCCTGGTGATAGTAGTTCTTGAGGGTCGTTTTGTAGAGGTTGGCATAGTACTCGGGCTTCTGGCCGTTGAGGATGCCGTGGGCGTTGACGTCCATCCGGATGCAGTTGGGGTCCATGGGCTTGCCGGAAGAGGAGACTCCGGCGCCGTGGAAGGTGACCCAGGCGGGGAGCGACTTGGGCTTGGCGTTCGCGGGGATGCTCACGTACCCCCGGACGGGCATGCCGCCCGCGCAGTCCACCTTCACGTCGAAGACCTTGTACTGCTTCGCCAGGGCGGGGCTGAGAACCACGGGCGTTTCCACCGCGTTGAGGGGGACCTTGTTCAGCAGTTCCCGCTGGGCCTTCCAGAAGGCGTCGAAGTCGGCGGGGCGCTCCATGCCGGGCTTGAGCTTGTCGGGCTCCACCAGCGCGCCGATGCCGCCCTGAACCGTCGTCTTGCGCTTCCGGGCGTCGATGATCGAAGACACGGTCTTGCCGTCGGCTTCATAGAGGGTGAAGTAGGCGTAGATCCAGCCGGGCCGGTCCAGTTTGCCGGAGACGGAAACGGGCTTGCCGCTCAGGACCTCGCTTTTGCTCACGGTCTTGAAGCCGTCGCCGAACAGGCGGCAGAGGACCTTTCTGCCGGTGAGGGCCTGCCGGGGCGCCTTGGCGTTTTCGCGGGTGAAGACCTGCGCCGAAAAGGTCACGGGCTCGCCGACCTTGATCTTCCAGTCGGACTTGTCGGTGGAAAGTTCGAACTCCACCAGACCGTCGGCCGTCTTGAAGGTCTT
This sequence comes from Lentisphaeria bacterium, assembly GCA_017443585.1. Taxonomy (GTDB): domain Bacteria; phylum Verrucomicrobiota; class Lentisphaeria; order Victivallales; family Victivallaceae; genus UBA1784. The sequence continues at coordinate 39,691 of JAFSYV010000207.1, read as the reverse complement.
GGTCTCGGTGATCCCCGCCTGGAGGGCGGAAACCAGCGCAAAGGCCATGAACAGGAAACCGATCACTTTCTTCATGCGAAAGCTCTCCTCTCGTTCAAGTGAGCCGCGAGGCGATTACTCGAGCCAGTACACTTCGGTCTTGCCGGTGTCGCCGACCTTGAAGTCCCTGGTGACGAAGGGGAAGAAGAGGACCACCCAGTTGGTGTTGACGGCGCCGCTGATGAAGGGCCCCTCGACCCGGACCTGCTTGTTGGTCTTGGCTTCGAGGATCTCGACCGAAAGTTTGCAGTAGCCGAAGCGGCGGATCCGCTTGAAGATGGGCAGTTCGGGGATAATGACGGAGATCCCGGCCTGGGGGATCGGAATGGGCAGCTGAGGCGTACCCAGCATGATCTTGTCGTCTTCGGTGGCCAGCGTGGCGCACAGAGGACGCAGGACGTACGCCGCATCGGCGGGCTTCAGCGCGATGATGACGCCGGCGGCGGCGATACGGGCCTCGAGGATGCCCTGGATGTAGTTCTTGTCGACCTGCGGAGCCAGATTGGAGTAGTCGATGCGGACCTGCTTTCCCTTGAGGGAGCGGAAGTTCATCTTGCTGACGGTCCGGTCGGCGGCGGTGGACAGCACCAGCTGTTCGATGGCGTTCCGTCCGGTGCGGGTGATGTTGGGCTCGGCACAACCGCTCATCAGCAGAACGGTCGCGACTGCTCCGACGAGCAGCGTTGCAAGTGATTTCTTCATTCTTTTTCCTTTCCTGTTTTTAGGTTTTGGGGGAGAGACGTTCATTCGTCCTTTTTCTGTTTCAGTTTTTCCACATCCGCGGCGGCCAGGTCGATGACCGCCCGGAAGCGGGGCTCGTTGGCGCTGTCGGCCTCCACCAGCTTCCGGTGGGCTTCCTCCACCGTTTCGGCGGTGGCGAGCATGTCGGAGCTTTGCGGGGTCCCGGCGGAGCCGGTGACCGTGCCGGGGGAACCTTCGCGGAAGGCGAAAAGCTCGTCCACGCCCAAGTCGGCCAGACAGCGCTTCAGCGCCTCGGAGGCGTTGTAGATCTCGAAGGCGCTGCCGTTGTCGGCGGCTTTGAGCCCGCCCATGGAGAGGACGCCCATGAAGGTGCTGTCCATGGCGGTGCACTCCTTCAAGTCGACGCGGATCGTCCGGCGGCCCTCGTTGCTGTTGACCAGCTCCCGGATGGGCACGGCGTACTCGAAGTTGGCCCGGCCGACGGCGGTCACGACGTAGACGTCGCCGGCTTCACCGATCCTGAGATCCTGTTCGTTCATCAGCAGAAGTATCCTGAATTCGAGATGTTACTTGCTTTCGAGGACCGCCTTGATGCGGCGCACGCCCTGACTGGAGCTTTCCTCCTTGATGATCCGGAAATGTCCCAGCTCCCCGGTCCGTTTGGCGTGGGGGCCGCCGCAGATCTCGCAGCTCACGTCGCCCATGGTGTAGACCTTGACCCGGGCGCCGTATTTGTCGCCGAAAAGGCCCATGGCCCCCCGTGCGCGGGCGGCTTCCAGATCCATTTCCTCGCAGGTGATCTCCAGATCCCTTTCGATGGCCTGATTGACCAGATCCTCCACGATCTTGAGCTGTTCGGGAGTGACCTTTTCGGGGTGCGAAAAGTCGAACCGGAGCCGCTCGGCGGTGATGTTGGAGCCCCGCTGACAGACGTGGGTGCCCAGGGTCTTCCGCAGAGCCGCCTGAAGCAGGTGCGTGGCGCTGTGCAGTCTCGCGGTCTGTTCCGAAGCGTCGGCGAGGCCGCCCTTGAACTTCTGTTCCGCTCCGGCGCGGGAAAGTTCCTGATGCTTTTTGTAGGCCTCCTGATAGCCGGCCATATCCACTTCGAAATTCTGTTCGCGGGCCATCTCGACGGTGAGTTCGATGGGGAACCCGTAAGTTTCGAAGAGGTTGAAGGCGTTCTTGCCCGAAATGATCTTTCTGGTGATGTGGGGCGGAACCCGGTCGATGAGTTTCTGGAACTCCTTCGTCCCCTTTTCCAAGGTGGCGGCGAACTGGGTCTCCTCCTTTTCCAGAGCCTGAAGGATCACACTCTTCCGTTCCTCAAGTTCAGGATAAAGTCCCTCGAAAAGTTCGATGACCCGCGCGGCGATGCGGGCGCAGAAATTGCCTTGGATCCCCAGCTTGCGGCCTTCGCGCACCGCCCGGCGGATGAGCCTGCGGAGCACGTAGGCCTGGTCGGTCCGGCCGGGGGTGATGCCGTCGCCGATGATGAAGCACGAAGCCCGCAGGTGGTCGGCGATGATCCGTTCCGAAGCGCTCCGGAGCGCCGGGTCCACGGCCTCCGCGCCGCGGATCAGATCCAGCTCGGCGAAAAGCGGCGCGAAAATTTCCGTTTCGTAGCAGCTCTTCTTGCCCTGCAGCACGGCGGTGACCCGTTCGAGGCCCATGCCGGTATCCACGTTCCGCTGGGCCAGGGGCTCGTATTTGCCCTCGGCGTTCTTGTTGTACTGCATGAAGACGTCGTTCCAGATCTCCACCCAGCGCTTGTCTTCGGGGTCGAACTTTTCCGGCGCGGGCAGGGGTCCCGTCCAATAGAACATTTCGGTGTCGGGACCGCAGGGGCCGGTGATTCCCGCGGGGCCCCACCAGTTGTCCTTCTTGGGAAGCTTCGCGATGCGGGACTCGGCCACGCCGAGGGAGCGCCAGAGATCAAAAGCCTCCTGATCGAAGGGGCAGTCCTCATCGCCGGCGAAGACGGTGAAGCCCAGCATGTCGAGGGGCAGATTCAGATTCTCCTTCCCCGTGAGGAATTCGAAGCTGAACTTGATGGCCTCCTCCTTGAAGTAGTCCCCCAGCGCCCAGTTCCCCAGCATTTCGAAGAAGGTGAGGTGGACGGCATCGCCCACTTCGTCGATGTCCCCGGTGCGGACGCACTTCTGGTAATCGGTGAGCCTTCTCCCCGCGGGGTGCTTCGCCCCCTGCAGATAGGGCACCAAGGGGTGCATCCCGGCGGTGGTGAAGAGGCAGGTGGGGTCATTTTCGGGGATCAGCGAAGCGCTGCGGATCTCGGCATGGCCCTTGCTCTTGAAAAATTCGATGAAACGGCGGCGAATCTCTTCAGCCTTCATTTTCGACACGATCTCCTTAAGCCAAAACTTGACGACCGTCCCCCGCGTCGGGCGGGAAACCGGTCATGAAAAATTCACTTCCATATAAGATACACCTTAACGGGCGCTTTTGCAAGAAGGGGAACGAGGATTTTTGCAACGAAAAATCCCCTCCCCGGCCCGCCGTCACGGGCGCGGACCGACCTCCTCGAGCCGGACGTTGTCCACCCAGGCCTTCCCGGTGGCGTGGCGCAGGTAGAGCCCCAGATAGGGCTCGGACTTCTTGCCCACGTCGGGCGTGGTGGTGAACTCCACCTCCAGCCGGATCCAGTCGTTGGTCCCGGTCATGGCGTGTTCGGGCAGGGAAACGATCTGATTGGTCGTCCCCACGCCCCCCATGCGCAGATTGCCGTAGAAGCCGCTGGCGTAGCGGTCGCGGGCCTTCACGTCCTCGAGTTTGACCGAATAGGACCAGCGGTAGCGGGTGTTGGGCTTGAGGCTCTTCTTGAAGTAGTAATAGAGCCCCTCCTCGGGCGGGATCAGCATGGAAGCGCCCCCGGTGCGGAAGACTTTGGTGTCCCGGACGAGGATCTTCTGGCCGTACCAGGTGCCTTGCGAGTTCCCCAGGAAACGCTTGTGGTAGACCGGGCGGGTGAAGTCGCCGTGCTTGATGAGGGACTTGTCTTCGGGCTTGGGCCCGATGCGGACCACGCCGCAGTTTTCCGGGTTCTGCTTCGGGAAGGGCGTCCACACGTAATAGGGCGTCAGGGTCTTCCCTTTGATCATCCGGCCCCGGGTGAAGTTGGCCATGAAGCTCTTTTTGTCCTTCAGCTCGGGCATGGAGCTCCGGGGGATCCGCACTTCGGCGATCCACTTTTTCCCGGAAACCACCCCCGGTTTGTATTCCAGATCGCTGTTCCACTTCATGTCGTTCTTTTTCAGCACCCAGCGCATGTCGGAAACGCAGCCGTTGCTCCCCAGCATGATCTGATAAAGGACCTCGGAGCGGGGATCGGGAGCGAAGAAAAGCTCCACCAGATTGTCCCGCCAGAGCTCGATGTCGTCCTTCTGCCGTTTCGCCTCGAGCATGATGTCCGTGAAGGGCTCTTCGCACTCGAAGCCCACGTAGAAGTTCTCCTTGTCGCACAGCAGCCGGACCTGCGTGCTCACGTCGATGGGGCCGGTGCCCTTGCGCAGGACCATGTGGACCGGTTCGGCCTTGGCCCACGCCTTTTCGGAAAGTTTGCCGTCGATGACGATCTTTTCGGCCGTCTCGGGCATGTACGCGGTCCAGATGCGGCGGTCGTTGTTGGCCTTGTCGTACTCCCGGCGGCCGTCGTGGACCTTGCCCCACAGCTCCTTGCGGATGAACTTGATCCGGGCCAGGGCATCCCTGTCTTTGGCCGCGGCTTTTTCCGCCTTGTCGAAAAGAGCGTCGATCCGCGCGATCTCGGTCGCGGGGTAGATCTTGTGCCAGATGTCGTACTTGGAGGGGATCACCGCCTGGGGCCCCACGGAGGTTTCCCGGATGTTGGACATGATGTCCTTGAGCCAGTGCTTTTCCCACGCGGCGTAGACCTCTTTCATCATGGGAGCCCCCGCGCCGTACATGAGGCGGCAGTGCTCGTCGATGAGGGCGTTCACGTCGGAGTCGTTGTTCCACATGACTTTGCCGAAGACGTAGAGGTTGAGGAATCCGAACATCCAGTGATCGGTCTCGGCTTCGAGGAAGGCGCCGAAGGAGTGGGGCGCGCTCTTCTTGAAGAAGCTCCCCACGGCCCGGGGCGTGAAGGGCGGGATGTCTTCGATCTTGTTGCCGCACTTGGTGATGTAGGTCCAGAGATAGGTCTTCCTGTTCAGCTTCTTATGCCATGCTTCGAGAAGCTCCAGACTCTCCTTCTGGGCCTTGGGGTTCAGCTCGTTCCACGGCCCCGTCAGGGCCAGATGGACGATCACGTTGTCGGGGATCTCCATGTCGGGGATGAGCCGGTATTCCCCGTAGGCCATGACCGTGATGTAGCCGGGGATGTTGTTCTGTATCAGCCGCCGGGCGATGTCGGTCTTGAACTTCCAGATGTGGTTGGAAACGGCCTGATCCCCCTGCGCGTAGATGACCTTGCACTTCTCGCAGCGGCAGTGATACATGCCGTCATTGGGCATGATGTTGAAGAAGGGCTGGGAAAAGAAGTTGCCGTTCCAGTAGACCTTGCCGTTGGGCATGAGGACGTTGCGCGAAGAGGCGGGCTTGCCCGAAAGGAAGGCCGCCGCGTCCTGATAGATCTCCTCCTTCACGTTGGAAGTGAAGCACAGGTGGCCGTTCCGGGTGCTGGGGGCGGTGATGTGGGTGCCGTCCATGCGGCCCCCGTCGTCCCGCAGCGCGAAGTATTCGGGGTGGCTCTTGGCAAAACGCTGGACCAGCCCCAGATAGGCCAGGCCGTGGCAGTTGGGGATCTTCAGCGTGCTCATCCTCGTCCGGTGGTTGGTGGTTCGGCCCACGTTCAGCTTCTTCATGCTTTCAGGCAGATAATCGCCCTTGCCTTTGTTGAGCTCCTTCAGCTCGATGCAGTAGATCTGGCGGAACTGGTTGTCGGGCCGGTCGGCGATGTCGATGGCGGGGAGAACGAGCTCCTTTTTCGCGGGGACGATGGTCCCCATGGGGCCGGGAAAATAAAATCTCACCCCGCAGAACCGCTCCAGAAAGTCGTAGACGCCGTAGAGGGTCCCCAGCTGGCGGAAGGACTCCGTCGCCGCCCGGGGATGCTTGTCGTCGTTGCCGATGATGATGATGTTCCCCTTGAAACTCTTGATGAAAAACCCGTCCCGGTCCAAGTGTTCGAGGTCGAGCCCGGCGGCGGCCGCCGCCTCCCGGTCCCCCACCAGAATGGCGCACTTCGTGCCCGAGGGAGCGCTGACCACGGGGATCTTGGCCCCGACGGCCTGGCCCATGAACCCCGCCAGCTCCTCGGCGGCGAACCGGACCGCCTTGACGGCGTTCTTTTTCACCACGATCTCGAAGTTGACCTTGCCCCCCGTCACCAGCACGTGTCCGGGAGTCTTGCCCAGCACACACCGCCGGGGACTGACGGCTTTGGGGGCGAACTGGGGCATAGCCCCAGCGAGGGTGAGCGCCGCGACAGCCGCGGCGGAGAGGAGCAATTTTTTCAACATGATGAAGATTTTCCTTGATTTTGGTGTTGCCGGAAGATGCATCTTATTTACTATAACCCCGGATGCGCCGGATTTCAAGGAGTTTCGCAATTTTTGATCCGGCAAACGTCACCTTTGGGAGTTTTATGAACGCTCTGCAAGTATGCCCGAGCGGTGCGGGTGCTTGTCCGACAGGTCCGACTGGTCCGGCGAGTCCGACAACAGCGCCGCCAACGTTGATTTGTGAGCTGCGGCGAGTCGGGAGCCCGCAGGGCGACCTGCCGCCGCGTAACTTCGAGGGTGACGTTCGCCCCCGTACCCCCCGTTATGTTTTCGGAAAAAAACGCTTCCGTGCCTCTTGACTTTTTCGCCGCGCGGGGGTATGTTAGAGGCAAGTGTCCACGATATGACGAAACAATTTCACAATGTGGAATATATGGAAATCAAAGTTCTGAACAAGGTTTTCGATCTGCTGGAGTACGCGGCGGAAGTTTCGCCCCGGCCCCTGCTGCCCGGAGAGGCGGCGGAGCGGTGCAAGATCCCCCGCTCGACCTGCGTCCGGCTGCTGAAACTCCTTTCCGAAAAAGGGTATCTGGAACAACTTTCGCCGCGGAAGGGTTATACGCCCGGCCCGGCGGCGGCCCTGCTCAACGGCGGCTGCTACCAGCAGCTGGCCTTTCACGGGGAACGGCTGCTGCGCACCTTCGCCGCGGAACTGAAGATCTCGGTCCAGCTGTCGCTCAGGCAGGGGAACTGCCGGCTCATCCTCTGCGGCTTCAACGGGGATCCGGGGCTGAATCTGGATCTGCGCCGGATCCGCCGCTACGACCTGCAGCGGGCCATTTCGGGGCGGATGCTCCTGAGTTTCGCGCCCGAAGCCGAACAGCGGCAAATCATCGGATCGTGGGGAGAAGACCGGGGCGTTTTCGCAGGTTTTTCCGACGGGGAGATCCTCGGTCAGCTCCGGGAGCTTTCGCGTCAAAGTCTCCTCTGCTGCGAACACCACGGCAAATACGCCGCCGTGGTCCCGCTCCGGGTGCGGGGCCGGGTGGCAGCCGCGGCGGGGGCCGTCTGGCGCCCCGGCCGGATGCCGCGCGCTCAGGAGATCACCGACCGACTCAAGAATACGGTGGAACTCATCGAAGGCTACATAAACGTGGAAAGTTTCTAAACAACCTGAAAAGGAAAGGGAATCGCTCATGAAAAAAAGATTGTTGCGCTTCACGCTGATCGAACTGCTGGTGGTCATCGCCATCATCGCAATACTCGCGGGAATGCTCCTGCCCGCCTTGCAGCAGGCCCGGATGCGGGCGCAGAGCTCCAAATGCCAGAACAACCTGAAACAGCTGGGAACCATCTTCGCCGCCTACTGCAACGACAATCAGGAATACATGATCATCCACAAATACACCTACAAGGGCGTCACCGGCTGCACCTGGCTGGACTACCGCCGGGAACTGGTGCAGAACGGCTACATCTCGGGAGCGAAGAACGTCCAGCACACGGACAAACTGCTGATCTGCGGCGTCACCGCTCCGATCATCAACGGTTTGCGCAACACGCCCCTCTACGCGCCCTCGTGGGGGACCTACATGTACAACGGCTACTACCCCAACGGCTCCAAGGGGCGGACCCTTTCGTTCGAGGTGAGCTACAAACTTTCCACCATCGACGTGCCGAGTGAACTCCTCGTTCTGGGCGATGCCACCAACTGCGGAAACTTCATGCAGCGGAGCACGCTGGGCTACAACCACGCGGGGGCCGTCAACATGCTGTTTCTGGGAGGCAACGTAAAGCCCCTGAAATCCAACGACATCGAACCCCACAGCCAGAACTCCCGGATGTGGACCGGCTGGAAAGGGGCCCCCAATCCGTAGACCTTGAATTTTTACAAATCACGAAAAAAGAGGCGAAACATGAAAAAGATTTTTTCGTTGCTGGCGGCGGCGCTGCTGCTGAACACGGCTCAGGCGGTCGAGATCCTGCGCCCGGTGAAGATCACGGGGAGCAGTTTTTTCTCCCCGAACAACAAACGGGAATTCCACGGTCCGGAAACGGTGGGCGACGGAAAAATCGGCGACACAAACCGCTACTGGGCCAGCGACTTCAAGAACAAGGCGAAGGCTCCCCACTGGGTGATCTTCGACTTCGGAAAGGTTGTCACCTTCGACGCGGTGAAGCTGGACATGGTGGAGCGCTACAACTTTTCCGTCCTCTGCGGCACCTTCACCATCGATTACTTCGACGGCAAGGCGTGGAAAAATCTGGTGAACGTGAAAGGCTACACCCGGAATTTCTTCACCGCCATGAAGTCGAACGACCCCAAAGTCCGCTACGGGACCGCCCTTCCCGACGCCCACCCGGTATTCACCTTCGCCCCGGTGACGGGGACGAAGGTGCGCTTCTCGACCATGGACGGCATCGCGCGGCTGGACGAAATGACCGTCATGCGGGGCTGGAAAGCCCCCGCGCCCGCCAAAGTCCTTCCCCCGAAGGCTCTCGATGACGGTGTGTTCCGGTACGCTTTCGCCCCGGCGGGAGCTGCCTTCGAACCGGGCTTCGTGCCCGCTCCCGTCGTCATGCCGAAGGAAAAACTCTTCTTCGCCGACCGGGGCGAGCCCGACCCGGTGCGCCGCCGCGTCGCGGCGGGCTTCGCCGACGCCCGGATCGTCATCCCGATAAAGCAGCCCGGCGTCTGGCAGGTCTTCATCATTGGGGGCGACCAGTTCGCCTCCTCCCCCGGAACGAGCCTCACCGTCAACGGCAGGAACTTCCGTCTGCCCGGCGCTCCGGGGCTCAACTTCCCGTGGATCGTCTGCACCGCGGAGGCGAAAGATGAGATCGACATCCGTCTCAAAGCCCCCTGGCTCCTCAACGCCGTGATCGCCGCGCCCCTTGCGGCGGAAAAGGCCTTCGACGAAGCGGTGAGAAAAACCGTCATCGGGAAAAATTACAAACTCTTCAAGGCCGATCCCCAGCCCACCCACACGGCGAAGGGGAAGCCGACGGCGGCGCAAGCCAAGCAGGGATTCATTCCTTTCGTCACGCCCATCGACCAGCGGGTTTTCGAGAGCACCACCCCGAAACCGGAGCAGATCGGCAAAACGTTCCGGGCGCAGGGGGCCCCCGGCACCGTCAAAGCCGCGACCGTCTCCTTTCATTTCCTGAAAAACATCCCCGACTTCGAAGTCGCCTGGTCGGGCCCCGTGAAGGCGACGGTCCACCCGGTGCGGAACTGGCTCCAGCGCACGGGCCACAAGGGGAGCGCCCGGACCTGCGCCGTGGTTCCCGAACTCCTCGAAGACAACGCGCCCCTTTTCGGCCTCGCGGGCCGGACACGGCAGTACTATCTGCTCTTCGAGGTCCCGGCAGGGAGCAAACCGGGCACGTACAAGGGGAAACTCACCGTCAAAGGCAAAGGGATCCCCGGTGCGACGCTTCCGGTGGAGTTCAGGATTTTGCCCTTCGAACTGCCCCGTTACGACGAAAAGCAGTACGCGGCCATGTACGAAGCGGACTACCAGCGGCCCTTCCTGACGGAGCGTTCCGATCCCGCCTTCGACCGGGTCCGTCTGCTGGACATGCGGCGGCACAACATGAACTCCATCCTCTATCCCTCGGGCAGATTCCCGGGCAAGGAGAAGTTCGAGAAACAGTATCTCGCCGTGAACAGGCTTCTGGACGAGTGCGGCTACCCCCGCTTCCCCATGGCGTGGCACAATCAGGAGATGACGCTGGATGAAGTAAAATTCATCCAGCAGCTGGTGAAGAAAACGGGACTCCGGGAGATCCTCTTTTATCCCGTGGACGAGCCCCACTTCGGCCGTCGGCACATCGCGGAGAAGCTCTATCCCATGGTGAAGAGCGTTCCGGGGACCCGGACTTACAGCACCGTCACCGAGGACGACATCGACAGCTTCGGGAAATATCTGGACTTCCGCTGCTACATGATCACCGGCTACGCCAAGTTCGAACCCGACCGGATCGTCCAGGCGTGTGCGAAAGACAAAGCCCACTTCTACTGGTACTCCAACGCCGGGCGGGAGTTCCCCGACGTCAACCGCTACAAGGCGGGATATTTCGCCTGGCGCTGCGGCAGCACGGGCCAGCTCTACTGGGCCTATGACAACGCAGGCGGCGACGCCTGGAACGACTGCGACGGAAAAGCCCACGATCACAACGCCGTCTACGTCATGGACGGGAAAATCGTTTCCACCGTGCAGTGGGAATCGATCCGGGAAGGGCTGGACGACCTGCGCTACTTGCGCAAACTCGAAGAGTGCATCGCCAAGGACCCGAAGAGCGCCGCCGCCACTGAAGCCCGGAAGTTCCTGGCCGAGCTGCGCAAGGACACGGTCATCGACCTCGAAGTCTACAAAAATCGTTTCGGTCGGCATATCGACGTCCACCAATTCTGCGTCTGGGCTCCGGAAAAGATGGAAGCGTACCGGGACCGGGTCATCGGTCTCATCATGAAATTCGGAAAGGGGAAAAAATGAAATTCGAACGGGGCAAACTCCTCGCCGGGCCCGCCGAGATCGGCTGGCGTCTGGGCTTCGGGAACGGCAAGGGTGAAATAACATATCTTTCCGACGGCGACATGCCGGAGTTCACGCCCGCGCCCGACGGGGGCGTCTGGCGCAACGAAGCGGGGCTCGCCGTCACCGTCAAATGGCAGGAAAAGGAGGGGCTGCTTCAAGGGACCATCGCCTTTTCCGGCAACACCTCGGGGACGCCCGTGGAGGAGATCCACTTCCCCTGCGCCGCCATGCCCTTCGACGAAAAGACGAAACTCCTCACCCCTAACAGTCAGGGAAGGATCATCGACCTTGCGGCCGAATGGCGGGAAGAGAAATCCATCGCCGGGCGCTACCGGGCCTTCCGTTTCACGGCGGCCCTCTTCGGCGGGAAGGGGCTCTACTTCGACTGCCGGGACCCGGAGTGTCACAACAAAAGCTACAAATGGGACTGGGAGAGCGGGAAACTCGTTTTCTCCCACATCCATTACTGCCCCCTCGACGGCAGGACGGAAGACACGCTTCCCTACCCCTGCACCGTCGCCGAGTTCGAGGGCGACTGGTTCGAAGCGACGCAGATCTACCGCCCGTGGGCCCGGCGTCAGCGGTGGTACGTCAACGCCGCCAAAGGGAAAAATCCCTTGAAGGACATTTCCATGTGGCTGTGGAACCGGGGCCGGATCGACTACGTCTTCCCCCCGGTGGAGCGTCTGGCGAAAGAGTCGGGCGTCCCCGTCGCGCTCGACTGGTACTGGTGGCACCACAACCCCTACGACACGGACTATCCCGACTTCTGGCCGCCCCGCGAGGGCGAAGAGGCCTTCAAAAAGGCCGTCAAGCGCATGAACGATCAGGGGATCTACACGCAGGTCTACATCAACGGCCGCACCTGGGACATGGACGGCCCCAGCTTCCACGAGGGGGGCGCGAAGGAAATAGAGATCCGGCGGGACGGCACCGAATACGCCGTGGCCTTCAACAGCTACAACCACCACCGGCTGGGCTACATGTGCGGCGAAGCGCCCATCTTCCAGCGCAAGATGGCCGATCTGGTGAAAAAGCTCTGTGAGGCGGGGCTCCCCGGCGTCTATCTGGACATGATCGGCTGCACCGCGGGGACCAACTGCTACAATCCCGCCCACAAGCATGCCCCCGGCGGCGGGAGCTACAGCATCGGCGGATTCCGGAAAATGATGGAGCTCATCCGCCGGGAAAATCCAAGGAAGCTCTTTTCCACCGAGGACTGCGCCGAGGACTGGCTGGACCTTTTCGACTCTATGATCGTCCTCTTTTCCACCAGCGGCGAGCGCATGGGCGACCGCAACGACTACGTTCCCGCCTTCAGCGCGATCTACCACGGCGCCAACGCCATCTTCGGCAGCTACGCCCTGCCCGACGGCATCCCCCCGTGGGATGAGCTCTGGCCCGCCGGGGACCGCTTCCCCGCCGCGGACGAGAAGGACTGGAACGCCCTCTACCCCTGCCAGTTCTGTCTGGAACTGGCCCGTGACGTGGTCTGGGGCATGCAGCCCATGATCTGCAACTTCCAGATGAAGCACATCGAAGACCCGAAGTTCGCCGAAGTCTATAAGTTCATCCTCGACACGGCCCGCTTCTACCACGACAACAGGAAGATCCTCTACTCCGCCGACATGGCCGCCCCCGGAATTCTGGAGTGCGGGAAGCAGACCGTGGAGTTCGTGGTGCGGGGCATCTTCACCCACAAGGAGCATCTGCGGACGATAAGGAAAGAAGACCAGCCCGCCGTCATCCATTCGGTGTGGCGCAAGCCGGAAGGGGGAAGAGCCCTCATTCTGGCCAACTACACGCCGGAAAGTCAACCGTGGAAATTCGAAAACGCTTCAGGCGTCCTCGGGCCCCGCTCCTACGGCCGGGTCGATCTCCCCTGAGGGCTCGAAGAAGCGACATTTCGCACCGGTGAGTTCCGAAAGGTCCGCCCGGAGCTGCGGAGCATCGGCCGAAGCGATCTCGCCCTCGAGCGTGACCGCTTCGGCGAAGTTTTCCGATGAAATCGCGAAATTCCGCTCTTCGAGCAACCTTTTCGCCTGCTCGAAAAAGGCGTAAGGGACGACCACGCCCAATTTCGTCATGGGCACGAGTTCGCAGACTTGCGCGTTTTCCAGCGCCAGACGGGCGCAGTCGGAGTAGGCCCGGACCAAGCCCCCCGTGCCCAGTTTCGTGCCGCCGAACCAGCGGGCGGCGGTGACGATGACGTTGGTGAGCCCGCTCCCCTTGAGGACGGCCAGCATGGGCCGCCCCGCCGTACCGGAAGGTTCTCCGTCGTCGGAGCAGCCCATCACGTTCCCCTGCGGCCCCGTGATGAAGGCATAGACGATGTGGCCCCCGTTGTCGTAACGTTCCTTCTGGGCATGCCAGAAAGCCCGGGCGGCCCCGGGCGACGCGACCGGGACCGCCTCGGCGACGAAACGGGAGTTCTTGACCGTGAACTCCGCACGTGTAGGTGTCTTGAGGATGAGCATGGACATAATATAGGTGCCGGCCCTCCTTTTGTCAACCCGGAAACCATGGGGAAAATCCGGCGGGAGCCATTTACATTTCGCGGAAGTCGTGCTATATTAGGCGAACGTCATTCGGAGTTGAAACAATGCTGATCGTCAGATTCTTTCCTTTCGCGGCAGTGCTGATATCGCTTCTCGCCTGTCTGCGGCCGCAGTGGTTCACGCCCCTGAGCGGGCTCGTCGTGCCGCTCCTCGGGGTCATCATGCTGGGCATGGGGACCACCCTCTCCCCGGCGGATTTCGCGACGGCGGTGAAACGTCCCAAGGCGGTCCTCACGGGCATGGCGCTTCAATTCCTGCTGATGCCTCTGCTGGCGGCGGGGGTCGGTCACGCGCTGGCGCTGCCGCGGGAACAGTTCATCGGCCTCGTGATGGTGGGGACCGTCGCCGGAGGCACGGCCTCCAACGTGATCGCCTATCTGGCGGGGGGCGACGTGGCCCTTTCCATCACCATGACCGCCTGCTCCACGGCGGCGGGAATCGTCCTCACGCCGCTTTTGTCGTCGCTGTATCTCGGTCAGACGGTGCAGGTCCCCGCGTGGGCCATGTTCCAAAGCATTCTTTTCGTGGTCGCGCTGCCGGTGAGCCTGGGACTGGCGCTGAACACGTGGGTCTTCCGCCGGAAGAAACTTCCGGCATGGATCTGTCCCGCCGTTTCAGTGACGGTGATACTCCTCGTCATCGGGATCGTCGTCGCATTGAACGCGGACCGGATGCGCCAGTGCGGCGCGCTGGTCATCGCCGCAGTGATTCTGCACAACGTTCTCGGCCTCGCTGCGGGCTACGGCTGCGCCCGGCTGCTCAAATGCGACCAAAAGACCGCCATCACCATCGCCATCGAGGTCGGGATGCAGAACTCGGGTCTCGCGGCGGCGCTTTCCCAGCAATTTTTCGGCGCCGCCTCGGCGCTCCCCGGCGCGATCTTCAGCATCTGGCACAACCTTTCCGGAGCTCTTTTCGCTTCCGCCGTGCGTCACGCGGAAAATACCGCCCGAAGGGAAAAATAGACCGCGTCCGCCATGCTCACCCGAAGCGCGGGAGATCATCCCCTGAAGGGATCCAGCAGCAGCATGGAAAAATTGTAGAGCCCGTGGATGAAGGTCGCGGCGGCGAACCAGGGGAAGGCGTCCGCCAGGCGGCAGGGCCGTTCCTTTTCCAGACTGTCCTGCCACACCCGGCACAGCCCCATGGACGAAACGACCGGGGTGAGGATGTGCATGAGCGTACAGACGGTCCAGCGGAAGGTCATGACCGAAGCGAGTTTTTCCGGCGGGAGCTTGGCCAGATAAACGTACTGGTAGGTGAGATTTTCGAGCACGCTGAAGACCGCGCCGCCCAGCACTCCCGAGAGGAAGAACTGCCAGGCGTACCGGAGCGATCCCCGCATCTTTTCCAGCTGGAAGACCGCCCCCGACTGCTTCAGCGTCTCCTCGGCGAAAGGCGCCAGAAAAACGATGACGAGAAAATCGATCCAGGAGGAGTTCCCGTTCAGAAGGATGGCGGGAATGGCGAAGATCCCGCCCGCGATGCCGCTCAACGCCGAGAGGAGCGGGAGCTGCCGGGCAGGATATCGGGCCTGCTCCCGGCGGAGCAGTTCCCGGTATTCGGAGGAAGTCCCATCTCCCACCCCCGGTTCGAAGGCGGTCGAGGCATAATAACACGAATCCGGGGAGCTTTTCTTTTCCTCCGCCGGGGCTTCCGGCAGCTCTTCATGCTGCGAGGCGGGCTTCACCTTTTCGGGGTGAAGCGCCACCTCGTCTTCCACCGAGAAGAGCTTTTTCCGGTCCATCACGGACGGTTCTTTTTGAAGGCCGTTCCGTAGGCGATGAGTTCCACGCCGCCGGACTGCTTCTGATTGTTGGCCGAAACGATCGTGGCCGTCTCGAAACGGACGTTGCAGACCCCGTCGGCCCCAAGCTGTTCCGCCTCCTGAAGCATCCGCACCAGCGCCAGGCGCCGGGCATCGGAGCACATCCCCGTGTAGCCTCTGAGCTCACCGCCGAAGATATGCTTGAATGCGGAAGCGAAGGAAACGAAATAGTTGTTGGCGATGACGGCGGATCCCGTCACGAGGGCCGGAGCGGAACAGCCCGCTGCGGGAAACTGTTTCAGGTTCGTCATCGGGATCCGTTCCCTGAAATAGGCCTCCTGCATCGTCAGGTATTTGCGGCGCGAGGAAAGGATCAGATGATGGATCAGCCACGAGCCTCCCAGGAGCAGCAGGGGCAGTCCTACATAAAAGAACAGTACGATGAGGAGTCTGACGAGCGGCATGACATCTTCGGCCGCCGCAGCTTCTTCGGCGCCCATGATCAGCCCTCCGCCGGAACGGCGATCACGGCGGTGCCGTAGGCGTAAAGCTCGGCGGCTCCCGCGGTGATGCTGCTGGTGGCGAAACGGACGTTGACGATGGCGTTGGCCTGCAATTCCTCGGCCTGGGCGATCATCCGGGCCACCGCCTCGCGGCGGGACTCCACCAAGAGTTCGGTGTAGCCCTTGAGCTCACCGCCCACCAGATTCTTGAACGAGGCCGCGATGTCCCGGCCCACGTTTTTCGCCCGCACGGTGTTGCCCTGGACCAGTCCCTTGAGCTCCACGATCTTCATGCCGGGAATCGTTTCGGTGTTGACGACAATCATTTTTTCTTCCTCGTGAAAAACGGAATTCAGAGCTTCACCAGTTCGCCCGGTTCGAGCCCCATGGGCAGGGGTTCGGGCCGCTTGCAGGTGGTTTCGAGTTCCACCTTGCGGCCGAGGGAGCTGGACTTGTCGAAGGCCAGCAGGATCTCGAGGACGTGGTTGGCCAGTTCGCCCGAGCAGCGGTGCGGCACGCCCCGCTGGAGCGATACGGCCAGATCCGCCACGCCGATGGAACGGCTGGGTTCGGTGTAGATGTGGGAAAGGGGAGCCTCCTGCCACTGTTTGATGCCCCGGCGGTAGACCTTCACCGGACCGTCGAAGGTGTTGGGGTCGGGCGCAAGGAGCGTCCCCTGATCGCCGTAGACCTCGATCCGGGGATGGGTGTTGGCGTAGCACTCATAGCTCGCCGTCACCGTGGCCAGCACGCCGTTGCAGAACTCTACCACGCCCGTCAGGTGAGTCGTCACGTTCACGGGATAGCGGTCGAAGGGCTTGTAGATCTTCTTGTAGGTCTCGCCCACTTCCTCACCGAAAGTGCGGACTTCGGAGCCCTTGACGGTCATGGCCACCACGCTCTTCGCCGGGCCGAAGAAGTTGACCAGCGCCGTGATGTAATAGGGCCCCATGTCCAGCATGGGACCCGCGCCGTAGTCGTAGAAGAAGGGCGCCTGGCCCCACTTTTCCGGCCCCCGGCCCATGACGAAGGCCGTGGCGGAAATGGGCTTGCCGATCCAGCCGTCGTCGATGAGCTTCCGGCAGGTCTGGAGCCCGCCGCCCAAAAAGGTGTCCGGCGCGCAGCCCACCCGGAGCCCCGTCTCTTTGGCCAGCTTCATGACCTTGGCCGCGTCGGCGGCGTCCACGCCGAAGGGCTTTTCGCTGTAGGCGTGTTTGCCCGCGTGGAGCGAGTCGAGGGCGATCTCGGAGTGGACCTGCGGCGGCGTCAGGTTGAGGACGATCTCAATGTCCTTGCGGGCCAGCAGTTCGGCGTTGCTCATGGCCTTGCAGCCGTAAAGCTCTTCCTTCTGCTTCGCCCGCTCGGGAATGATGTCCGCGCAGGCCACGATGTCGATGACATGGAATTTCCCCGCCGCCTTGAGATACCAATCGGAAATCATGCCGCAGCCGATGAGCCCCACCTTGATCTTGCGGAACTTCTTGGGCTGCACGATCCCCAAAGGAGCCTTCTTCGCTGCGGTACGCTTCGCCGCGGCCTTCTTGACCGGTGCGGCGGCTTTCTTGACTGCCTTAGCCATTTCTGATGTCCTTATGTGCTTTCGGAAAATTGAACCGTTACTTGTTGCCCAGAGCCAGACCGTTGGAGGTCATGTACTTGTAGCTCTCTTCGATGGCTTTCCACATCTCCACTTCGGAGTAGTCCAGCTCGACGATGATGCTCTTGACCTGCTCGGGCGTGTTCCGGACCAGTTCGGGGATGGGCAGAGTTCCAGTACCCAAGGGCAGCAGATCCACCTTCATATCGAGGAGCCCGTCCTTCATCCCGGCGTTCTTCGCCTGCTGCTTGCAGACGCCGTCCTTCATGTGGAGGAAGATGGTCTTGGAAGCGAACTTCTTCAGCATTTCCACCGGATCCTCGACCCCCTTGTTGGTGCTCCAGAAGCAGTCGATCTGATAGAGCATCCGGGGGCAGAGTTCGTCGTAGATCTCATATTTGATCCTGCCGTCGAGCCGGGCGAACTCCCAGTAGTGGTTGTGCTGGAAGAGGGTGATCCCCTGCCTGGCGAAGGCGTCGATGAGCGCGTTGGAGTTGTCCGCGGTCCGCTTGATGGCGTCCAGATCCTTGAAATCATCCGGGCCGTAGCCGCAGACGCAGTTGTCGAGGCCCAGCACACCCAGCGTATCCACGATCTCGGGAACCTCGGCCACCGTGTGCGCCCAGGGACGGTGCGAGGAGTGGATCTCCAGCCCCAGATCGTCGATGATCTTCTTGAACTCCGCCGGCGTCAGATCGAAGAATCCCGCCGGTTCCACGGCCTTGTAGCCGATGGCGGCGACCTTCTTCAGAACTTGAACGAAATCGGTCTTGGCATATTCCCGCAGAGAGTAGAGCTGAACGGACAACGGCTTGAGCATGACGGAACCTCCTTGTTTCACGCTGAAAATTGGTCTCGCGCCGGAACGCCGATCCCGACGCCTGCCCTTAATATAACGCCGCCGAGAGCGAAAAGCAAGCCCTTTGCCCCCCTCAAGGGTGAAAAAAAGAATGTGAAGGGAACCGGGGAAGAGGGAAAAAACCTTTTGAGGAAAGTTTTTTTCCCCTTCCCCGGACCCCATCCCTTTTTTCCAAACCTTTTTGGTCTCCTTTGGCAGAGCGGTAAGGGGCGTCAGGCATGGTTCCGGTTGCGCTCGATCTCTTCCCCCCGGTCGAGGTTGGAAAGGACCGTGCCCGGCTCCTTTTCCATGGCCTTGTGCTGACGGAAGAGCTCTTCGGCCACCTTCCGGTCCGGCGTGATGAACATCCAGCACTCGGGCACCGTGCGCCCGACGATGTTTTCCACGCAGTAATAGCCGCACTTGGTGAGGAGCGGCAGCACCCAGCCCGCGCAGTGTTCGCAGTACTTCCGGCAGGGCTCCGCGTCGCAGTCCAGCACCTTGGAAAGACTGGGGCAGCGGGTCATATGAAAACACAGCTGGTCGGGGAGCAGCTCCTGCGTCACTTCGCAGTTTTCCTCGACCCGGATGTGCTCCCAATACTCGTACATGCCCCGGAGCCCGTTCTTCCGGAAGTTTTCCAGGCAGTGGAACTCCTGATGACGGCTGATCTCGTCGTAGTAGGGCCGCAAGCCGCCCCGTTCGTCCAGAAATTTGAAGACTTCGTTGTAAAAACGCACGAAATGGTCGCTGGGTATCATCTTTTCCGCCTCTTTTCCTTGTTTTTTTCCACCTCTTCCCACCGGTCCAGATTGGTGTGGATCATTTCCGGCGGCACGCCCGAATCCAGAAATTCCCGCTTCGCCCGGAGCGCGACCTCCCGGTCCTCGGTCCGGACCGAGGCGCACCGGGGGATCAGGGGATCCACCATGTTCTGCACGTAGTAGATGCCGCATTTGGTGTAGAGCGGCATGGACCACCCCGCGCAGTGCTCGCAGTACTTGACGCAGGGCTCCGCGTCGCAGTCCAGCACCTTGGAAAGGCTGGGGCAGACTTCCATGGAACTCACCATCCGGTCCTTTTCCATGGTGATGTCGAGGACGCAGTTTTCCTCGACCCGGATCTTCCGGTAGTATTCGTACACGCCCTGAAGCCCCTTGCTCCGGAACTGCTCCAGACAGTGCAGCTCCTGATGGCGGCTGATCTCCTCGTAGTAGGGCTGCAGGCCGTCCCGCTCATCCAGAAACTTGAACACTTCGTTGTAGAAGCGCACGAAGTGGTCGCTGGGGATCATTTGCCTTCCTCTTTCGTGAAGGTCTGGATGCAGTGGCCCTCGCCCAAAACTTGAACTTCGGAGCGCCAGGGGGAATCTTCGCACATCCCCGCGTTGGCTTCGCTGGTCTGCAGGCAGACGTGGGGCGAAGGCTCCAGCCCCAGCTTCCGCAAATGACGGATGGCGGGGCACTCGAAGACTTCGAGGACGATCTTCCCCGGCTCCACGGTCAATTGATACTTCCCCTTTTCCCGGAAGTAAAACCAGTTGAGGTGTTCCAGCAGTTCCGACGCGTCCCCCTTTTGGAGTTTCTCGTGGATGGACTTGTAAACTTCGCGCCCGGTTTTCCGCAGGATGCCCTTGAGCGCCTCCACGCCGTAGTGGTCGGCAATGTAGTTCAACGTGGTGTTGGTGGTGCCGTGGAAATCCAGGTGCAGTTCGTTGTTTTCCTGATAGCGGAGCATTTCAGTCCAGCTCCTCCTTGAATCGGGCGATGCATTCTTCCACCCGGGCCATGGCGGCGGGGGTGAGGGAATCCATCTCCTGAGCGATGGTGTAGGCCGAGGCGCACAGCCCCAGTTTCATCAGCGCGTACTTCTGGCCGTTCCAGACGTTGGCGAGGTCGATGCCGTAGACGCCGTGGAAAATCTCGATGAAGCGGTTCTGGAGCCGGACCGCCTCCTTGTAATCCCCGCGGTCCGCCGCGCGGGCGATGGCGACCATGAGCTTGGAGCACAGCGCCCCCATGCCGCAGACCATGCCGTCCATGCCGGCCATGAGGGCCTCGTCCACGGCCCACTCCTGCCCTTCCATGAGGAGCGTCTTGTACCCCTTGTCGCGCTTGAGCAGCAGCAGTTCCCGCCGGAGCCACATGTTGGAAGAGGAGTTCTTGATGCCCTTCAGGTTGGGATGGGCCATGATGGTGTCGAAATCCTTGAGCGAGAAGTTGACGGTGTTGTTGGGCGGGCAGTAGTAGAAGAAGACCGGCCGGTCCGCCTTGTCGAGGACGGTGAGCACGGATCTGACGGGATCCAGCGAAGAGGTCCGCGCCGGGAGCATGAAGACGTAGCTGTCGAACTTGTACTTGCTGTACCGCTTCATGTTTTCCAGCGACAGAGGCAGGCTCGTGGCGTTGACGCCCACGAGCAGATCGATCTTCCCGGCGGTGATCCGGGCGGATTCGGCCACGAATTCCTCCTTGAAACCGTCGGAGAAGCTCCCCCACTCGCCCATGGAACCGAGGATGAAGATCCCATCCAGTCCGTGGCGGATGTTCCGTTCGAAGATCTTCTGCAGACCTGTTTTGTCCAGAGAGCCGTCCTCGAGAAGAGGCGTTACCGTTGCGGAGATCGCTTTTTTCATTTTCCTTTTCCCCTTTGTGATCGTTTCCGCGGCCCGCGGGCCGAATTTTCCCGAATATGTCTGACATATAAGATACACCCGTGAAAGACTCAATTCAAGATGAAAAAGAGAAAACTTGATTTAATTTCGCGCCGCTCCCGGTCCGATCACAGTATTCATAAGTATTCATAGTCCGCCCGGGCCATGAAGCCCGTGTCCCCCGTTTGACTTTTCCGCTTTCGTCGTGTATATTTAGCAAGAGTTTACAACCGTCGGAGGGTATCCCATGTTCAAAAAATTCTTTTTCTCACTGTTGTGCAGCGCGGCGATCGTCTGCGCGGCGGCCGAGGCCGGGAAGGACTGTATGGACGTCTTTCCCAAACGTCAGGTCAACCATTCCTGGCGCACCATAGAACTGCCCGAAAAGGCCGATCCCGGTGCTCTTTCGCTCTTCGAGCTCAAAGATGGCAAACCGACCGACCGGGCGGTGCCCTTCCGGGTCCTGAAGGACGCTTCGGGGCGGAACATCGTCAAGTTCAAGGTCCCCGGCCTGCGCCACGGCTACGGCAGCGGCGTGATCTGGAAGGACGGCAAGGCGACTCCCGCCGGAGTCCGCAATCCCGTTTCGGTGCCTGAAGACTTCGGCTGCCGACTGCTCTTCCGCAAGGGGGGCGTCATCGACAACACCATTCCCGAAGGCGACGCCGAACTGATCTACAACGGGAATTTCACGCTTCCCGACGCCAAACATCCGAACTATCCGGAAGGCTTCTACGGCGTGTTCGCCAATGACGAGAGGTCCGGCCGGAAGCATTTCAGCTTCACCAAGCCCGGACTCCGGTTCATCCGGAAGAAGAAGGGCTGGGACTGCTTCACCATCCCCCTCCGGCTGGAGCGGGGCGTCAGGTATACCTTTTCCTCCAAGTTCTCCTGCACCAACCCCGGCGGGAACTGGATCGTCGTCAGCGCAGTTTTCAATGATGAAAACGGCAAAAGCCTGCCTGCCGGAACGAGCATCTATCTCGCCCACGACCGGAGAGCCCTGCCCCTCAAGGAGCGGACCAAGTCCTTCGTCGCCCCCAAGGGGGCCGTGGCGGCCACGCTTCTCTTCCGCGTCTACGCTCTCGATCAGGTGATGGATGTGCAGAGCATTTCCCTCAAAGCCGAACCCTTCCGCTCCGGCAAGATGGATGAGACCGAACTGCTGCGCAAGGAGCTGGTCTCCACCTACGTCCCCGGACTTTCCCTCACCGAAAACCTGAGCAGCGCCGTGGTGACGCCCCACTGGAAATTGTTCGAGAACCCGGCGCAGAAGCTCCCCAAACTCCTCTATCTCACGGGGAACACGGGCAGCTTCATCACGCGGCATGTCCACCGCCGCCACATCATCGAACTTGCCCAGCGGGGGAAACTGGAATTCACCTATCTGCCCCTGTTCCGCAAGATCGGCAGCGCCATAACCTCGTGGCACTTCAACTGGGCCAACGATCTCGAAGCCTACACGCTGGCGAAGCTGAAAGCCATCGTCAAGGCGCCCGAAGTGGTGATGCTGGACACGGTGGACTTCGTCTACATTCCCCAGGTGACGCGGGACCAGCTCCTTTCGTGGCAGAAGCAGGGGACGCCCATGATCTTCTTCAACTGCGCGAACATCCCGAAGGAACTTCAGGGCAAGGCCGCCTCCCTGCCGCCTCACCTGCTGGCCACGCTCCCGAAAATGCGCCAGGTCAGACCCTCCTATCTCCTGAGCAATTTCCGGTTCGCGAAGCAGGGCAAGGCGCCCATCTTCACCTTCCGCACCGGCGCGTTCACCTCGTGGGACGTCCGGTATCTCCCCTTCGTCCCCGCGGAGTTCGCCTACGAACTGGTCCCCAATCCCAAGGGGTTCGATTTCCCCTACTGGGAGTACTATTATCTTCTGCAGTTCAAAGCGCTCCGCTATGCCACGGGGGCCGAAGGCAAGGTCATCGCCCGCAAGGCCGACGGGACCGCCCTCGAACTTGAGTCGGCCGAGCCCTGCACGGTCACGCTCAAAACCTCCGCGATCGATTACTACGGGCGGCCCATCGGCAAAGCCGAGAAGAAGTTCTCTTTGCAGAAGGGGAAGAACCGGCTCGTGATGCCGCTCCCCGCGACGCCTCTGCCGGGAGGGGTCTCGGCCCTCAACTTCAAGGTCTGCGACGCGCAGGGCCGGGAGCTCGACTGCGGGGCGAGCAAGATCGACACCCCGGCGCTGCCCCTCAAGATCAACATGAGTGCGCCCGATCTGATCTTCGCCCGAAAAGCCCCGGTCAGCTTCACCCTCGACAGCGCTCCCGGCGCGCTCTTCTCGTGCGAGATCGCCGACACCGACGGCCGGATCGTGTGGCGGGGCAGCAGCAAGGAAACGAAATTCGCCGCGCCGCTCCGTTTCCCCTTCTCCAAACTCTACCACCTCTTCGTGAAGGCGGAACTCAATGGCAAGAGCGCCCTGCTCAAGCAGGAGTTTTCGCTCGAATCCGTCCCCATCGACCCCTTCGACACCTCGGCGGTGATCTGGTGCGGCCAGTTCCAGTTCTACCCGATCCTCCGGAAGATGGGCTTCACCATGACCTACACCAACTTTTCCAACGACATCGTGAAGCGGGGCGCATTGCGGGCCATCGCCTCCAACATGCTGGCCCCCGTTCCCTTCGGTTCCGGCGCGATTCTGAACCGGACCCAGCGGGTCTACCGGGGGAACGTAGCCACGGATCCGGTGCGGAATCCCTGCTTTTCCGATCCCGACCGCAAGAAGAAGGTCGAAGCCGAGATCCGGCGGGTCGCCAAAGACTACCGGTTCCGCTACTTCGGCGCCCGGTACAACTCCGTGGCCGACGAAGCCGACCTGGGGGGCACGGTGTGCTATTCGCCCCACTGTCTGGCCGCCTTCCGCAAGGAACTCAAGACCCGGTACAAAGATCTGGCCGAACTCAACAAGTCCTGGGACACCTCCTTCACCAGCTGGGACCAGGTGGTCCCGGTCCAGCTCAAGGAGCTCAAAGACAAGGAGCGTCTGGCCCGGTATGTCGAGCACAAGCTCTTCATGAACAAGGTCTTCGCCCGCGATTGGGTGGGCGCGGTGGGCGCGGCCTACCGCAAGGAGGTCCCCGACGCCATCTCCGGCCTTTCGGGCACGGGGAACCCCGGCTACAGCTACGACTGGGTCCAGATGATGAAGTACAATCCCCTGCTGAGCTACTACGGCGGTCCTCAGGGCAACGCGGTGCGGGACTTCGGCCCGCCGGGAGCGATCCGGGGCCAGTGGCTGGGTTACACCAGGGGTTTCCTGCGCAACGAGGTCTCCGTCAAGGGCCGTATCTGGCAGGACACCTTCCTCGGGGCCAATCTGATCTGCAAGTTCCCCTGCGAATCGCTGCTGGGCGACCTGACCTTGACCAGAAACGCCGAGTTCTTCGGCGAAGCGGTCCGCGAGATCCGCTCCGGTTTCGGCGCCCGGCTGCTCCGGGGGCGGGAACTGGGCCGCGAAGTGGGGATCCTCTACTCCCAGCTGTCGGTCCTCTGCGCCCTTTCCAATCAGGTGGGGGCCCAGAACATCACCAACATCTGGAGCTCCTGGCCCGCGCTGCTCAGCGATCTGGGCCTGCGGGGCCGGATGATCTCCTATGAGGAACTGGAGGAAAAGGTCCCCGAATTCAAGGTGGTCATCCTGCCCGGCTCCTTCAGTCTGAGCCGGAAGCAGCTGACAAATCTGAAAAAGTTCGCCGAACGGGGCGGCACGGTCATCGCCGACTGCGGCACGGGCTGGTACGACGGCCACGGCAACCGCGCTCAGGACAAACTGGCGGAGGATCTCTTCGGCATCGACCGGAGCTCCGCCCGGTTCTACCCGGCCGACGCCCCCGTCTACAAGACGCTCCCCGTGGGCGAGACCGGGCTCAAGCTCAAGGGCGCCGCGGCAGGGATCACCGAGCACGGGGAACCTCTCATGATCACGAAGAAGCACGGCAAAGGCAAAACCGTGCTGTTGAATCTGGCCATCGGCAACTACTACTCCGTCACGCTGGGCGGCGTGGGCGGCGAAGAGGAGATCGCCAGGAGCGGCTCCAACGTCACACGGGAAGCCTTCCGGAAGCTTGCGGAGCCGTTGATTCGCGAAAAGTGCAAGATCCCCTTCGAGGTCACGGGAGTGGCCGGTCCCATGCTGCTCTTCCGCAGGGACGGGGAAAACTTCTACGCAGGTCTCCTGCCCAAGTTCGGAGACGCCCCCTCGTATGATTCCCTCAAATGGGCCGACGTCAAGCTGAAGTTCCCCGTCGCGGGCCACCTGTACGAGATGCGTTCGGGCAAATATCTGGGCCAAGGTCAGGTTTGTCAGCTCAAGGTCCGGGGCGGCGATCCGGCGCTCATTTCCATCCTGCCCGAAAAGATTACCGGGATCGACGCGGCGCTCCCGAGCTCCTGGAAACGGGGCGAGAGCCGCAAGGTCGGCCTCAAGGTCCGGGGCGGCCGGGGCAGCCACGTCTTCAGGATCGAGATCCGCGACCCGAAAGGCCGCCTGCCCGAGGGCTACGCCTGGAACATCTACGCCCCGGCAACGAACGCTTCCTTCGACTTCCAGTTCGCCTGCAACGACGAACAGGGCAAGTGGCAGATCCGAGTCCGCGACGTGGATTCGGGCGTCACCGGGGAATTCCCCGTGGACCTGAAATAAGGGGCTTCGTTTCCGCAGTCTCTCCGGAACTGCCGCACAATGCGCGGCAGTTCTTTTTTTTGCCGGAAAAAATATTTTTCGGCAGTCGGAAAATAAAACACGCTTTTCCGCCGTTATATATGTGCGGCGTTCCTGCCGCGGAGAAATCGAAGAAGAGAAAGAGGAGTGATTTATGTACATCGATGCAGGCACGGGAAGCATGGCGCTTCAAGCGATGGCGGCGGTCTTTTTCGGCATGGCCGTCTTCTGGCGGCAGATTCTGAACTGGTTCAAGGCTCATCTGCACCGGAACGCGCTCCACAGGACGCGCTGACCATGGCCGGAGAACGGCTGCCGGGCTCCTTCCGCGATCCCGCCGGGTATGTGTTTTCGGAAGGCGGCAGGCTTTTCCGCCGGATCACGGAAGCAGGCGCAGGGGATTTTGCCCGGTTCATCAACTCCGGTCTGGCGGAAAAACTGGTACAGGAAGGCAAGATCGTCCCCTTCGAAGTTTCCGGCGGGGATGAGACGCTGCTGGAACTGGAAAAGCTCCCCTTCATCACCTATCCTTACGAATGGAGTTTCAGCCAGATCCGCGACGCGGCGCTCCTGACGCTGGATCTTGCCCGCGAGGCCCTGAGGCACGACATGGTGCTCAAGGACGCCAGCGCTTTCAACGTCGCCTTCCGGGAGGGGCGGCCCGTGTTCATGGACCACACCTCCTTCGCAGCTTACCGGGAAAACGAACCCTGGTGCGCCTACCGGCAGTTCGTGATGCACTTTCTGGCCCCCCTGCTGCTGATGCGGAAGTGCGACCTGCGCTGTCTGGGGCTCTTCCGTGAAGATCTGGGAGGGATCCCGTTGGAACTGGCCTCCCGGCTCCTCCCGTGGTACACGCGCCTCAGTCCCGGCATACTGCTCCACATCCATCTCCACGCCGCCTTCGACAAGCGCTGTTCCGAAGTTCCCGGCGAGGCCCGGCAGGCGACCCTTTCCCGGAAACAGTTCGAAAACATGCTCGACTCCATGATCGATTTCACCGGGGGATTGCATTTTCCCCGGCAGAAGACCGCGTGGGCGCAGTACACCGGCACGACCAGTTACGAGGAAAACAGTTTCCTTTTCAAGCAGCAGTGCGTCGATGCCTTCTGCCGGGACTCCGCGCCGGAAGTCTGTCTCGACCTGGGGGCCAACAGCGGCGTCTTTTCCGAGATCGCCGCCAGGTACGCCCGACATGTCGTGGCGGCGGACATCGACCCCTGCGCCGTGGAACATCTCTACCGACTGAACCGGGAAAGGGTCCCCGGTCTGGTGCCCGTGTTGCAGGATCTGAACAATCCCTCCCCTGCGCTGGGGGTCTTCAACCCCGAACGGGACTCCTTTTTCGCCCGGTTCCGGGGCGATCTGGTGCTGGGGCTGGCATTGATCCACCATCTGCGGATCACGGGGAACTGGAGTTTGGAGCAGATCGCGGAACTTTTCGCCCGGCTCGCCCCCAAGGCCCTGGTGGAGTTCGTCCCGCGGGAGGACCCGCAGGTGAAACAGCTCCTCCGGGGCCGGGAGGAGTACTGTCCCGACTGGACTCTCGGCGAAGTGTGCCGCGCTTTCGCGCAAAAGTACGGAACTTGCGAACGGATCCCCATCCCCGGCTCCTGCCGGACATTGCTGCGGCTGAACTGAACTCCTCACCGCAAGAAAGAAAAATATCCAAATGAAAGACGCTCCCGTCTCCGCACCCGCGTCCGCGCCGGACAACAATAAGGACGACTGCGGCGGGTTCCCCGCCCCGGCGCTGGCCGTGGCTTCGGCCCTGACCTTTCCCGCCCTGGCCATCCTCGCCGGAAACCGCAACCAGTTCACCTTGAGCCTGGCCCAAGGTGCGCTTCTCGCCTTGCTCTTTTTCTGTGCGGTCGCCTTCATCTGTGCAGTCCCCCTCTTCCTCTGCCGGAAAAAGAAGATTTTGCCGGGACTCAGCGCGGCGTTTCTCGGGCTCAGCGCCATGCTCACCTTGCAGTACACGCTCCTGCCGGAGCTCTTCCTCAAGGACTGGCCGGGGAAGGGCTATGAATTCGATGGTGTTCTTCTGGGGGCCTGCCATCTGCTGTGCCTGTCGATCCCCCTCGTTCTCGCGCTGATCTTCCGCCGCAAGCTTCACCGCCACGCGGGGAAGGCAGCCGCCGTACTGATCCTCACCCAGGCGGTCCCCGTCGTCGAAATGCTCTGCTCGACCGACAACGAGGTCAAATACGACTTTCAGGAGTACACCTTTTCGGAAAAGGGGAAATTCACCTTCGGCGCCCGGAACAACGTCATTCTGCTGGTCGTGGACGCCATGGGCGAAAGGACGGCCAAGAGGATGCTCACCGCCTTTCCGGAACTCAGGGAAGCCCTGCGGGACTTCACCTGCTTCGACAAGATCGAAAGCCCGCTCCCCAAGACGATGTTCGCCGTTCCGGCCATGCTGACGGGGAAACTTTTCGACGATGCGGAAGAGACGGCCAAAGTCTTCGACGATCCCGGCGCGTACACCCCCGACGCCAAACACGCCCGTTACCTCGACCGGGTCTGCCGCGGGGAAACTTCGCTCCTCAAACTCTTCCGCAAGCACGGATACAAAGTCGAAGGCTACCCCCTCATCATGCAGTGCATCCCCCTCGCTCCTGACGTCATCGACAATTCGATCCCCATCACGTCGAAGGTCCGCAAGGCCTCGCTCCGCCGGATCGCGGAAATGGTCCTCGACCGGCAGGTCCCCTTCATCCTGAAGCCGCTGACCACGCGTCTGATACCTCCGGCGGAAGAGCCTTTTCTCGCGGCGGCCCCCGGAGACTCCGAGGAGGACGGCAGTCACGACCGCAGATTTTACCGGGCCCTCGATGCGGAATTCCGCACCGGAAGTCACGCCGACGTCTTCAAGTACCTCCACCTGCTCGGCGCCCACATTCCTTTGAACAGCGACGAGAATCTCGCCCCCTGTCCCGGCGTGGAGCGGTACAGGCAGCTGCGGGGCAGTTTCAAAAACGTGGAACTGCTGCTCACCCGCCTGAAGGAAGCGGGTCTCTATGACCGGGCCATGATCATCATCACGGGGGACCATACCGAGGAATACACGCCCGAGACCATCACCTTCATCAAGCGTCCGGGGGAACGGCACAGGGAACTCGTCATCAACTCCGTTCCCTGCAAGGTTCAGGAGCTCGCCGGGACCGTGGCGAAGGTCTGCGGCCTCGACGACGACGCCGTCTCCATCTGCGACCGGCCGGTTCAGGCGGGAACCTTGAGCTCCTTCCGGAAAAAGGAATTCTGCCTCCGGATGCCCCCGTGGCGGCGTGAAGCGGGGAAAGGCCCTCTGGTCCCGGACGGGATATTTTCCGGAGCGACGCCCCTGACGGGAGGCGAACTGCAGATCGAGATGGATCTCATCTTCTCCCGGACAAAAGGCGGCTTCACGCTCCGGGCGGAAAACGTGGAGACCTTCGAACACTGGAGTACGAAAGGGTCCTACGAACGGAAATTCGACCGGATCAGGGCGGAAAAATTCCCCTTCCCGGAGGGCATCTACCGCCTCTACATCGAGGGCTGCTTCGACGAGCCGGAAGAAAGCGGCTCCGAACTGCGGGTCTTTCCCCGTTTCCTCAAGGTGAGCAAAGAAGGCGCAGTCTTTCTCTCCGCCGCCCCGGCGATGAAGCCCCGGCCCCTGACGCCAGGCAGGGAACTTGCGTTCAGGGAAATGGCCCTTTATCCGGAGCTGCTCCTGCCGCCCGGGTACCTTCTCGGCCACCATTTCCTCAAGCTCCCGCCCGGGAAAAAGCTGGGCGTGCGGCTGCCCCCCGGTTCCGGGTCGAGAACGTTCGTATTCCGCTTTGCCAAAACCGCCATGATGGCCGAAGGGACGCTGAAGATCACAGCAGGAGGAACGGTCGTTGCGGAAAGGAAACTGACTGGAGAACCCGGCATCACTCCGACCGTCCGCGCGACCGTCCCCGCCGCCCTGGCGGCCGGGCAGAGCGTGAACTTCGCTTTTGAATTCACGCCCGCCAAGCGGGGAGAAAACAAATTCTGGCAAAAGATCTGCCTGGAGGAGCTCGCCCTCGAAAAGTGAGCCTTTCAAAAAGTAACGTCGAAACTGCCAATGCCGGGAACTCCAATTGTTCCAAGGGGTGGTTTCGACGTCGTACATGATATAGGCGCTGAAGACTCTCCTGTCAAGCGCCGTTTCGAGAAAACGAGAACTTTTCCGGCCGATCGGAGACCGGCGCGCGGGGCGGAAGTGTTCGCCTACCAGGTCATGGTCATCACGAAATCGGCCTTGGCTCCGGGATCGAGTTTGACGGTGGTGAAGACCGGTTCCATGGTGGAAAAGGTGCCGCCGTCCCAGAAGATGACGCCGTAGGGGGCGGCGCCGCCCAGCGAGACCGTCACATCAGGCAGTTTCGGCAGACGCAGGAGGAATTTCCCCGCGGGGGCCGGGATGAACTGATTGACCTTGAAGAGAGTGTCGATCCCCTGATCCGGCTTGCCGAAACGGGCGATTTTCAGGGACTGCTCCCTGGTGAAGGAGGTCTTGCCGAAGAAGACCTTGCCCTCCGCCCCCGCCAGATGGTTGGGGATGTTGTGGAACCGGAAGGCGAATTCGAGAGGCGCGGCCGCCGTGTTGGTCAACGTGCTTTTGACCGAAAAACCGCGGGCGTCGAAAAACCAGCTCTTGACGATGCGGAGCCCCGCAAGAGAGGACTTTTCGCGAATGCTCAGGGTCCGGGTCAGTTCGACGCGGATCCCGTTGCCGCTCTTTTCCATCCCGGTGATCTTGAACCCCTTGTCCACGTTGTGGCAAACCTTTTTCGGGGCCCAGAAGCCGTCCGCGCCGAAGCCGCCCGAGTGGACGAGCTCCTTGCCGCCCACCTTGAGCGAAGCGAGCCGGCCCGCTGTGCCGGGATCCAGCAGCGCCCGGTATCCGGGAGCGGAGATCTGCAGATAATCCCGGCCGTTCTCCTTCACCGCTTTCAGATTCACCTTGGAATTGTCGAGCTCATAGACGGCCTTGAAGTCGTTGACGGGATTGTCGGCGGAGGCCTCGTCCTGCATCTTCTTGGAGTAGGCTTTTTCCCACTCCATCGCCTTTTGGATGGCAGGGAGACGCTTCTTCATCGACTCCTTCAGGGCGCTCTGGGTAATGACCTGCCCCCTGACCTGATCGCCGGGGAGGATCTTGAGCAGATTCCAGCGCAACGCCCCCGCATGGACGATGATGCCGCGGGCCAGCTCTTCACCCGTGAAGACGCCGAGGGAGTAATTTTCGGAGGAGTTGACGGTGTATTTCCCTTTCTTTTCCAGACCGCTGATCGAAAGTTCGACGAAAACCTCCCCCTTCAGCCAGAAGTTCCCCACGCCGACGGCGAGCTCATGCCCGCGCCGGTAGCATTTCAGCTGCACGATGGCCGCGTCGGCCAGGGTCGGGAGCCGTTTCTTGAAATTCCCTCCCTCGCTCCAGTAGGCGGGGAAGAAGGGCCGGGGCGCGGGCGTCAGCAGCTTGATGGAAGCGCTTTTGACCTCCTGCCCCTTCATCACCACCTCCTCGAAGTCGGCGATGATCCGGTTGGCTTTGGCCAGGGCGTTCCAGTAGCGGTGGTCGTACCCTCTGGGGAAGAAGTAGCCGAAAGAACCCTCCCAGCCCTGGAGGAAGAACCCCAGCGTTTCGAAGGCGAAGGCCTCGGGCTCGGTGACCCAGGTCCCGCACTGGAAGCTGTGAGGCAGGGCGATGAGTTTGGGCCGCCGGGCGGGATCTTTCACATAACGCCGGACGAAAGCCTTGTTGTCGTAGCCCGCCGTGAAAGTGATCAGGTGGATCCCCGGATAGTAGGTGTATCTCTCGGTGAAGCTGCTGAAGATGTAGGGCCCCCACGGCTCCAGCCAGGGGAGTTCGGACATGTAATCCAGGGGGGAATACTGGGCGAACCCCTTCTTTTCCGCTTCGATCAGCTGGCTCCACGCGATCTCGGGCATGAAGTGGGAGTCCTTGCCCGCCTTGCGGCCGAGGGCGTTGATGTCCTTTTCGAGGGTGACGCAGAGGCGGCCGTGCTGCCAGCTGCGGAATTTGACCCACTGGTCCTTGTAGGCGTCGATGATCTGCCGGGGCCACTTGGCGCGGACCTCTTCGGGTTTGGCCTTGCCCTTCATCCACGTGACGAATTCCTCTTTGCAGCGGTCGCAGAAGCACCCCTTGTAGTCCAGATAATAGGGCTCCCAGTTGGGCATGATCTGGTCGGCGATGTCGTTGGTCACCAGCAGCTTTTCCAGCATCCCGAGGACTTCGCTTCTGTAGAACTTGCCCCGTTTGTAGACTTCCACGGGGCAGGTCTTCACCATGCTCCGCTTGAAGGGAGTGCCGTCCATCTGGCGGAAATAGGACTCCTCGGTGCGGTTCTTCGTCCCGCCCACACGGTAGCCGTTGCAGAGCACATGGGGCTGGTAGTAACGGGCCATGCCGACGGTCTTGACGCTCTTCGCCACGGTGACGCTGCCGCCGTGGACGGCATTGAGGCCGACCCGGTCCAGAAAGTCCCGGATGACGGAGATTTTGGCGGCGGGCAGATTGAGCTCATGGACCAGCTCGACCCCGGAGACGTACTGCTTCGGCCGCTTGCCCTGCGGCGGTTCGATGACTTTGAGCTGCAGAGTCTTCGTCTCGCTTTTCCACTCACCTCCGGCAAGGTGGTATTCGAGGGGATAGGTTTTTGCGGAGCGGGCGACCTCGGGGATCAAAGTGATCGACGGGGCCGACCACATGCCGTAGCCGTCTTTCGGGATCCCGGGGAGGTAACGCCGCATATCGAAGACGGCGTCGGTGGAGCCGTCGGGATTCTTCTTTTCCGAAAGGAGGATGTTGTTTTCGTTGCCCGAGTGGAGTTTGAACCCCGCCGGGATCTTGAGCACGAGGCGGAGATTTTTGTATTTGACGCCCTTCTCGTTCTGCATTTCGAAGACGACGGTGCCGGGCTGTTTTTCCCCGATGCAGTAGGTGTTGTCGAGGAAGCTCCAGGGCGTCACGTAGACGCCGGCGCCATCCTTCATTTCGACCTTGACCAGTTTCACGTCGTCGAGGCAGACTTTCCCCTGCCCGTAGAGGGTGAAGCTGATGTCAAGCCGTTTGGTGTGGGGCGGCGCCACGAAGGTCAGCGCCCGGGGTTCGAACTCCCTGGAAAGCGAGACCGCGTGGTTGATGACGTCACGGGTCCTCTTCACGTTCTTGTAGATGCCGGGGCTCTGGTCGTAAAAATGGACGAATATGCGCAGACTGTTGATTCCCGGAGCCTTGCCGGTAAAGCCCTTGACCATGAAAAGGAGCGAGTACTTGACGGGCGTGTCGGAATCGGGAAGCCCGATGCGCTGGGAAAAGGAACTGGCCATCCAGGGATTGCCGTCGGCGTTCTGTTCCGAAGCGAGTTCTTCCGGAGTCAGGATCACGGCGCAGGCGGAGCCGTTGACGCCGCCCTTGGGGTCGATGAACCGCTGATGTTTGGAAATGATCCGTCGGCGGTGGGCCTGGTCCTTGAGGCCCTTGCTCCACACGTAGCTGCCGCCGCTCCAGGGGGCGGTTTTCGTGTTGAAAGCATTTTCACCCTCGAAGTCGCCGCACTTGAAGAGGTTGACGGCGTTGTTCCCCACGTCGGCCCCGCCCTTCAGGACGGAAAGGTCCACCGACACCCCGCCCGGATCGAGGGCGAAGGCTCCCATCGTCACGGCGGCGAAACCCATCATCAGGATCTTTTTCATGAACGAATTCCTTTCATCATGTTCAAAGTTCATTCCTTGTTTCCGGCTTCGAAAAACGTTTCAGCGGTTAATTTAACACGAAACTTGAGTTTTTTCAATGCCTTTTTCCGGAAAAATGGCTTTTTGCTCCGGCCAAGCGCTTTTTGCGGGGGGGCGTTTTTTGCCGAAAAACCTCCTTCTTCCCCCCGTTTTCCGTTTGACAAAAGGGCACTTTTGTGCTATGTTGTATACAATACGATTCTTATTTCTTATCGAGGTGGAATGATGAAGAAAACTCGGGTGCTGATCGCAGGATTCGGCAATGTGGGCCGCGGCGTCCTCGCCGCCATCGGGAACAATCCGGACATGGAACTGGCGGGGATCATCAGCCGTTCCCCGGAACGGGTCGCCAGGGAAGTTTCCGGCGTCCCCATCCTCAAATACGACGACGTGGCGGGATTTCTGGGCCTGCTGGCCGACGTGGCCATTCTCTGCGGCGGGTCCAAGGACGACCTGCCGAAGCAGGGTCCCTGGATGGCGCAATACATGAACACCGTCGACAGCTTCGACAACCACAGCCGGGTGCCGGAATACTTCCACGCCATGGACGAAGCCGCGTCCAAGGGGAGCCACGTTTCCATCATCTCCACCGGGTGGGATCCGGGGATCTTCTCCCTCGAACGGACCCTGGGCGGGGCGTTTCTCCCCGGCAGCCGGGCCTACGGCTTCTACGGACTGGGCCCCAAGGGCGGACTGAGCATGGGGCACTCCGACGCGCTGCGGACCATTCCCGGCGTGGTCGACGCCCGGCAGTTCACCCACGCCGTGCCCGAAGCGCTGGAGCGGGTCCGGCGGGGCGAGAACCCCTCTTTCCAGCCCGGTGATATGCACACGAGAGAGTGTTTCGTCGTGGTGGAACCCGGCGCCGACAAGGCGAAGATCGAGGCGACCATCAAGGCCATGCCGGGCTATTTCGCCCCCTACAAGACCGTGGTGAACTTCATCTCTCAGGAAGAGCTGAACGAAAAGTACAAAGGCTTCCCCCATGACGGGGCCGTGGCCGCCGCCGGGACCACCGGCAAGGGCAACCCCGCCCGCATCGAATACCGGTGCGTCTGGGGGAGCAACCCCGAAGCCACCGGCAACGTCCTCGTGGCCCACGCCCGGGCGGCGGCCCGGCTCTTCGCCGAAGGCCGCCGGGGCGCTTTCACCATCCTCGACATCCCGCCGGCCTACTTCTCGATCTACGACCGGGAAGAGCTGCTGGCGCACTGGATCTGATTTATGGCGGGACTGGTCGTATTCGATCTGGACGGCACCCTCATCGACTCCGCTGCCGACATCGCCGCGGCGGTCAACCGGATGCGGACGAGTTTCGGATTCCCTGAGCTGCCCATCCCCGACATCGTCGCCATGACCGGCAACGGCGTGGTGAGTCTGGTCACGAGGGCTCTGGCCGGGACTGACGGAGACATCGCCGAGGGGGTGAAGCGCCAGAGACGCTTCTACGCCGAGCATCTGGTGGATTCCACCTCTCTCTACCCCGGCGTGGCCGAGGGGCTGGCGGCCATGAAAGCCGCCGGAACCCGCCTCGTGGTCTTCACCAACAAGCCCACCCCCCATGCGGAAAACATCCTCAAAACGCTGGGCGCGGCGGAGCTGCTCGACATCATCTGGGGCGGGGACTCCGGATTTCCTTTGAAGCCCGAACCCGACGCGCTTTTGGAAGCGCAGAAGCGTTTCGGTGTGCCCACCGCTCAATGCTGGATGCTCGGAGACAACTACACCGACTTGGAAGCGGGCCGCCGGGCGGGATTCCGCCGGGGACTTGCCTCGTGGGGCTTCGGCACTCCCGGAAGCGAGATCCCGGACCGGGTCTTCGGCACGTTTCCTGAATTCACCGCCGCCGTTCTCGGGGAGGCGTGAAGATGGCCGGAGAACGCTGGGTCAGCGAAGTCAATGCGGGCTGGGGGCTGACGATAAAAGTCCGCCGTCAGCTCTGCGACATTCAGACCCCTTTTCAGCACCTGGAGATCTTCGAAACGGTCAATTTGGGCCGTCTGCTCATGCTGGACGGCATCGTCCAGCTCACCTCCTTCGACGAGTTCGCCTATCACGAGATGATGGCCAACGTGCCCTTCTACGCCTGTTCCCATGTACCGGAACGGGCGCTGGTCATCGGCGGCGGCGACGGGGGCGTCCTGCGGGAGCTGGGGCGGCACCGGGAATTGAAATCTCTCGAGATCTGCGAGATCGACGCTTCCGTCATCGAAGCTTCCCGCAAATTCCTGCCCGAAACCGCCTGCGGCTACGACGACCCGCGGGTGAAGATCCACGTGGGGGACGGCAGCGCCTTCATCAAGGCCCATCCCGATACCTACGACCTCATCATCGTGGATTCCACCGATCCGGGCGGCCCCGGAGAGCCCCTTTTCGGGGAGCCCTTCTACCGGGACATGAAAGCCGCGCTCCGGCCCGGCGGCGTCATCGCCACGCAGGCCGAGTCCTACTATCTTCTGCCCGAGATCGCCGCGCGTGTGGTGCGTTTCGCGAAAAACATTTTTCAATATTCGGGCTTCGCCCAGATCAACGTGCCCACCTATCCCACGGGCCTCATCGGCTGCTGCGTCGGCTCCGACGGGGGCGACGTGCGGGAGCCCCGGGAAGTTCCGGACCCGGAACTGCAAAAGGTCCTCCACTACTACTCGCCCGAGATCCACCGGGGCGCTTTTTTACTCCCTCGGTTTGCGTCACAGCTTTTTGAGGGGGAGGGAAAATGAAGGCGGTCCCACGGGGCAAACTCCGCAGATGCCGTTACCAGTGCGCCGACTCCCGCGGCTGGCTGCTGTTTCTTGCGCTGACGCTGCCCGTCATCATCCTTGCCATGAGCTGGATCGACGGCACGGGATTGAAAAAACTCCCCGTTTCCCTGACCGTGGCGGGGATCGGCTTCCTCATCGCGCTGGTGATCTTCATCATCTTCTCGCTCAGGCGGGCGGAGCACACCTATTTCGAAGCCCTGGCGCAGGCGGCGGCCGGGCTGGACGCCGAGACGCCCGACGTCATCGTGGCGGAGCTTGAGGAGAACCGGGGCGCCCGGCTGAAGAATTATCTGCTCCGGGATCCGGAAAAACTTTTCCTCGTGGGCAAGATCCTCACCTTTTCGGCCTGCAACCGGGCCATCGGCCAGCGGATGATCGACACGGCGCTGGAATGCGCCCCGGAACTCGCAGAGTTCAAGGAACTTTCGTGGAAAGAGGCCGCCCGCCGCTACACCAAGCTTTCCCGCTGAGCGGCCCGCCGCCGGAGCGCTACTCGGGCTTGATGTTGAGCTTGGACATGCGGTAGGAGATCATCCGGGGCGAAAGGCCCAGTTCCCGGCCCGCCGCGGAGCAGTTGCCTTTGTTCCGTTTGAGGGCCTGGGTGATGAGTTCACGCTCGTACTCCCGCATGAGCACTTCGAGGGGGGCCTTGCCCCCTTCCGCCCCCGGCGGCGCGCCGTGGAACTGCCGATACTGGAGCGCGGGGGGCAGATTGTAGTGGTGGATGCAGTCGGACTGCGCCGTGAGCACCGCCCGCTCCATGCAGTTTTCCAGTTCGCGGACATTTCCCGGCCAGCTGTAGGTGGTGAGCATGTTCACCGCCGCCGGAGAAAGCCCGGTGATCTTCTTCCCGTACTTGAGGTTCATCTTTTCGATGAAGTGTTCCGCGAGGAGAAGAACGTCCCCCTTGCGGACCGCCAGATCGGGCATCATGATGGGGAAGATGTTGAGCCGGTAATAGAGGTCCTCGCGGAAGAGTTTTTTCTCCATGAGCTCTTCCAGATTCCGGCTGGTGGCCGCGAGAAAGCGGACGTCGGAGTGCAGTTCCTCGTTGCTGCCGATGCGCGAAAAGGTCCTTTCCTGAAGGAGCCGCAGAAGCTTGACCTGGGTTTGGAGCGACAGGTCGCCGATCTCGTCCAGAAAGAGGGTGCCTCCGTCGGCCTCTTCGGCCCGGCCGATGCGCCGCGCCACGGCTCCCGTGAAGGCCCCCCGTTCGTGGCCGAAAAGTTCGCTTTCGACCAGATTTTCGGGCAAGGCGGCGCAGTTCAAGGTAATGAAAGGCTTGTCCTTGCGGTTGGAAAGCTCCACGATGGCCCGTGCGAGCAGCTCCTTGCCCGTGCCGCTGGCCCCCCGGATGAGCACCGTGGCGTCGGAAGGGGCCACCTGACGGACCTGCTGGTAGATGAGCTGCATTTCGCGGCAGTTGCCCACCAGTTTTCCGGGGTTGTCGGCGAGCATGTTCCGGAGCTTCCGGTTCTCCTCGAGGAGCGACTGGCGCTCGGAGCGCAGTTCGATGCACTCCGCGGCGGCGTCGGCGGTGATGCCGGCCACGATCTCGAGGAGCGCGGCGTCCCGTTCCAGGTCGCTGTCGGGTTCGACGGGCCGATCGATGGAAAGGGTCCCGATGATCTCCTCGTGGTGGAAGAGGGGGACGCAGATGAAAGCCACCTGCCCGGAGTATTTCCGAAGGCCCGCCCGGTTGGGGAACCGGGGGTCTTTCCGCAGATCGGGGATGATGTGACTGCGGCCCGTTTCCGCCACGTGCCCGGTGATGCCTTCGCCGATGCGGTAGACCTGGTTCCGCCTGCTTTCGTCCAGCCCCCGGGAAGCTTCGATGGAAAGGGTGTCCCCGATCAGGAGCGTGAAAGTGCCGCACAGCATCCCCATGCGCTGTTCGAGGAGGTCGAGGACCTTCTCGAGCAGTATATTGACGTCGCGTTCGTGGATGATGACGCGGCTCACCTCCTGGATCAAGGATATCTCAGGTGATGTGGCGCGTTTTGTCATGCCGCGTAATATAGCTCAACAACGCAAACTTTTCAAGTTGTTTCGTATTCTTTCCAGCGCAGTTTTCGTCCGTTCCGGGTCGCCGAAGGCGGTGAGACGGAAAAATCCCTCGCCGCAGCGGCCGAAGCCGCTCCCCGGCGTTCCCGCCACGGCGCAGGTTTCGAGCAGCCGGTCGAAAAACTCGAAGGAGTTGTTCCACCCCTCGATTTTCCACCAGATGTAGGGGGCGTGCTGCCCGCCGCAGACGGTGAAACCGCACTCCGCAAGAGCGGTGCGGATCCGTGCCGCGTTGGCCATATAGGTGTCGATGACCTGTTTCGTCTGGACGATGCCGGATTCCGAATAGACCGCTTCGGCGCCCCGCTGGACGATGTAGTTCACGCCGTTGAACTTGGTGGTTTGCCGCCGGAGCCACATGGTGCGGAGTTTCCCCAGCTCCTTCGGGACCGCGGTGACGGCGCAGCGGACCCCCGTGAAGCCCGCCGTCTTGGAAAAACTGCGGAACTCCACCGCGCATTCCTTCGCGCCGGGGATCTCGTAGATCGAGTGGACCAGAGCCGCGTCCCGGATGTAGGCGGAGTAGGCCGCGTCGAAGAGGATCAAGGCCCCGTTTTTCAAAGCGTACTCCACGAAACGGGTCAGCGTTTCTTTCGAAAGTACGGTCCCCGTGGGGTTGTTGGGACTGCAGAGGTAGATCACGTCCACGCCCCCTTCCGGAAGTTCCGGCTGAAAATCGTTTTCCGCCGTGGCGGGGAGGAAGATTATGTTCTTCTTCCTCCCGGCCATGATGTTGCTGTCCAGATAGACCGGGTAGACCGGGTCGGGGATGGCGATGCGGCAGTCGGCGGAGAAAAGTTCCTGAAAGTTGGCCACGTCGCACTTGGAGCCGTCGCTGATGAAGATCTCGTCGGGGGAGATATCGACCTTGCGGGGCGCGTATTCCCCCCGGACCACCGCTTCGCGCAGGAAACCGTACCCCTGCTCGGGGCCGTACCCGCGGAATGTTGCCTTTTGCGCCATTTCGTCCGTGGCCTTGTGCATGGCCTCGATGACCGCCGGGATGAGGGGGCTCGTCACGTCGCCGATGCCCAGACTGATGACTTCGGTCCCGGGATTGCGCTCCTTGTAGGCCGCGATCTTTTTCGCGATGGTGGAAAAGAGATAGCTTTCGGGCAGTTCGCCGTAATAGGGATTGAGGATTTTTTCGTTCATTTTCAGATCTCTCCTGTGAAAATCAGCTGGGCGTCGCCCGTCATGAAGACCGGGCCGCCGGGATCGTGACGGAGGAACAGTACGCCGCCGTCGAGAATTATTTCCGCTTCGGGTGCGGCCAGTCCGCAGGCCCGCGCCGCGGCCATGGAGGCGCAGCTCCCCGTGCCGCAGGCGGCGGTGACGCCGCACCCCCGTTCCCACACCCGCATCCGGAACTTTTCCGGCGACAGGCGCTGCAAAAATTCGATGTTGCACCGGTCGGGGAACTGGGCGTCGTGTTCCAGCACGGGACCCCATTTTTCCAGTTTCACGGCGTCCATGTCCTCCACGAAGATCACCGCGTGGGGGTTGCCCATGGAGACCGTTTCCGCCTGAAAGGTCCTGCCGCAGGCCGCAAGCGTGATGCGGCCCAGAAAATGTTCCGGCTTCCCCATGTCCACGGTGACGAACCCGTCGGGCCGGACTTCCGCCGCCACGGTCCGGCTGATGGTCCGGAGTTTGAAAGCCGTCCCCAGCTCCGGATGATGATCGTGCAGGAACTTCGCCGCGCAGCGGGAGGCGTTGCCGCACATGGCGGCTTCGGAGTTGT
>JAFSYV010000206.1 GCA_017443585.1 Lentisphaeria bacterium | reverse complement strand
ATCGCCGGGACGATCATCGCCGACGTCACGACCTATTTCGCCGTCGATCCCCGCGTCATCCACCGCTTCAGCTTCCAGGGCTACCGCCCCGTCTCGGAATACTACGGGAAAAACCTGCTCTACCTCGCCCAGCTCGCCGCCGTCGTCGCGGCCGACCTGTGGCTCTGCCGGCGCTGGTGCACCGGTCGCGGGTGGCTTTCCCTGGGGGCCCACCTCATGGTCGTTTTGCTGACCGTCCCGCCGTCCTTCCTGCTCGTCTACTGGAAGTCGCACGAATGCGCCTATCTCCGCAACATGGCGATGGGATTCCTGCGGAAGGGCCGCAAGGGCAAGAAGGGCGGGAAGGCCCTGGCGGCGGCCGGCGCCGGACAAGCCGGTGGGACCGGTGAATCCGGCGCAAGCGAATCCCCGCAAGAAGAACGGAGGTCGGAATGACAAAGGCATTGGGCAACTTGAAGAGCCGTCTGGCGCGGAAGATCAGGACCTTCCTGTATTGGCACTTCCAGCACGACCGGAAGGCGGAAAGCCAGGTGCTCAAGAGCATCGCAATCTACCACCGGGGCGGATTCTTCAACAAATGGCGGGCGACCTGGATGTGGGCCCGGAACCAGAAAAACTATGCCATCAACTTCCATCCCGGAGCCACGGTCGGAAAGAACCTGAGAATCGAGCATTGCCTGGGGGTGGCAGTGGGCCAGACAGCCATTCTGGGGGACAACGTGAGAATCTACCAGCTTGTGCAACTGGCCGCCAAGGCCGCCGGCGACCAGGATCGGGTGGACAACCGGGAGCGCCGCCATCCCAAGATCGGCAACAACGTCGTGCTGTGTTGCGCCTGCATCGTCCTCGGCCCGATCACCATCGGCGACAACTCCATCATCGGTGCCGGCGCCATCGTCACGCACGACGTCCCGCCGAACTCCATCGTCACCGGCGTCAACCAGATCCGCCCGCGCCCCGCCGACATGACCTTCCGCCACTACCCCACCAATCCCAACGCCAAACAGTGATGGATAAAGAAGGTCCATGCCTTTTCTGATTCCACTCTGCCAAGGGGACATCGAATGACCACCACTCTCCATCTCCGCAAGCGCGGATACGATCCGTTTTTCGATTTCATGAAGGGGATTTGCATCCTGTGCGTGATCTGGCTCCACACCATGCCCAAGGCCGAAACGGGCGCCGTCTTCTGGGGCAGCCAGGCGGTCCCCCTCTTCCTGTTCATGCAGGTGTTCCATGCGCTCAAGGGAGGACGCATCCGCTTCCCCGACTGGGGAAAACTCTTCCGCCGCATCATCGCGCCCTATGGGGTCACGCTGGTTGTCATCTTGCTCCTGACTTCATGGGCGCAAGGTCGGTTCCGTTTGACTCTCCGGGCCGGTCCCGGCGCGTACTACCCGTTCGTGTACATCCAGTTCGCCGTTCTCATCCCCCTGTTCGCCTGGCTGGCCCGGGCCTTCAAGGACCATTTCAAGACCGCCCTTCTCGCGTCCACGCTCCTGGCATCCATCGCATCCGAACTCGCGGCCAGCTGGTTGCACGTCCCCAACCTCGTCTGGATCTATCTCTGCGCCCGCTACCTGTTCATCATCGGCCTGGCGGCGTTCTGGCTTGAAGGCCGCATCCGGCTCACCCCGTGGACCTTCCTCCTTTCCCTCGCCAGCCTCTATTTCCTCTGGCTGTTCCGGTATGCCCACTTCAAGTGGCCCCCGCTCTTCTTCGATACGACGTGGAACCAATGCCACTGGGTCTGCTATTTCCACCCGGCGTTCCTCTGCCCCGTCCTGATCGGCCTCCTCTACCGGGTCTCCTTCAAGGGCTTGAAGAAACTGCTGATCGTCCTCGGCAAGGCCTCCTACGAGATCTTCCTGGCGCAGATGGCCGTCATCGCCGTTCTGGCCTCCCTCTTCCGGGCAAACAAGTCCTTGGCCTGCATCCTTCTGGCCTGGATCTTGTCCCTCGGTCTGGGCCTGGCCCTCCACCGCCTTCTCGCCCGCCCCCGCCGCCGCACCACCGCGCCCGCCGCCCCCGGGAACTGATTCCCGGCCTGCCCGGGTCTGGCCCCTTTTCTGCAGACGTCGCCCAGCCGCGGAAGCGCGCCCCCTGGCGGTCTCCACGGGGAGGGACGCGTTTCTGCGCGTCCTGTGGTTTCGTTGGGGGGCGGGCGGCGCGTCCCCTCGCCGCCGGGAGCCCGAACGCGCAAGCGAATGTCATGGAGGTGAGGAGGCATTTCGGCCAGCCCCGGGGAAACATGCCTCCGCACATTTCCGGCGCCGTCCTTCGGCTTCACTGGCTCCGGCGGGCAGGGACTGCCCGCCCTACCCTTCCCGCGCAGGGGAAACGGCCAGCGGCCGGGGTCTGGCCCGAATGGTGATCAGACAAGTTCCGCCCACCCATGGGACAAGCCCGCTCGCACTCTTTTCTCCTGGAGCGGGTTCCAAAACAGTGTGGCTTCAATCCGTTGTTCCACCCGCCATTTCCCCTGCGGACGCGCGGAAGCGCGTCCCTCCCCGTGGAGTGCCCCCCGGGAGGGTCGCGCTTCCGCGCGACCTTGTGGGTGGGCAACGTCTGAGGGAGCGGCCGGGAGCGGCCAAGGTCTGGCCCCTTTTCGAGCGTCCAAGGTCTGGCCCCTTTTCCATTGACTCCCCCCTCCGCCGCCCGCTATCTTCCCCCCATGAAAATGCATCGCCATCTT
>JAFSYV010000205.1 GCA_017443585.1 Lentisphaeria bacterium | reverse complement strand
GCGCCTTCGCCGATCTCTCCTTCGCCACCTCGGCCAGCCGCTACCGCGACTGGGGCTACAGCCGCAATCAACACTCCTACGTGAACACGCCCACTATCAGCTACGGGCTGAGCGTCAACTGGACCATCTTCAACGGTTTCGCCCGGTACAACACCATGCGCGAATATCAGGCCAACGTGGCCATAGCCGACTACAACGTGGCCGCCCAGTGGTTCACGGTGGTGGGCGAAGTCCGCACCGCCTATGCCAACTATATAAAGAACGTGAAACAGACCCGGCTCAACAAGAAGATCCGGGATCTGGCCGCCAAACAGCGTGACCTGGTCGATGACGAATACCGGGCGGGCAACGCCGAACTGACCCGGCTCAACGAAGCCCAGCGCGACCTGGTGTCCTACGAATCCAAGCTGGCCTCCAGCTACGTTTCGGTCCAGAACGCCCGTGCCCAGCTGGATTACGCCGTGGGAGCCAACACCGCCGCCTTCTACGAATCCCGTGAAGAGGGCCGTTCCAATCGGGCCCCCGGCCTCGAAAGCGTGAACCTGGACGGCGAAGAAGAGGCTTCTCCGCAGACGACGCCGCAGAAGCCCACCCAGGCAGCCGGCGTTCCGGGTCCCCTGGTGAAATCCGGAGTGCCCGAGAGCCGGAAGAAGGAGGCTCCCGCCCCCGCGCCCGCTCCCCGGAAGAAGAAGAAAGCCCCCGCAACCGGCGGAGCCGCCAAGACTCCCGCTTCGAGCGAATCCGACGTCGCGGGGATCCCCGCTTCGCCCACGGCTCCCCCGCCGGGACGCAAGTGACAAGAAGCTGATTTCCCCCGAGGAGTTCCCCCGATGATCTTCAAGGCCAGACGGCAGATATCGGTCCGCACCGTCGGCGATCCCGTTTTGAGCAAACCCGCGGCGCCGATTTTGTCGGTGACCCCGGAAACGGTGCAGCTCGCCAATGAGATGCTCGAAGCTCTGCGGGTCTTCAACGGCATCGGCATCGCGGCCCCCCAGTACGGCGTTTCCCTGAGACTGGTGGTGCTGGATGTGCCGGAGGAGTCCATGGAAGAGGTCCCCTCGCCCGGCGAAGAGGCGCTTCTGCCCCGGATGCCCCTGGTGCTGGTCAACCCCGAGATCCTCTCCTACTCCACCGCCCTCGCGACCCATGACGAGGGGTGTCTTTCGGTTCCCGACCTTTTCGCGCCCGTCACCCGGCCGCAGAAGGTGGTGTTCCGCTCCCAGACCCTCGACGGGGAACTTCTCGAGTACGAATGCGGCGGTCTCCTGGGCCGCTGCATCCAGCACGAACTGGACCATCTGGAGGGCAAGCTCTTCATCGACCGTCTCTCTCCGGAAACGGCCCGCGAGACGGCGGGCGAAGTCAAACGGCTGCTCCGCAGCGGCGCGA
This sequence comes from Lentisphaeria bacterium, assembly GCA_017443585.1. GTDB lineage: Bacteria > Verrucomicrobiota > Lentisphaeria > Victivallales > Victivallaceae > UBA1784. The sequence goes on along the minus strand of JAFSYV010000205.1, from coordinate 830 downwards.
AACAAGATTTTCTGCGTACCAAGAAGGTGAAATGAACAGCGCCCCCACAGGTTTTTTCAGGGCCTTCTTCGGCACCTGCTGCGGCCGGACGATTTTCGCCTCTCTCCGGCATCAATCCTGGGGCAGAACGGTCCTGCATCTTTTCATCATGAGCCTGATCGCGGGAACGGTCGTGGGCGGGATCCAGTCCTGCCGGGTGAACGCCGGATTGCAGCCGCTGCGGATCGCCTTCACCGAGACCTTCGGCAGCGAACTGCGCTTCGACCGCGGCAAAAGCGCCCCCTTCAGCGCGCTCATCCCGGCGGAAAACCCGGAAAAGCCCCGTGAACTGGCCCTGCCGGGCAGGGGCCGCCTCTACTACACGGGAACGGCCCGTCAGGTGCCGGCCTCACTCAAGGATTCCCTGAGATTCTTCGTCGTCTGGACCCCGAGCTCCTTCTTCGTGGTCCAGAGCGAAGGCGAGAAATATCTTATCATCACGCAGGACGCCGCCACCGCGAAAATGGATCAGCGCAGCGGTTCCCCGGCCGATGTGGAGCGGCTTTTCCGCGACGCCCCCGGCTCCCTGCCCCCGAACCTCGGAAGCATGGACACGGAAAAGGCGGAAGAGCTTTTCAGCTCCTTCGGCTCCCTCGTGTACTTCTTCCTGATCCTCTGGTCGGTCGGTCGGGATTTCCTTCTGGTGTGGGTCTACACCGGGATCTTCATGCTCATGTACCGGCTGCTCAACGGCCCGGCGGGAAAGCTGCGCACCCTGACGCCGGGGGAAATGTGGAAGTGCGGCATTTACGCCTCGTTCCCGCCCATGGCCGTGGCCTCCTGTTTTCCGG
>JAFSYV010000204.1 GCA_017443585.1 Lentisphaeria bacterium | reverse complement strand
TGCAGCATCGGCATGAACGTGCTCATCAAACTCGACTGCGAGCTGGAGCGTCCGGTCATCCTGCAGGACAACGTCTGTCTGGAACGGGGCGCTTATCTCCACAACGGAGTCATCGTGGGGAGAGAGGTGCTGGTGGACGAAGGCGCCGAACTCGATCATGCCCTCATTCTGAACCATACCTACATCGGCCGGAAAATGCTCATGAAGGACAAGATCGTCGACGGCAGCCGGGTCATCGACGTGAACACCGGGGCCATGGAGGAGCTGGAGGACGAGTATCTGGTGGGCTCCACCCGGCGGGACCCCGTGGACCTGTGCCGGGTGGTCGGCTGGCTCACCGCGCTTTTCATCGTCGTCGTGACCTTCCCCTGTTATCTGCTGAGTTTGATCCTGCCCTTCCTGGCTTCGAAGCTGGCCTTCTTCCACATGGTCCACCGGGTCTACCCCAAGTGTCTCCGGGTGCTCTGGGGCGGGGGCCATCTGGTGCGTTACGGCCAGGGGGACACCCGCTACGCCTTCCGCTACTCCGACATGTGGATGCTCCATCAGGACCGCCATCTGCAGGAGCTCGACGACATCTATTTCTACTACCGCCGGAGCGCTTCGCTCATCGTCAAGGTGGCGCTGGTGAGTCTCTTCAAGCGGCTTTTCGTGCTGACGCCGCCCGAATACCGACTTTCGGGGATCGAGGAAGGGGGCAAATGATGACCGGAACTTTCACCGTCGTTCCCAGTCCCCGGATCGAGGAACTGCTGAAAACGGCCCTGGCCGGGATCGCCGCCGACATCGGGGCGCTGGAACTGCCGGGGCTCCGGGCGGTGGTCCTGGGCGGCGGCTACGGCCGCGGCGAAGGGGGCGTCCTGCACACGGAAACGGGCGACGCCCTCTACAACGATCTGGACTTCTTCGTCTTCGCCTCGGGGGCGGGCCGCGCCCTCATGGACCGGATCGACCGGGCCTTGCGGGAGCTTGCCCGGCCCTGGACCGAAAAACTGGGCGTGGCCGTGGATTTCGGCCCGGTGAAAAATTGCGGTACGCTGAAAAAGGTCGCTTCCACCCTCATGTTCCAGGAGCTGCTCCGGGGCTGGAAGCCGGTCTGGGGAACGCCGGAACTGGAAAAGTGGATCCCTGCCGCCGACTCCCGTGAACTGCCCTTTTCCGAAGCGGCCCGGCTGCTGCTGAACCGGGGCATGGGCCTCGTTTTCGCCGGGGAGCGTCTCCGGGCCGGAGATACCGACGCCGACTTCATCGTCCGGAACATGAACAAGGCCCTGCTGGGCGCCGGAGACGCGCTTCTCATCGCCGCGGGCGAGTACCGCTGGCGCGGGCCGGAACGGGTAAACCGTTTCCGCGCCTGGGCCGCGGAGGAAAAGCTGCCCGCGGAATACGTTGCTTTGTACGAAAAGGCTTTCCGCTTCAAGCTGGAGCCGCTTCCGGTCCTGCCGGAAGATCCCGGTTCGCAGTGGCGGAAATGCCGTGAATTTTATCTCGACGCGGTCCGCCGCGCCGCCGGAGTCCGGAACGATGCCGATGTTTCCCGCGGTCTTTCCCGCCGGGCGGCGAAAGAAGGTTCCCTGAAGGAGCTTCTGCGCTGGGCGAGGCGGACCTTCGGAGTGCGGCCGGGCCGGGCGATGTTCGAGCCCCCCGTTGTGACCCTGCTGGGCAGGGTCTTCGGACTGTTGGCCGGTGCGGAGGAGGAGCTTCCTCTCTGTCCGCCGGAACTGCGGCGTCTTTGGAGTGTGTTCAACTGAAAAACAGGAAAGATATGAAAGAAAAACCGACAGAAACGAATCCTCCCGGCGACGGCGGCGCGTCTCCGCACCGGGACGGGATCATGGAGCTGGAGCAGCAGAGGGAAGAAGAACAGCTGCAGAAAGTGGATAAGCTGCGGAAGCTCATCCAGGCCATCCTGCGCACCCATGCGGTGCTGCTGGCGGTGATCTTTCTGGTCCTTCTGGCCGCTTTCGTCTCCTTCGTGGCGGTCTGGAGCAGCTTTTCCTCGACCCGGTATCAGGCACAGCTGACCTTGTGTTTCCACCCGAAGCACAAGGGCAAGATCTCCCATTACGACGACAGGTACCTGCTGCGGATCCTGAACCGCCGGTCCACCCGCGAGACCTTTACGGGGGGGAGCACCGGCAGGGAGTTCAGGCGGCGAAAGAAGATCGCCGAAAACATCCACATCAACACGGACCGGAAACATCCCCGGACCTTTTTCGTCGAACTTTCCGCCCGGTCCGAGCGCGAGGCGGTCGAGGCCATCAACCATTTCGCCGACATCTGCATCCAGGAGTACGTCCAGGAGCGCACGAAGGATCTTCAGCAGTGGAAAAAGCTGCTGAACACCGAAAAGGAGGACGTCGCCCAGACCATCCGGAACCTCAGCTCCCAGATCTCGGACCTGACCACTCCCCTTCAGATGGCGACGCCGGAAAAGGATCACGAGCGGCTCCGCCAGCACATGAACGAGCTTCAGATGTCCAGCAACCGCCACAATTTCGTGGTGGAAAACCTGAAGCTCAGGAAAAAGCAGCTCGAGTCGGAGCTGGCCGAGGTCAGCCCCATGCTTCTTTCGAACCGGAAGGAGATCAAGGAGTTCTACCGGGAACTCGAGGTGCTGGACAGGGAGGTCGCCAAGGCCACGGAGCTTTACACCGACGAAAATCCCAAGATGATCGCCCTGAATTCCCGCCGGAGCGCCGTTCAGAAACGTCTGGATGCCTTCCTCCGCGAGAAGAACATCAAGTCCGCCGATCCCAAAACGATCCGGCAGGCCGAGACCCTCGGCGCGGAACTCAAGAGCCTCAACACCGAGCTTGAGGCGAGGCTGAACGAGAAACGGGTCCTGGACGGCGAGATCGCCGACTGCGGCAAGCGCCTCGAACTCTTCAAGGAGTACTACCCCAAACTTCAGGTGCTCTACCAGCAGCGCCGGACCCAGCGGGAGTCCATGCAGCGGCTCGAGGAGTCCATCTCCGAGATCGACTACGCTCAGCTGATGGTCAAGGAGGACCTTTTCGTCAACGAGCCCGCCCGGTCGGCCTGGGGCAACAAGCCGCTCTCGGCCAAGAATCTCGCCGTGAGTTTCATCGCGGCCATGGTGCTGACCGCGTTGTTCGCGGTGCTGGTGACGCTCGTGGAGTTCTTCTTCGGTGCGCTCTCCGATTCCCGTGAGCTGGAGCTCTACGACGAATTCCATTTTCTGGGGGTGCTCCCCTCTTCGGAGGCGCTGTTCCGGGACAAGGAGGGCCGGGAGGCCGCCTTCAACAAGATCCTGCACAGTTTCGAGGAGCTGGATCCCAAGGTGGTGTTCATCGGCTGCCTGACCGGGGTCCGGCTTCTGCCGGAGTTCCTCTCTTCGCTCCAGGTCACCTTCAACTCCGCCGGCAGCCGGGTGCTCCTGATCGACATGGAGCTGGCCCGCGACGCCCAGGAGGCTCTCGAAAACGCCGATGTCGGCGGCGACACCTTCATGGTGACCTTCGCCGGGGGCCGGTGCATCCTGCCCGTGAGCAGCAGAAAGTTCCTGACGCCTTCGGAGATCTCGCTGCTCAAGAACGATTTCACGATCCTCCGGGAGCAGTACGATTACATCTTTATCCGCAACACCTTCCCGCTGCGCCGTACGAAGCTTCTCCTGGAGCAGATCGCTCCGCTCTGCGACGCCGCGCTCTACGCCGTGGGCGCGGGCAAGACGCCCCGGAAAAATCTGAGGGAACTGAGGGCGGTCCAGCTGAAAGTCGGCATCCCTGTCATGACGGTCCTCTTCGACCATGTGGCATCGAGGGTGAGCAAAGAATTGGAGCGGGAGGCGTAACTATGAAAATGCATGTTTCTCATCTGGATCGGGTCCGGATGCTCCTGGCTGTGCTGGCGGCGGCTCTTTTGCCGGCAGGATGTTATTCCGACCGCTGGACCGGAAATTACGACGATATCCAGGAGCTGGGGATCGAAGCCATCAAGGCCGAGCGGGCCGCGAGAGCAAATCCGGACGCTCAGAAGCAGCAGGAGGCGATCTTGAAGAAGATCGCCGCCGAACCCCTGCCGCCCTATACCATCAACGGCGGCGACAAGATCGAGGTCATGGTCTACAGCCATCCCGATCTTTCCGTAAAGACCGTCGTCACCCCGGACGGGTACCTGGGGCTGGTGCTGGTCGGACAGGTGAAGGTCAAGGGCCTCACTCTGGCGGAGGCTTCCGCCAAGATCGAGAAGGTTCTTTCCCGCTACATCCGGAACCCGCGGGTGGGGCTGTCGCCCTATGAGATCGGTTCCGAAACGGCCACCATCACCGGCGCGGTCCACAAGGCGGGGATCTACCCCATCACCGACGGCATGCGTCTGGCGGACCTCTTCGCCAAGGCCGGCGGCGGCGCTTCGCGCTACTACGACGGGCAGACGGTTTCCGCCGTCGATTACGACAGTTCGCTTTTCCTGCGCGACCAGAAGCCCGTTCCCGTGGATTTCCGCAGGGCCATCGAAAAGGGCGATCCCCTGCACAACCTCAAGCTGCGCAGCGGGGACTACGTCTTCGTCGCCGGGCGCGACGACAGCATGGTCTACCTGATGGGGAACGTAAAGAAAACCATCAAGCGGGTCTGGGACGAGCGGATGGGACTGCTGGAGCTTCTGGCCGCCGGCGAGGGACTGGCCGAAAACCACTGGAGTCATGCCATCATCATCCGCAACGGGGGTGGCAAGGGCAACGTCTTCAAGGTCAATCTGGACGGCATTTTCCGGGGAACGGTGCCGGATATCCGTCTCGATCCCGGCGATGTGGTCTACATCCCCCACGACAATATTTCGGAGTACAACGTCGCGATCAAGAAGCTCTTCCCCACGGCGCAGCTGATCAATTTGCTGCTGTCGCCTTTCAGCTGGGTCTACTCCCTCTTCCCGTGATATGCTGAAGTATATCCTCTTCACCGCGGCGATTCTTTCGATCCTGCCGTTCACCATGCTCCTCGTGTGTCAGCGCTACCTGATCCGCTGGACCGTCCTGGGCCTGCTGCTGCCGGTCCTGTTCTTCAACTCCAGCGCCATCAATTTCTACTCCCACGAGTTCTACCGCGGGACCTCCCGGGGCATGGAGGTCTCGATCATCTACATCATCGCCGTCGCCCTCATCCTGACCGTCTGGCTGCTCCGGGGGCGGATCAAGCTCTTCCCCGACTGGGGAAGCTGGATCTATCTGCTCTATTTTCTCCTTTCCGTGCCTTCGGTCATGAACGCCGAAAACCGGCTTTTCAGCTTCTTCGAGATCTGGAAGATGGTCATGATCTACCTGGTCTTTCTGGCGGTCTACCACTATCTCGAATACAGCGGCGGAGATTTCGACATCTTTCTCTACGGCCTCATGATCATCGCCGCGGTCAATTTCGGGTCGTGTGTGCTCCAGCACCTTTCGGGGGTCTACCAGGTCCGGGGGCTTTTCCCCCATCAGAACAGTCTGGCCATGTACATGGTCATGGTGTCGCTGCTCTTCTTTTCCCGCTACTTCAACCGCTGCGAAGGGTGGCCGAGTCTGCTCTATTTCGGGAGCTTCGTCCTCGCCGCCATGACCTTCATCCGGACCTACTCACGGGGTGCGCTGGCCTGTTTCCCCCTCGGGGGGATCGTGACCCTCTTTTATTCCCTCAAGCATCCCTATTCCCGGCGCAAGCTGCACATCGTCCTGGTCATGAGCATCCTCGCCCTCATCGGGCTGTCGGTGGTCGCTCCCCGCATCATCGAACGGTTCGAGAAGGCGCCGGAGTCTTCGGGGCAGACCCGCAAGGAGCTGGCGCTGGCCGCGGTGAACATGATGAAGGACGCCCCCCTGATCGGGGTGGGCATCAACAACTGGGGCATCAAGATCAATCCCCCCTACCGCTACTGCAACGTCCGGGAAAGCCGCCGCTACGATGACGATTTCAAGGACGGCATCGTCGAGACCATCTATCTGCTGGTCGGGGCCGAATGCGGCATCCCCGCCCTGGTCCTGCTGCTCCTGTGGTTCAGCTATTACTGGATCATCGCCGTCCGTCTGCTGGTGAAGCTTCAGGGGACGCCCTGGTTTTTCGTCCCTGCCGGGGCTCTGGGGGGGATGACCAGCATTTTCCTGCAGTCCGCGCTGGAGTGGGTCCTCAAGCAGCAGATCAATTTTCTGCTGCTCATCACCCTCTTCGCATTTCTGGCATATCTGAGCAAGCACTGGCAGGAATTTACCGTGGGCACCGTCTCCACGGGGAAAACCCCCGCTCCGCTTCCGAAACAGGGATAAGAGATGAAGAACAACACCATCATTACCGCCGGCGACCGCAACTATCTGTGGGGGATCTTCATGATGATCGCCTCGTTGCGCAAGAACGGCATGGACGAACCCGTGATCGTCGGCACCAAAAATTTCGACGACGAGTCGGGCGCGATCCTGACCGCCATGGGCGACGTCACGCTGATCCCTCTGGATGATTTCGGCCGCTCTCTTACCTGCTGCAAGCCCCACATGATGCTGCAGGCCGAAAGCGACTACGTCACCTGGGTGGACAGCGACGGGTACTTCATCGGCAACTGTTCCGCCCGGCTGATCCCGGAATCGCCCGGGCAGATCCACATCCGCATGCGGAGCGCCGAGGAGCAGCCCCAGGCCTTCGCCGGGTATACTTACGGCGAGGACGGGCATCGGATCCCGCAGGCGATCCTCGAAGTCTGGAAGAAGAACGTGGGGGGACTGGACTCCCCCCGGATCCAGCGGAGCTGTTCGGCCTGTTTCCTTTCGGTCCACCGGAGCGCCCGACCCTTCCTCGAAAAGTGGCACGAACAGATGATGACCGTGCTGCCCGCCACCGACGTGGGGGTGGTGGATTTCTCGCTCAAGTACTACCACCAGCTGGACGAATCGGTCCTGAACAGCTGTCTGGCCTTCTTCCCCGGCGCGCCGCAGGTGGCGGAGACTTTCCGGCTGGACAAATCCCAGGAGGAGCGTTTCATCCATTTCATCGGCCAGCCCAAGCCGTGGGAGGGGTGGACTCCGCGGGCCTTCCGGCGTTTCGACAGTTACGTGGCCGTGGCCGAGTTCGCCCGAAGCCGGAACTGGAAGCTGCCGGGGCCGCTCCCCTATTCGCTGAAGCGGGAAAACCGGGCCCTTTGCGCCCTGCTGCGCTATCCCGTGAGCTGGCAGTACCGGATCGCCAAGAGGATGCGGAAATGGTTCGGCTGATCCTCTTTTCCCTCTTTCTTGCCGCCGCGTTCCAAGTCGCCGGGGCGGAACTTTTCCGGGGCAGCTGGCAGTGCACCGCGCTGGGGCCTTCGCATCTGGCCCTGACCGGGGATTACACCGAGCTGCAGGAGAAACTTTTCCAGAAGCATTTCGCCGCCCGGCAGAGCCGCTCCCGGCGCAAAATGCCCGGCTGGGCCGTGGAAGCCAACTTCAACCTCGCCGGGACCGAGGCCATCGCCGAATACCGTCCCCAGGTGGTGAAGCTGCTGAACGGGAAGCCGCAGGTGAAGATCGCCGGTTCCGCCGGGCCGCTGGCCGTGGTCCGCACGGGCTACTGGATGAACCCCGTGGGGCAGTCCCGCTTCAGGGACGGGAAAGGGGTGCTCAGGCTTTCCCGCAATGCCGATACGGCCCATTTCCTCTTCCTGACCCTGAGCCGTCCCCTCGCTCCCGGCGAGAAGGTCACGATCACCTTGCCCGCGGGGGAGACGGTGACGTACACCTGGTCCCCGGAATCGCCCACGCCGCTGTTCAAGATCGATCAGGTGGGCTACATGCCCGCCGCCCGCAAGGTCGCCTACGTGGGGGCGTGGCTCGGCACCGCCGGGCCCCTGCCGCTCTGGCGGGCGCTGGAGGGCAAGGCGTTCCGGCTGCTCGAAGCCGGGAGCGGAAAAGTCCTCTTTTCGGGCAAGCTCCGCGCCCGGATGCCCGACCCCGTGAATGCCGGAGGGACCCCCTTCACCGGGGAAGAGGTGCTGGAAATGGATTTTTCCCCGTGCACGACTCCGGGCGTCTTCTGCCTCGAGATCCCCGGCGTAGGGCGCAGTTACCCCTTCAGGATCGGGGACGACACCATGGCCGAAGCCTTCTTCATCCACGCAAGAGGGCTCTTTCATCAGCGCTGCGGCATCGCCAAACAGGAGCCCTTCACCCACTGGCTGCAGAAGCCCTGCCACCAGACCAGCGTCCGGGGGACCTTCCCGCCGGACGTGCGGCACTACGGCAAGGGCCCGGCCTCCCGCCCCTACGGGTTCCGGGACATTCTGGGGAAGAGCGTACAGGTCAATCACTTCGAGCTCATCCGGCAGAATCCACCCAAGGAGACCCAAGTCCTGCATGCCCCCGGCGGCTGGCACGATGCCGGAGACTGGGACCGCCGTCCCCCGCACATGGGCATCAGCGGGGATCTGTGTGCGGTCTATTTGCTCCGGCCCGGAAATTTCTGCGACGGCCAGCTGAATCTGCCCGAAAGCGGCAACGGGATCCCGGATATCCTGGACGAAGCCCGCTGGGGGTTGGAGCATCTCCGCCTCAAGCAGCAGCGTGACGGCGGCGTGGGCTCGTGGGAGGAAACGGTCCGGCATCCCCGGCCGGGGGAGGGGATGGCCTCCGACGAGAAGCGGATCTACTACCTTTCCTGCGCCACGCGGAACAGCACCCTCGAATACGCCGCATACGCTTCGCTCATGGCGCTGGCCATGCGCAAGGCCGGGGCGGAAAAGATCGCGGCGGAGTTCCGCGACTCCGCCCGGAAGGCGTGGAATTACGCGTTGAACACCAAACGCCCCGCGCCGAAAGTATTTCACCAGGGGAAGAAGGTCCTCTTCTATCGTGAGGAGATCGATCTTGCCCCCGAACTTCTGGTCAAGGCCGGGTACAACCTCTTTCTGCTCACCGGAGAAGAAGCGTATCTGCACAAGGCCGAGGACTCCGCCGCCGCCGCCGTGGAGGCCATGAAGAAGGAATCCTGGCGCTGGTCACCCCTCTTCTGGATGGAATTGGAAGTCTTCCCGCCCGCCTCGCTGGCGCTGGACAAGCTCCGGGAAACCCGGCGGCGGGCCCTCGTCAAGGCGGCGGAAACCATGCTCTCGCAGCAGGAAAAGAATTATCCGATCCGCATCGCCTGGTACGGTCCCCGGGACGGCTGGGTCCACTCCATGAGCTGGGGCACCTTTCACCCGCTGGTGCGGGCGCGGACCCTCATCGCCGCCCACGCCCTGACCGGGAAGAAAGCATTTTGGGACGGGGCGTGTCTCGCCAACGACTTCAACAACGGGGCCAACCCTTCCGGAAGTTCCATGACCAGCGGCCTGGGCCGGGTCTACCCGGTGCGTTTCCTCGACCTCAACTCCTACGCCGACGGCATCGCCGAACAGATCCCCGGCATCACCCCCTACCGGAACACCTACGGGATCCCCCGCAGCGCCGTGCGGCTGGCCTACGGCCTCTTCTACGGGAAGAACCGGACCATGAACTTTCCGGGGATCGAGATGTCCCTGCTGCCCCGGACAGGGCTCAGCGAAGAGAGCTGCGTCAAGGCCGTCGGACGGCTCCTGCCCATCTGGCGGCGCTGGGGCAACGTGGAGACCGCCACCGTGGGGGCCAGCGAATACACCGTGTGGGAAACCATCGGCCCCGCCGCCGCCGTGACGGGCTATCTGCTCAACGGCGCGTCGAAGCCGGATGCCCGCTGGATCGAACGGCGCCCGGCCGCAGATGTCCGCAAACTTCCCGGATACGCCCCGCTGCCGTAAGGAGGACAGGAACATGAGACCGATCGACGTCGAGATATTCCTTTTCATCGATGCCCTGGGCTGGGAGCTGGTCGAACGCACCGGGTTCATGGCGGAGCAGCTCCCCTTCCGCCGGAAGATCGAAATGCAGTTCGGCTACTCCAGCACGGCGATCCCCACCATCCTCTCGGGCCGGACGCCCGCCGAACACGGCCATCTGGGGCTCTTCCGTTTCGCGCCGGAGGATTCCCCCTTCCGGAAGCTGGGGAAGATCGAGCCACTGCTGCGTCCCCGCTCCTTCTGGAACCGGGGCAGAGTCCGCAACGTGCTCTCGCGGATCGTCAAGAAACTTTACGGATTCACCGGCTATTTTCAGCTCTACCAGATGCCCTTCGCCAAGCTGCCGCTGATGGACTACTGCGAAAAAAACGACCTCTTCGCTCCCCGGGGCATGGGGGAGATCGAGAATTTGCGGGACCTGCTGGCGAGAACGGGAACGCCGGGGCACATTTCCGACTGGCACATCGGCGACCGCCGGAACTTCGAGGCCGCCAGGCAGGCTATCGGGAAAGGAAAGAAATTCCTTTTCATCTACACGGCGGAGCTTGATTCCCTGCTGCACCAGTTCCCCGCGCCCCCCGTTTCCGAACCGATCCGGGAAAAGCTCGCGTGGTATGCCGACGAGATAGAAAGCCTGTTCCGGACCTGCGCCGAGGCGGAAAAGTCCCTGCGGTTCACCGTGATCTCCGACCACGGCATGACCCCGCTCACCCGTACCGCCGACCTGAAGTCCGCCGTCGAAAAGACGGGCCTCGTCTTCGGCCGGGACTACGGATGCTGTTACGATTCCACCATGTTCCGGGCGACTTTCCTCACCCCCGAGGCGGAGCGGAAGATCCGCGAGGCGGTGAAGCCCTTCGAAACCATCGGCCACTGGCTTACGGAGGAAGAGGAAAAGCACTACGGCATCTTCCGGGCCGACCGGATGTTCGGCGACGCCATCTTTCTCATGGATCCGGGGATCCAGATCGTTCCCTCGGACATGGGCTCAAAACCCCTGAACGGCATGCACGGCTTCGCCCCCGAGGACAAGGATTCCCAGGCGGTGATCCTTTCGACGGAGGAGATCCCCGCGGGCGTCCGGCGCGTGGCCGACTACTTCGCCCTGATGAAGAGCCGCATCGAAGCCCTCGTCCCCCATAGCTCCGCACCGGAGAACTGAGCTCCCCGCGGGGCGGGAGTTGCATTTTTCGGCTTTTCCCCTGTTTTCGGGGTTGCAAAGGCGTGCGCGCGGGTGTATTGTAAGGCGGAGCACGTTTTTTCAACTCAAAAATACAAAAGGGGTTTCATCATGGCCGATCGGACATTCGCTCAGAATTTCGTTTTCTTCGACATCCTTCCCTTCTCGCCGGGGGAAGAGGAACTGCTGGCCCGCGAGGCGGTCGAATACACCGAGCGCACCGGAAACCGCAACGTGCTCTACTCCTTGACCCTCAGCCCCGCGGGCTTCCCCGCCATGAACAAGGTCCTTTTCATGCTGGAAAGCTACCGGAAACTCAAGGCCGCGCTTCAGGGGACACCCTGTCTGCTCGGCGTCCTCTTTCAGGCGGTGCTGGGCCACGGGGCGCGGAATTTCCCCCCGCCGGACCTGAAATCCCGCCCCGTGGAGCCCTGGGTGCGCATGGTCAACGTGGACGGGGCCCTCACCCGTTACTGCCCCCTCGACGAAGGATTCCGCAAATACATCTTCGACATGAGCGTCCTCTTCGCGAAAGAGGCCCCCTGCTTCATCCTCGGGGATGACGACATCCGCAGTTTCGCCCCCAAGGCCGAGTGCTTCTGCGAGCTCCACACCGCCGCGTTCAACCGCATGACGGGGCGGAATTTCACCCCCGTGGAGTACCGGCAGGCGGTGCTGAACTGCAAACGGGGCGACGAGGTCTACGAAGCCTACGAAACCTTGCGCCGGGGGATCCCCAACGGGGTGGCCTCGATCATCCGCGAGGCGGTGGACACCGTGGATCCGGAGATCCGCTGCGGCTCCTGCATGCCCGGCTGGGAGTTCCTCTTCAACGGGGAAACCTCGAAGTGCTTCGCCGGGAAACACCCCGCCGTCATGCGGGTGGCCAACGCCAACTACAACGAGACCAGCGCCAAGCATTACCCTCTCCTGGTGGTCAAGACCATGGCCCTGCGCCTCGCCCACAAGGAGATCCCCGTGGTTCTGGACGAAGCCGACACCTGTCCCCACAACCTGTGGAGCCGGGCGGCCATAAGCATGCACGCCAAGCTCGTTTCGGGGATCTTCGCCGGACTGAACGGGGCCAAGATCTGGTACGTCAACGCCCACAAGGGCGGCAAGCCCGTCAGCCGGAACTACACGGACATTCTGGCCGAGAACAAGGGGCTCTATCAGACGCTGGCCGCGGAGTGCGCGAAGACCGGACTTGCGGGGGTGGTGATCCCCGCCCACAAGAACTTCGCCGACTGGCATGCGGCCCACTACAGCGAAGTCGCCCGGCGGATCCAGCTGGTCGCCGATGACAACATGGCCGTCACCATGCTGGGGCACATCGGGATCCCCTTCCGCGCCTCCTTCGAGCAGGATGAGGATGAGGTCTACGCCGTTTCCGGCGCGGAGACCATCGACCACCTTTCCGATGAGGAATTGAAGAAACTCCTTTCCCGGAAACTGCTGCTGGACGGCCCCGCCGCCGCCGCCGTAAGTTCGAGAGGCTTTTCCGACGCCCTCGGGCTCACCGCGGAACACAAGGCCTTCTCCTTCAACCGGGAGCTCCGGACCGACGACGGCAAGGGATACGTGATCGTGCAGGACAGTCAGGTGCCCTTCTTCACGATAAAGGATCCCGGGGCCGAGGTCTTCACCGAACTGCACTACATTTCCTACAACGGGGCCGACGACGACGAATACATCGCTCCCGCCGCGGTCTTTTACCGGAACACCCTCGGGGGGTACGTCTGCAGCATGGTCTTCCATTATCAGATCGTCTACTCCCAGTTCAACGAACGGCGCAAGGAGTTCTTCATCGAGATCCTGGAACGGCTCCGGGGGCGGAAGCTCCCCCTCGTTTCCGCCGACGCGCAGAACGTGACGGTCATCACCCGTGAATACCCCGACGGCGCCCTGCTGGCCGAGGTGTGCAACATCAACTTCGACCCCCTGCGAAAAATCGCCCTGCGCTGTGCGAAGACGCCTTCGCGCGTGGAGCGTCTCACGGGGGCGGGCGAATGGATCGACGTCCCCTTCGAAGCGAAAGGGGAGATCGTCACGGTGGAGATCCCGCTGGCCTGCTACGAGCTTGCCGTGCTGAGACTGAGCTGAAAAAGGAAGGTTTCCGAAAAATGAGCAGTGACATCTTCGAACGCAATTTTCTCTTCTTCAACGTCCTGCCCTTTTCGCCGGGTAAGGAAAAGGAGCTGGCCGCCGACGCCGTGGACTACATGAAGCAGACGGGGAACGACCTCGTCCTCTACTGCATGACGCTCCACCCCCAGGGCTTCCCCGCCATGAAGAAGGCCGAAGCGCTTCTGGCGAGCTACCGGGCCCTCAAAGCCGAACTGGAGGGCGCGGGCGTCCGGCTGGGACTGCTGATCCAGTCCATTCTGGGCCACTGGCCGCGGGTGGACAAGGACGAAGAGCCGTGGACCCGCTCGGTGAACAGCGAGGGGATCCTCACCCGCTTCTGCCCGCTGGATGAGCGATACAGAAAATATATCTTCGACGTGGTGG
>JAFSYV010000203.1 GCA_017443585.1 Lentisphaeria bacterium | reverse complement strand
TCGAAGAGACCGCCAAAAAGGAGAAGGCGGTGGCCGAACTCGTGGGTCAGCTCAACGGCGTCAAGGGCCGCTGGGAGGAGCTGGACAAGATCTTCCGCAGCCGTGCCGCCTACGCTTCGCTGCTCCTCGAGCTCCAGAAGATCCTGCCCGACCAGATGTGGCTCGTTTCCATCGAGCCTTCCGACGTGATGCCGCCCGAGCCGCCGAAGGCCGGAGCCGCCCGACCCGCCGACAGCGACGGCGGCGAGGGTGAACAGAATTCGAAACAGTATTCTCCCGAGAAGGAGCGGCTCCGGGATCAGAGGAGCATCAAGTACCTGATCCTCAAGGGATATGCCTTGTCTGCCACCAACAACCTGACTCCCGACAAGACCCGGCCCCGCATGGAAAACTGGCTGCTCAAGTTCCGTGAAAGACTGCGCAAGTCCACCAAGTTCGACGGCGAGGGACGGCTCTACACCAACAAGGAAGAACGGAAACCCGGCTTGACCAGGTTCTATATCATTCTCACACTGAAAACGCAACTCGACAAGTAAAAATGAACCGTTTCGTACGCAACAACCTTTTTCTGATCATCGCCTGCGTCGTGGCCTGTGTGGCGGCGGTGGGGCTGCTCGTCTTCTCGATCATCAGATACACCGAAATGGCCAAGTGCATTGCCGAGACCGAACAGTTCCGCCAGCAGATCATCGAACTGGGCAAGAAGAAACCGGCTCCCGTGGACGAAAACAAACCCCTTATCAAGCAGGATATCCAGCTGTACTCCAAGCTGGCGGATGAACTCGAAGCCTACTTCAGGTCCGGCAACCGGGCCGTGGCCGAGCGTTTCGTCTCGATCCTGAACGAGGGGATCGCGAAGAAGGAAGACAAGCTGACGCCTGAGACATTCGTCCAACAGTTCCGCGAAATGTGGGACAAGGCCCCCACCGAGGCGGAACGGAATCTGCAGTTCACCACCTTCAAGAATCGGTTCCCCAACTGGAACAGCGCCGTGGCGGCCGTCATGCCCGAATTCCAGAAGCTGACCACCGAGCCCCTCGACGAGGACTCCACCGTCGAGCTCGTCCTTTCCGCTCTCGGCGTTCCCCGGACGATGCGCGAAAATCCCGAGAACATGCTGAAGTTCGTCAAGAAATATCAGGCCGAGCTGGTCAAGATGATGTCCAACATCGCTTTCGACAACAGCAAGACCCGTGTGGACTGGTTCGGCTTCGAGGCCGACCCCACCGCCTCCAGCATCATCCAGAAGTACAAGAATCCCCAGACCCACTACCCGGCCCTCGCCAAGGTGTGGGACATTTACGGCGACGTGGTGAAACGGATCGTTTCCTGCCGGAAGCTCATCAAGGACGCCAAAGGCAACGTGGTCCCCTGGAGCCGCGAGGTGGAAAACCGCCTCAACCGGGAAAAGGTCAAGTTCACCATCCAGGGAGACAAGATCGAAACCTTCGCCGGGATCTTTCTGCGGGCCGCCCTCTCCCCCGATACCGCCAATGCCGAAAATGCCGCCAACGCCGTTCTGGGTGATGAGCGGGGCGGGCTGCAGTTCTATCGGCTCCGGCTCCAGGTTTCCGGTTCTCTCACCGGGATCCGGCTGCTGGTGAAGGCTCTCGACGAAGCCTACAAGGATCACCGCATCTACATCATCCGTTCCATCGCTCTCTTTGCAGCCCGGGACGGCGCCGACGAGATCTTCCGCAATATTGCCGGGGAATACAATACCGCCGCCGAGCAGAATGCCGGCGAGAAGAACGAACAGGCGGCTCAGGAGTCCCGCGGCCGGGGCCGCGGACGCGGACGCGGACGCGGTGCGGAACCGCAGCCTCCTCAGCCTCCTCAGCCGCAGCCCAGGAAACAGGCCGCCAAGCCCGCGGCGTCTCCGGAAGATGCCAATAAGAAGTACGAATATTACGAGCGTATCGGTTACGGCGATGTGCTCATCGGCGATGACAAGACCTGCACGGCGATCATCGACTTCGATTATGTGGTGAAGAAATAAAGCTCAGAGGGAGTCGTTACCTTGGATTTCATCAAACGTCATTACGAAAAGCTGCTCCTGCTTTTCATGCTGGTGCTCTTCATCGGCATCATGTTCTACGTCATGCAGGTGGCTCAGCGCGCCCGGAGCATCACTGATGCCGACCTGAAGCTGCCCGATCTGAAGGCGGACTACCAGCCTCAGCCCGCGAGCGGCAACAAGGACAAGGTGAAGCTTCTGGTCGAGGGCAGCGAGGGACAGTGCAACTGGATCGGTTCGGGGCAGCGCGACGCCTTCGCTTCCGACCTGCGCGGTCTGCCTCCGAACCGTCCTCCGGTTGAGGGCACCTTCAGCGATCTGGTGGCGGCCTTCCCCATCGCCACCTGTCCCCATTGTCAGAAGCTGGTTCCCCGGTTTTACTTCAACAACCGCAGGTGTCCGGCCTGCGCCGGCGAATTGAGAACGCCTCCTCAGCGGCCCAAGGAACGCCGTTTCGTCATTTCCGAAAGCGACTCGGACGGCGACGGACTGCCTAACGACTACGAGCGGACCTACAGTTTCGATCCCAAGGATCCCAGCGACGGTCTCGCCGACGCCGACGGCGACGGTTTCTCCAACTTGTACGAATTCGAGAACAAGACCAATCCCAAGGATCCCCGGAGCAGACCGCCGCTCTGGTACAGACTGCGGTACATTTCGATGGAATCGGTGGATCTGCCCATCCGGTTCATGTCCGTGAACACCGTGGATTCCACGGACAAGAAAATGTGGAACATCCAGTTCAACCGCATCAAGCTCGACCGCCGGGGCCGCCCGATGATCGACCGGCGGACCAATCAGCCCCGCGAGGAGACCGTGAACCAGCAGCTGGGCGACACCATCGACATAGAAGAACTCAAATACAAGATCACCGACGTCGAGTACAAAGCGGTGAAAAAGGGCGGGACCACCGAGCAGAAGGATCTTTCCTCGGTCAAGCTGGTCCAGGTTTTGCCTCCCGATGCCGGCAAGAAGAAGCCCGATGTCCTCGTCATGTATGCGGGCAAGGTCGTGAAATCCAACGACAAGCGTCTGATCGTCGAAGATGTGAAAGAGGAGCACAACCGGCCCCGCTTCACTCTCCGGCTCGGCGCGCCCCTCAGCATCGGGGACAGACGGACGGGCGTCGAGAACTATCGGTTGGTCAGTGTGGATGAGGCGGGAAAGACCGCCCGGTTCGACCGGGTCGGGCCCAATATCGCCAATCCCTCCAGAGATAAGAACGGCAAGTTGATCGAAATCACTAAGGAAAGCGAGATTCCGGAAGACGTGCAGGTCAGAGCGGCCAAGAAGCGCGTCACTCAGAACGAAGAGGGCGGACGGCCCGATCCGGGAGAACGCTGAGGGTGAGGCTTGAATCGGAATTCAGTGGGTATTTCAAGTCTAAAGGGAACGAGAATGCGTAATGTTTCAGCAGCAGTGACGCTCCGTCTGGCGGCAGCCGCGGCGTTTTTGTGGTGCGCGGGTCTTGCCGCGGCTGAACCCGAAGTCAAACAGACTATGGACCAGTCGGTCCCCCGTGGAAGCCGGCTCGATCAGGTCAAAGCCGTGACGGCGGAATTCGATACCGATACCGATGCCTTGTACAGAAAGGAACTCCGGGAGCAGTTCGCCGCGCAGGACCGCCGGATGGAAAAGGCCATCAAGCTCCTCGATGAACGCAAGTTCGCCGAGAGCGTCAAGGTGGCCGAAGAGGTCCGCAACGAGCTGAAACTCAAAGCCGACTCCGTCAACAGCGAGGTCATCCGTGCCCGCCTGGCCGAGGCCGAGGCTCTCGTCGCCCGGCTCCGTCTGGCCTGGGGCCGGGAACGGCTGCAGGCGGCCAATACCGCCCTCAACGAACACCGGATCCCCGACGCCATCGCCATTTCCTCCGAAGCCGCCCAGATCTCTCCCGCGCTCCGGCGGGATGCGGAAGTCCTGCGCCAGCGGGGGTTCGACATCCAGAAGCATGAGAAGTTCCAGGCCGCCACCGCCCTTTCCGAGGCGGCTCCCCACCTTTCGAATCTGCGCCGCGAAGCCAAATCCCTGCTCGCCGAAGCTCAGGTCTTTTATGACAACAAGCGTTATCCCGAGGCCATCAACCGCATCGAACAGGTCTATCTCCGGGATCCCTTCAATCTCGAAGCCGTCGCTCTCGCGGGCAAGATCTACAAGCGTTATTTCTCGGTCGGCTACCACCGCCACCGCGCCGATTTCGAACTGCTGACCGCCTACGCCAACTGGCAGTGGACCGAGCCGGTCTTCGAAGCTCCAGTCAAGAAGGAGCTCACCACCACCGAGGTCAAGGACACGAGTTTTCAGGCGACCAACAACAAGCTCAACCGCATCATCTTCCCCCGTTTCGAGTTCGACCGGGCCGACGTTTCCGCCGTCATCGAATTCCTCCAGAAGCGGAACAAGGACTTCGACCCCGAGAAAGAGGGCGTCGTCATCCACGAGATCTCCGTTGCCGACGATCTGGAAAAACTCGGCAAGGTCACGCTCCGGCTCAGCGACATCCCCATGCGCGAGGTGCTCCGCTACATCAGTCTGATGACCGGCCTCAAGTACCGGGTCGAGCGGGACGGGGTCAGCATCGGGACCAACCTCGACACCATGTATGAGCGGACCTACGAGATCCGGCCTCACCTCCGGTCCTGGGTGGCTTCCCTTACCACTGCCGGATCCGGCGGCGGGGGCGGCGGATCCGCGAATCCGGTCGCCAGCCGCTACAAGAGGGACGACGGCGGCGCGGAGACTCTCGAAAAGGGCAAAACCGCCGACAAGGAACTGAAGCTCGCCGATGCCAGCGATATCACCGAGACCAAGGTCACCAACGAAATGTTCAGGGAGTACCTCGAACAGCACGGGATCAGGTTCCCCCAGGGCAGTTCCGTTTCCTATCTCGATGTTTCCAATGAACTGGTGGTCAAGAACAGTATTCAAAACCTCAACGCCATCTCCTCCCTCATCCGGGAACAGAATGCTCAGGAGTCCGAGCTGATCATGATCGAGGTCAAGAGCATCGAGATCAGCGATACCGATATGGAAGAGCTGGGCTTCGACTGGAGCCTGGGCGAAACCAACCTCAACCACAATATGGCCAACGACGGCACCCGCATCGACACCAGCAAGACCGGCTGGATGTTCGGTCCCGGCACCGACACCAGAACCGATCCCTCTTCGGGAAAGCGGGGCTCCATGAACCCCATCCGGACCGGCTTCACCGACGGCACCCAGAGCACCGCGCTGATCAACAAGCTCAACATCTTCCCCTTGATCTTCGGCAGCAAGACGCCTTTCGGCTCCGATGTGGCCATCGACATTTCCTTGACCGTCAACGCCCTCAGCCAGAACACCCGGACCGAGATGATCTCCGCTCCCAAGATCATCGCCCTGGCCGACTACCCCGCCCAGGCGCGGCTGACCAAGAGCTACTGGTTCCCCGACAGCTGGTCCGACCTCAAGGTCGAGACCAACACGTCGGATTCTCAGACCACCTTCGAGATCACCCGCCCCGTGCCCGAGTTCGAGGAGCAGGAGCTGGGGATCTTCCTCAACGTCACCCCCTCCATCACCGAGACCGGCACCATCTCCCTCAACTTGGACATGAAGGTCCTCGGCCGAAACGGCAACGATGAATACTCCTTCTCCCTGACCGGCACGGTCAACGGCCGTTCGTACAGCAGCAACTTCACCATCTGGAAGCCCGTCATCACGACGCGGCAGATCAAGACCAACATCGACGTCTATGACGGCCAGACCGTCGTCGTCGGCGGCGCCACCGACAACCGGACCAACGTCAGAAGCGACAAGATCCCCTTCCTCGGCGAGCTGCCCTTCATCGGCAGGCTGTTCCAGGCTCAGTCGCAGAAGGCCGAGCGCCGGAACATGCTCATCTTCGTCACGGCCAGGCTCCTCGGCACCGACGGCGCCCCCGTCAACGGACTGGGCAAGAACGGCGCGCCGGATTTCAACCGTTAACGCAACTCTACTGGAGATGATGAAATGATAAGAACCAGATACACGCTGACCGCGACGGCGCTCCTCACTTCCTTCGCGCTCTTTGCCGCAGAGGAGCTTTCTTCGGAAGCCAACGAAATGATCCGGCATGCCGATCTCAACCGGCAGGAAATCATCCACCGCGGAGACAACCTTGTCCGTGAGGGTCATCGCCTCTTCGAGCAGAAAGAGTACTTCGCCGCCCGCGACAAGTACATGGAGGCGGTCAAACTTTTTCGCCGCTATCCCTCCAAGTTCTTCCAGGACAAGATCGAATTCTGCCAGAAGGAGATCGCCGCCTGCTACTACGCCAAGGCCACCGAGGCCGGAGAACTGGCCGACCGGATGGCCTTTGCCAGCAACTTCGACGAAGCCATCAAGATCTGCAAGGAGGCCATCAAATACTGCCCCGAGCAGGCCGATGAGCTCCAGCAGCGCATCACTTTGTACGAAAAGCGCCGCGATACCGTCATCGAACGCCGCGCCTATTCGGTCGGGCGGCTCATCCCCGACAAGGATGCGCAGGATTACAAGATCCAGGTCCTGCTCGAACAGGCCCGGCGCCTCGTCACCCTCAAGGACTATTCGGGGGCTCTGGTCAAGTACAACGAGATCCTCTTGCTCGATCCCTACAATGCCGATGCGACCCAGGGCAAGCGGGGCATCGGCCGCCGGATCTCTCTTGCCGCCGACCAGAGGTACGTCAACACCCACCGCCGGACCGTCGCCGAGATCGAGTGGAAATATGCCATTCCCATCATCCCCGAGGCCACCGGCGGTGCGGTCAATACCGTCGCCGAGCAGCCGAAGCTCAAAAACGCCGAACTCAAGAAATCGCCTTTGCGCACCAAACTGGACGAGATCCAGATCCCCAGCTACAACTTCACCGGGCAGTCCCTCGCCGCCGTTCTGCGCAGCCTTCAGGAAATGAGCCGGATCAACGACCTCAAGGGCAAACGCGGCATCAATATCGTCTACATCCCCGATGCCCGCAGCCCCGATGAGACCCTTGAGGAACAGAAACAGCGTGAGGAAGCGCGCGCCAAGCGCCTCGAGGAACGCAAGAAAAAGAGGGAAGAGCGCCGGAAAGCCGCGGGCGAAGGCAACGACGCGGGCGGCGCCAACGACAGCGACGAAGAGGAAGAAGAGGATGTCGAGGACATCAAGGTCAAACTCAGCGGTCAGAAGACCTCGCTCTTCGATGTTCTCACCAAGCTCTGCAACAACTGCGGACTCAACATGCAGGTCGAGGACTTCGCCGTCATCGTCACTCCGAAGAACGTCACCCTCAGCGAGATGGAGCTGATGACCTTCCCCGTGACCATCCCCCCCGATGACGCGGGCAAGGATCCCAAGGAGATTTCCGCCGAGATCAAGAAGACCCTCGAGATCAAGTCCGAAGATCCCAATATCTTCCCCAAGGGGTCCTCCATCTTCTACAACCGCACCTCCAAGCGCCTGAGCATCGTGAACACCGTCGACAACCTCCGCGTTCTGCAGGGGATCATCGAGCGGAACTACGGGGCCAAGTCGGGCACCATGGTCCAGGTCATGATCAAGATGCTGGACATCAACCAGGACGACCTCGACGAACTCGCCTTCAACTGGCAGCTGGCCATCAATGCGGCCATGCCCCGCACCCGTACCGAAGACGGCAAGACCTCGGTTTCCTCACGGGCCATCATGGATCTCAACAATCCTCTGCTGCGTTACTACACGGCCGCCGGCGACCGGCAGGGCGGCAATGTGAACGGCAGTCTCCTGAGCTGGGTCTGGGAGAACAACAAGGGCACCCGAGTGGTGGCCAGCATGTTCGCTCTCGACCAGGCTTCCAGCGCCGACGTGCTCATGTCGCCCCGGGTCACCGTCAAGGACGGCTACGTGGCCGTGGTCAATATGTTCGAGGATCACAACTATCCCGACAAGGAGTGGAACAATATTTCCGTCCCCGTGACCAATGACGCCCACTTCCACGCCACCGCCCAGCCCGAACTCGACAACGAGCAGCAGCTGGGTATCCCCTTCACCATCAAGCCGAAGGTCAAGGACAACATCATCGAGCTCGAGGTCAACGTCAAATTCAAGACCCTGGCCGGCTGGTCCGAGATCGATACCCGTATCTTCGACGAGGACGGCAACGTCGAGGACGGCAACCTCTACCGGATGCCCATCATCAATACCCCCGAGATCAAGACGCTGCTCCACATCCGTGACGGCGAGACCGTCATCGCGGGCGGTATCGTTTCCGATGAGACCTCCTCCATCAACGACAAGATCCCGATCCTGGGGGATATCCCCTTCATCGGCCGTTTCTTCCAGTCCAAGGGGACCAACGCCACCAAGCGGAACCTCCTCGTTTTCGTCACCTGCCGCCTGGTCAAACCCGACGGTACGCCGCTCAACCCCGATGCGCGCCAGCAGCGTGAAGGGACCTTCAGCAAGGGACTGCCCAGGTTCCACAGCACGCTGTAAGTTCCATTTCCGTCATATCGAAAAAAAGGGTGCCCGCGAAGGGCATCCTTTTTTTGCAGGGAAGGGAGGGGGCGATCGGCCGCGGGCTATTTAGCTTCCGGCTCTTTCGTCAGTCTGGAGTACAGAAAGGAGAAAAACTATGCCCGGACTTTTATTGATCGATGACTTTCCTCGCTGCACAAGTCATAAATGCATCGGCAAAGGCAGCAGCAGTGCGTTGATAAATCGTTGCAGGGAACTTTTGAGCAATCCGATTTACCGGAAAAAGCATTTTATGCTTTGCGTCATCAGCGATGGTGACGATTGGCAGGTGCTCCATCCGGTTCTTTCCGATTTGCAGGGCGGAACGGCTCATCCGCGGCAAAACGGGTGGCTCTGGTGGGGCCGCAGAGGACATTCGGAAGAAGAACTTCGCACCAACCACGATGTTTTTACGAAGAATTTGAAAAGCAGCCTGGCGTTGCCGCTGAAAACGGTGCGGTCAAGTTGTGGGTTCCTTATATTCCCCAATTGGCAAAGTATGATTGCGCATTCACGACACATTTGGAATTCGGGCAGGATAACCCGGAACAAGATGGGAGTATGCGCATAACGAGGCTTCGGCATTTCAAGAAGATCCACACCCCCCGCACCAGGAATGAGAATTGCGAACTGATTTTCGACCGTTTGAGAGAACTGGGCTGGTGACAGAAGAACTGAAGGAAATTCAGGAGTCCTTGTCCAGGGTGATTTCGCAGCCCCAGGGCACTTGATTCTTGCCGTCGGGAGTGATCGCCCACATGACGGGATAGGTCGGTTTCTTCGGAATGTCGCCGTAACCGTCGGTGAAATAGATCAGGATCTGCTCGTCGCCGGGGTTTTCTTCCAGGTACTCGAAAACCGGGGTGAAACGGGTCCCGCCGCCGCCCTTGAACCGGACCTTTTCCGCGTCGAAAGGGGTCTCCGGGGTGAAGGTTTCCACCGACTGGATCTTGGCGTCGCAGCAGATCACCTTCAGCTCATATTGTCCGAAACTGTCGAGCAGATTCACCAGTTCCCCGGCGAAACGGGGCAGGTCGGAGTGGGTGCTGCCGGAAGTGTCGATGGCCAGGACCGCCTGCAGTCTGCCGCTCCTCCGGGACTGCAGATAAAGCCCGCCCGAAATATACCTGCGGTTGGGGGGCAGCCAGCGGCGCGAGCCGCCGTAACACCCCGTGACGAACTGGGCGAGCAGTTCCTTCCAGTTGAGTTTCCCCGCCCGGAACGTTTCGACGAGCCGGGCGATGTCCGCGGGCAGGTCACCCCGCTGTTTTTCGTATTGGACGGCGGCTTCGACGACCTTTTCCCGGACGCTTTCTTCCGGATGATTGCCGAAGTCCACCTGATAATCCGGGTCGATGACGAGGACGTCATCCTCCTGAGGAGCCCCTGGCGCCGGGAGCTGACTCGGGTCTCCGGCTCCGCCGTTCGGATCGGCCGGATCGAGATGGACGTCGAGGGGCTGCTGCTCCTGATCGGCTTGCTCTTCGAGCCGGGCGTAAATCTCCTCGGCGTTGAGTTCGGCCCACTCCGGCCGCGGCAGCAGGACCCCTCGGGGCGCCTTGAACTTTTCCTTGACGAGCATGCGGTTGACTTCCATGTCGGCCGCCGCGTTGAACCGATACCGGTCACGGGCCTTGCGCCGCAGAAAGTGCATGTAGATCGTGTGCCACACTTCATGCGCCAGGACGAAGCGGCGCTCGGCCGGAGCCAGGGGCAGATAGAACTCCGGGTTGACGAAGATGTTCTGGCCGTCGGTCGCCGCGGTCGGGCAGCGGCTGTCCGCGACCGGGATCAGATTCTGCCGGATGAGGATCGAACCGATGAAAGGATGGTCTTTCAGCAGCAGAAAACGGTCGGCTTCGAGGGTCTGCGCCGTTTTTTTCTTGCGGTTTTCCTCCTGAGAGGTGGGGGGACGGAAGTTCATCTTTTCCCTGCCTTGCGAAAGGTTTCGCCGTGTTTCTTTTCCCACTCCTTGAATTTGGGGTGGGCGTAAAGTTTGTCCGCGCCCTTGCAGCTTTCGCCGCCCTTCATCGCATCCATCATCAGCAATGCGGCGAAGTCGCTGCTCAGTCTCAGGGAGATCGTGAAGAAGCCGTCCAGCAGGGCCTGTTTCTCCTTTTCGGTCACGCCCCGCCAGAGATAATAGGCGACGCCGGAGCAGAGAGCATAGCGCAGATCGGCCTTTTCGGGGATTACGACCTCTTTTTCGCCGAGCATCATCGCCTTGACGTCGAGGCTTTCCGTGGTCTTGTGGAACGCCATGAACTCCACGCCGGCACGGTTCCCGACCAGGCCGTAGATGGTGTGGCGGAGCAGGTACTCGTCATCGGGCAGGATCTTCATCATGGTGCTGACCCGTTCCCAGCTGCGGGGGGTGGGCCAGCCCCGTTCCAGATTCTCGTTTTCCTGATTGAAGAGCATCCCCGGACGGAAACGGATGAACGCGGTGACGCTGGGGTAGATGTCGTTGGCGACCGCCCATTCGAGCCAGTCGTCCGCATCGCTTTCCAGTTCCACGTGCAGAAAGCGGTTGGCAAGGGCGCTGGACATGGTGGTGGCGACCGCCCGGTCCGCGGTCCGGTTGCCCGCCGCGCAGATGTACCACCCGTCCGGCACCTGATAGAGGTCGCCCAGACGGCGGTCGAGGATGAATTCGTAGGCCGCGACCTGCAGCGAACGGTCCGCGGCGGTCAGTTCGTCGAAGAGGATGATTCCCTTACTTTGGGGATCACGGGGCCACTCGGCGGAAACCCGCCACTCCACCCCCTTGTCGGTGGGGACGGGCAACCCGCGGATGTCCACCGGTTCCCGCTGGGCCAGCCGGACGTCGATGAACGCGACGCCGTATTCGCGGGCCAGCTCCCGGATGATGGTGGATTTTCCCAGGCCCGGCGCGCCCCAGACCATCAGGGGCGGCAGCTTGTCCGGCGCCCCCTTCCCGTTCCACAGGGAATCGAGGATGCTCCGGAAGAGCGTCTGCAGCCCGGAAACCGTCATCGTGTTGTGAAGATCGAAAGCCATGATTTCTCAACCTTTCCTGTTTGAATTTTTGAAACGACCGTTCTCTTACTCCGCAGTCTTCGTATGTTATACGTTGCCAGGCCCGCAGTTTTTTCAGAGAATCGGAGATTTGCACGCTTTTTCCGTCAGCTGTTCGACTCTGTTCGAGAGCATGACCAGAAGATCGCTGCAGGAAAAGCCGCGATCGTTTTTCCGTTCCGGGTCGCAGCCCATGCGGACCAGCTCATCGTAAAGTTTCCGCTCCGGGCTGTTCGCGTCGAGCATGGCCTCCACATGTACCATGGTCGCCCTCAGCAGCGCGGCGTGGAGCAGCGTATTGCCGTTTTCGTCCCGGAGTCCGGCGACGTTCTCCCGGTCGATATCCAGATATTTCGCCCATGCCTCTTCGGGCGCGGCGAAGCACAGCAGAAAGCCGAACTTTCCGTGCTCCAGGAACCGGTACGCTCCCTCCGGATCGTATCCGAGGACATTCAGGACGAATTTCCAGTCCGGCCCGCAGATCGCTCTGAGAAAATAAAGCCTGGCGTTGGCGAAATCCATGACGCTTCTGATCAGGAACTCCGCCGGAGAGAAATCACCGGGCGTATCGAACCAGCCCATCGGTCGTTCCTGTTCTTTCAGCAGCCGGTCGTACACGTTGTTGCAGATCGGATCCAGACCGGTCCTGTCGATATCCAGAACCTGCGCCAGCAGCAAAACCTTTATATCGTGGATGCGCGTGAACGAAAAGAAGCCCCCCCGGTGGTCGAGGATATATTCCGGATGTTTCGTCAGCAGATATTCCCACTCCGGCATATCGCATTTTTTCAGCAGGCGTCCCGCCAGCTGCGGCTGCGTCCGGACGAATTTAACGAATGACTCGCGGCCTCGCGGCAGGAGATGGATCCGTACATCCTTCGTTTTACTCCAGTCGAAAAATCCGGCCAGTTCGGGACGTTCGGCGAGCAGGTCCAGGGGCAGTTGGGGAAAAATCTTGCCGACGTCGCACTTTTCGATGAATTGAGGCTGGGCCTTGAGTATGACCTTCCAATCTTCCGAGCCGAAAAAACTGAAATCGACCTTTTCCGCGAGGCTCGGGTCCCGGGCGAGGAGCTGCGCGACGAATTCCGGGCGATACCCCTGACTGCGATAGGGTTTCCAGTCTTTCCGGTGTGAGAGGACCAGCTCCGGATAGAGGAAAAGGCATTCGTTCCAGTCGGGAACGTAGTTCAGCTCCTGCCACGGGCACTTTTCCGCAAACGTCGGCTGGAAGGTGACCAGACGGCTCCATTCACCGGAGTCGAATTCCCTGATCCAGGAATAACGCCACAGCTGCGGCTGATGACACAAGATGGTGATCCAATCGGCGCGGGATATCGGCGCGGACCACCGGTCTTTCACCAGTTCCGGACGACGGCTCAAAAGGACTCCCCAGTCCAGATGTTTCAGAGGGAATCGGCTGATGAGGTCCGGTTGGGCGGCGACGATCGCAGTGGCGTCGCCGCGGGTGATCTTTCTGAGGCTGCATCGGTCGGCAAACCGGGGACAGACGGAAAGGAGTCTGGCCAGCTGTCCGGAATCGACCGTGCGGAAATCGAAATTTCCTTTGGCATTCGGATGTTCGATCAGGTAATCGACCAGCGAATCCCCGGTACGCGCTTCGGGAGCTTTCAAACTGTCGGGAATGAATACATCGTAAAGGGCCATGTTTTTTCACACTTCCTTCTTACGAGCGGACTCCGTCATTTTCACCAACTTTTCCGTCCACAGACCGACCTTTCCGGAGATCATGGCCAGAAGATCGCTGCATGAGACGCCCCGCTTGTTCTTCCGCTCCGGATCGCAGCCCCGGGCGACCAGAAAATCGTAAAGTTTCCGCTCCGGGTTTCCGGGAATGAGCATGGCGTCGATGTGCTTCAGGGTTGCTCTCAGCAGCGCCGCGTGAAGCAGCGTATTGCCGTTTGCGTCCCGGAAAGAGACCGCCTCCGGGTTGAGATCCAGAAATTTTTTCCAAACGAATTGGGGGGCGGCGGAACACAGGAGAAAGGCGCACTTTTCGCGGGGCAGAAAACGGTACAGGGCTTCCCGGTCGCAGTTGAGGAGCTTCACGCAGAAATCCCATTGGTACATGCGGATTTTCCTGAAAAGGAAACGCCGGGCATTCGTAAGATCCATAACGCTTCTGATCAGGAACTCCGCCGGGGTGAAATCCTCCTCCTTGAACCAGCCTGCCGGAGGGGGCACGTCTTTTCCGAACCTGTCATAAAAATTGTTGCAGATCGAATCCAGACCGGTCCCGTCGAAATTCAGAAATCCCGCCAGCAGAAGGGCCCGGACGTTGTCCTGGAACAAGACTTTCCCGCCGTCGTGTTCCAGCAGATACTCCGGAAATACCGGCAGCAGATCTTCCCAATTTATGTCCCTGCACCATTTCAGCACCCGCCATGCCAGCTGCGGCTGTGCCCGGATGAAATTCTCGAATACCGAGAGCCACGAGGTCGGAGGCGGCGGGTTTTGAGTCAAAGTCGGGGCCGAACAGGTTTTCCAATCGAAACGGTCGGCCAGTTCCGGGTGTCCGGTGAGCAGATCCAGGGGCGCCCCGCGGAAAATTTTACCGACATCGCAACGGTCGATGAGTTGCGGCTGCGATTCGAGAATGATCATCCACTCTTCCAAACGGAAGATGCCGAAATCGACCTTTTCACCGAGTTCGGGTTTCCGGGCGATGAGGGGCGCGAGGGCCTCCGGGCCGTATCCTCCCAGATGGTGAAAGGGTTCCCAGTCCTTCCGGTACGACAGGACCACGTCGGGGTACAGCAGGAGGCTGTCCCGCCAGGAGCGGAGAAAGTTCAGCCTGTCCCAAGGGCATCTCTCCGCAAGCGCCGGCTGATCGCGGATCAGCTGACTCCATTCGGAAGAGTCGAAATCATGGAACGGCGATCGGGACCACAGATCCGGCTGATGGCATAAGATGGTGAGCCAGTCGGATTTGTTCAGGTAGCAAGGCAGTTTTTCCACGAGTTCCGGCCGGCGGCACAAAATTTGGACCCAGTCCAGCTCGGTCGGCTTGAAATGATCGAGAAGCCCCGGCTGCGCAATGATGACCTTGCCGGCGCAGCCCGTCGTGAGTTTGTCGATATTGCACCGGCCGATAAACTGGGGGCGGCAGGAAAGCAGCCGGGCCATCTCATAGGAACACAGCGAGTCGAAACGGAAATCCCCCGTCGCATCGGGATGCCCGATCAGATAGTCGACCAGCGCTTCTCCCTTGCGTTTTTCGGGGGGCTTCAAACTTTCGGGCAGAAACTGTTCGTAAAGCGCCACGGCGATTCTCCGTTCCGGGGAGCTGGCGGAGGACCTTAAAGATCCCGCTCCGTGAAGGGGAGGGGGATCCCCTGCTTCTTCGACTCCAGCAGGGCGAATCCCAGATCGTTGGCGAATTTGCCCGCCTTCCCGTCGGCGGTGAGGGGTTCCGTCCCGTCGAGGCAGGCCCGGGCGAAGTGGCGGAACGCCTCGCCCCAGCCCTTGTCGCCCACCAGATTCCGGGCTTCCCAGTGCAAATCTCGAGTTTCCTCGCAGATCTTCGCGATGTCGGCGGCGTAAGGTATCTCCTCGAAGGCGGGGGTGATCTGCACCAGCGCGGGATTGAGCTTCGCGTCGGGGGTGAGGATCTCGCTGTGGAGCAGTTCCCAGCAGTCATAACCCCAGCGTTTGACCAGGGGACCGTAGGCGGTCTGTTTGGGGGCGAAAAGACAGTCCTTTTCGCCGGGGATGTCCCGGACCTTGAGTTCGATGAAATCCCGCATGGAAAGGGCCCCTTCTGAAGTGTAGATTTCCATCATCTCTTTTTCGAGGAAGACCGCGCCCGCGTGCGAAGTGATGGTCAGCAGGAATCTCGACCCGTCGGCGTACTCCAGGATCGCGATGTCGTTCTCGTCTTTCGTGCCGCTCATGAAGACCCTCTCGGGGGCGCTCCCCATGATGAATTTCGACAGATCGAGCAGATGACAGCCTTCGTAGATGACGTGGGGCCGGTCCACGTAAAAGGTGTCGCCCTTCCTGGCCTTGTAGCCCCCCTTGGACTGGAGCCGGTAGTTGACGATCCAGGGGCGGGGGAGCTTCCGCAGGATCTCCATGGTCTTGACGATCGCCGGGGCGAAGCGGCGGTTGAAGCCGATGGCGAGGCGGCCGGGATTGCGTTTTTCAGCCGCGATGACGGCGGCTTCCTCCTCGGGCGTCTCGCACATGGGCTTTTCGCACCAGACCCACTTGCCTGCGTCCAGGGATTCGACGATGAGCCTGGCGTGGGTGTCCTGCCGGGTGCCGACGACCACGAGCTTGATTTCCGGATCCTGAAGGATCTTCTTGTAATCGTCAGTGGTGTAATCCGGGGCGAAGTTTTCCGCGTGGGCGCGGAGCCGCTCGGGATCCAGGTCGGCGATGGCCCTGATCCTGATGAACTCGCATTGCGCCGCCGAGGGAAGGTGGATCCGCGAGATGAAACTCCCCGCTCCGATAAAACCGACATTGACCTGTTCCATGCAAAAATCCTTTCGCTCGAGTTTTTCCGTTAATATATGTTGAAGGCGGCGCTTTTGCAAACCTTCTTTCGCGAAATCCCGTGAATTTTACGCTTTTTTCTTGCAACTCCCCCTTTCCGGGAGTATATTAGTCGGCGTCTCAAGTTTTACCTGCCGGATCGTTCCGGAAAGTCGAAAGGCCCGTTTATGAAAAAGCTGCTGTTGTCGTCACTCATCCTGTTCTGCTGTGTTCTCGGCGCCGCCGGGAGACGCATCGAGGTTTCCGGCCCGGTCCGGAAGATCACGGAGCTCGAAGTCATCAAGGCTTCGGAAGGGCCCGTGGCCGATTATGCGGCGACCGAACTGCGCCGCTGCCTCGCCCTGGCCACGGGGAAGGAGGTCCCGCTGGTCAAAAAGGCGACTCCGGGGAAATTCACCATCGTCGTGGGCGACGGGGAGCTGCCCCGCAAGGCCGGGATCGACGTCGGGAAACTGCCCGAGGAGGGATTTTATATCCGTCGGGCGGGGAACGTGCTCTTTATCGCCGGCAGAGACGACCAGACCGCCAGATTGGGCAAATATGCCACGGGGGTCCGCTTCTTCAAGCGCGGGACCCTGAGCGGCATGTACGACTTTCTCGAACGCTTCGCCGGGGCCGGGTTCTTCTTCGCCGGGGAAAAGGGGACGGTGATCCCCTTCCGGGGCGCTCTGCTGCTGCCGGAAAAGATCGACATCATGGACTCCCCCGACATGTCCTTCCGCTCCTTCTACTCCGGCACACCGAAAAGCTATGATCCCCGCTTCAAGCCCTATGATCTCGAGCGGAACGCCCATATCCGCAACCGTACTTCCGAAAAGCGGGTCAACTTCGGCCACGGCCTCGTCTTCCTGAATTACATCGAGCGCTTCGCCAAGACCCACCCGGAGTATTTCGCCCTCATGAAGGACGGCAACCGGCACTGCGATCCCGTCCTGCCCCATCCGGGACAGCTCTGCTTTTCCAGCGGCATAAGGGAGGAGATCTTTCAGGACGCTCTGGCATGTTTCACCGGAAAATCTCCTGCCTCCCGCGGCTTGAAGCGGTGGTCTTACCAGACCTTCGCCAACGGGATCTTCTGCGTCATGCCCCAGGACGGCATGGAGTGGTGCCGCTGCGAAAAGTGCGCCAAGGTGTGGAACGGTCAGGGGCCGGCCAGAACCGAAGAGGCCCGGAAGGCCATCAGCGATTTCATGTTCAAGTTCTGGGTCGAACTCTCGCAGCGGCTGACGAAAGCTGGGGTCAAACACACCTTGAGCACCATGTCCTACATGCCCTACAACATGGTCCCCGATTTCAAGCTGCCCAAGGAACTCATGATCCAGGTCGCCGTCACCGGACAGGGCGGAGAAAAGCCCAAGGACAAGTCCGAAACGGCGGGACTCAAATCGTGGCGGAACAAGACCGGGAACAAGGTCACGGCGTGGACCTACGCCATGGGGAAGCACAATAGCAAGAAATTCCCCGGCGTCCCCGCCATGATGCCCCGTCACGCGGCGAACTTCCTGAAAAACAACAGGGAGTATCTGGACGGCGTCTTTTTCGAATCCGAAACCGACTTCTTCGCTTTCAACGACCTGAACTACTGGATCATCGCCAAGCTGATGTGGAACACCTCCCTCGATCCCGAGGCGCTGCTGAACGAGTATTTTTCGAAGATGTTCGGCAAGGGCGCTCCCTTCATGGCCGAATTCTACGCCGACTTGGAGCGCAACTGGTGCGAAAAGATCCTCGGCAACACCGTCATGACCGATCTCGGGCCCATGACAAAGGTCCCCGCGCTCCGGGAAGTCTGGGGCAGCATCTACTCGGCGGCGAAGATCAAACACTACACCGCCCTCTTCGACAAGGCTCTCGCCGCCGCGGCATCCGACAAGGGGGCCGCGGAGCGGATCAAG
>JAFSYV010000202.1 GCA_017443585.1 Lentisphaeria bacterium | reverse complement strand
TTGTCATGAATTTACCGACGAAGGCGTAAAATTCATCGAGCGTCATCCCGCGGTAAGCCTCCGCAACCATGCGTTCGCGGTTCTTGTCCAGTTTCGGGAATTTGCCTTTCCGCGAGGCGCGCGCCGCTGTCAGCTGTTCGTCCGTCGCCTTGTAGGACCGGTCTTCGAGGACGCGGTGTTCGAAGAGCTGCCAGTCGAAATAGGTGGGATCGGTTTCCAGAAACAGCGTACCGTCGAAATCGAAGACGGCGATGCGGCGCTCGACGGGGATGTAGTCGGGGGAGCCTTTTTTCGTGACGGCTTCCACGTAATCGATCAGGGCCGTTTTGGCCGGGGCGCGGCCGTTCCACAGGGAAAGGGGCTCGTGGGCGCATCCCGCAAGGAGAACGACGGCCGGCAGGCAGATGAGGAGGAAATGAAATGTCCTTTTCATGGGGAACCGTCCTCACCTGACGGGATGGTCGAAATAGGTGTCGGGATAAGGCTCATTGGCGAGGGTGAAATGCCACCACTCCTCCTTGAGGGGCTTGAAGCCGTGACGCATCATCGCTCTGCGCAGGATCATCCGGTTTTTGAACTGCACGGCGTTGATCTTGCCGCCGGTCGGCGGAGTATTGCCGGGAAAGGCACCCGTATATTTCCCGGTTTCGGGATCCCCGCACCAGTCGGGATGGCTTTCGGGCCCGAACCAGTCGAAGGTCTTGCCCATGTCCACTTCCTTCCCCTTCTTCATGTCGAAGAGGGTCAGGTCCACCGTGCTGCCCCGGGTGTGCCCGGACTTCTCGGCGATGTAGCCCAGCTTGAAGAGGACGGATTTGTCCAGATTCGGGTAGAAGTAAGGCTTCATGCGGGTGTCCTTCGTGTCCTTCGCCCACCGCATGAAGTGGAAGACGGCCCGCTGGGGACGGTAGGCGTCGAAGATCTTCAGCAGGTATCCTTGCGCCTTGAGGTCGTCGCTCACGGCCTTGAGGGCCCTGGCCGCTTCGACGGTGAGCATCGCGGTGGGCCGTTCGTAGCCGTCGATGCGGTCGCCCACGAGGTTGTAGGTGGAGTAGTAGCGGATCTCGAGGATCGCGTCCGGCACCGCCTCGGCGAGGTATACGAACCCCTTCGGCGCGGAAGCGGTCTCCCCGGTCGTCGCGCAGGCCGACAGCAGCAGGCACATCGCGGCGAACAGGGGAAGCGAACAGCAGACTTCTTTCATGGCGTTTTCTCCTTTTTGCGTTTTGCTGATTTGCACATTCTCCTAATATACACGAAAAAGGGGCATCTTTCAACGCAAAATACAGCGGAGTGATGTTTTATTTCTCCGGAAGCCCCGGCACAAGGGGCGGGCGGAAGGTGTCGATGAAGTGCGCTTTCGTTTTCATTCGATGACGGTGTACTTTTGCGTGTAGGAGATACTCTTTCCCGGATGCAGGGAGACCCGGCGGAAAATCGCTTCGAAGGTGGCCCCCGGATCCTTCAAATCATCCCAGCAGACGAAGCACTGCAGTTTCTCCTTTTCGAAGGAAACTTTGAGTTTCGTCTTGCTCCACGGGGCCTGCAGGACCGCTTCGCACGAGTTCACTTGGAACACCTTGTGCATGGGGAAGGCTTTCTCCACTACCGCGTCGGGCGGGGCGAAACGGAACATTTTTTCGAAGAACTCCCGCTTGAAGCGGACCTTCCCGAAGTCGATGGTCCCCGCCCCCGCCTTGCGCAAGGTGAGGAAATCGGGCATGGCGTGGAAGCGGAAGGAAAAATTCATGCCGTCGTCGGCGTGGTTGGCAAGCGTGGTGGTCTGCGTGAACCCCTCCTTGGTGAACTCGTACCGTTTGGCGAGACGCAGTCCCGCAAGGGCGGGAATGAAGTCCGCCGTGACGGTATATTCCAGCGTGACGGCGATCCCGGCGGCGGTCGCCGCGCACGAGGTCACCTTCCACGGGCGGCGCAGCTGCTGTCCGGGCGTCCAGAAGCAGTCCAGCCCCGCGCCGAAATTGCCCGGCTCGGCGAAAAGGATGGTGTTCGGCGTCTTCCAGTTGACGATGCGGCCGCCCTTGAGAGGGTCGATCTGCAAGGTGTAGCCCGGCGCCGACACGTTCAGCCTTTCGCCTGCGATGCGGAGCTTGAAGCCGTTGGCGTCGAGCTCCTTCGCGCCGGAAAGATCCGCTTTCAAGATCATCTTTTCTTCGGCGGCGCGCTGTTTTTTGTACTCCTCGGCGACGAAGGCCGCCTGTTTCTTCAATCCGGGCAGGCGGGTCTTCATCAGTTCGGCCATTTGCGCCTGGGTGAAGACCTTGCCCTGCGCCGGGCGGTCGGCCTTTTTCACGGTGATGAACTGCCAGCGCAGGGCGCCGCACTGCATGAGGATGCCTCGGGCGAGCTCTTTCCCTGAGAAGACACCGCAGGAGCGGTCCGGCAGGGCGACTTCATATTTTCCGGCGGGGGCGAGACCTTCGAGCCGCAGCTTGAAGAAGACCTCTCCCGAGATCCAGAAATTCCCCGCCATGATGAGCCGGAGATCCTTGTGCAGCACGGCCCGGTGCTGGAGCAGAGAGAGTTTGCTGATGCCGGGCGTCACGTTGGGAAGCCCCGGCCGCTCGGTGAAGAAGTTTTCCTTCGGGAAGGGCGAGACGGGGGTGAGGGTGACGGAAGAAGAGATGTCCCGCCCTTCGTACCGCACATTCTCGTACTCGGCGATGCGGCTGTTGGCTTCGGCCAGCACCCGGTAGTATCGCGCGTCGCCGCCCCGTGGGAAGTAGTAGCCGAAGGCTCCGTCCCAGCCCAGCATGAAGGAAAGGAGAAACTCGAAAGCGGTGCCTTCCGGGTTGCTGAACCACACCGGGTTGTCCAGCGTCCCGTGGGGGAAGGTGTAAAGTTTCGGGCGTTTGCCGTTCGTCATCTTCAGCACCTCTTTCAGCGCAAGTTCCCAGTGGGCGAAGGAGCGCAGGTTCGGCCCCGGGGCGTAGACGTAGGGCCGGTCGGGGGCGTGGTAGATGTAGGGCCCCCACAGATTGAGTTCGGGGAGATAGTCGATGTAGTCATCCACGGCGTACTGGGCGAAGCCCTCCTTGCGCGCCGGGAGGACCGACGTCACCGCCATTTCCGGGATGAAGGAGGCGTTCTTCCTGCCGTACTTCGCCCCGATGGCGGCGATGTCCTTGTGGAGCGTTTTCACCAGCCCTGCGTGACGCAGGGAGCGGAATCTGATCCACTGAGCCCGGTAAGGGCCCACCGCGCGCTCGGGCGTGGCCTCTTCGACGCTGATTTTGGCGAACTTGGCGAACTCCGTCATGCACTTTTTGCAGAAACAGCCCCGGAAGTCGAAGGGATAGGGCTCCCAGTTGGTGATGACGGCGTCCAGCTCTCCCGTCTTGAAAGCCCGCTCCAGGCTGGGAAGCAGATTTTTCCGGTAGGATTCGCTCCGGTCGATGACCGCTCCGGGGCAGGTCATCCCCGGCCAGGGGGCGCCGTCGATCTTCCGGAACATTTCGTCGGGGAGGAGTTTTCCCGGAATGACCTTGAAGCCGTTGGCGATCCCGTGAGGGGAAAATCGGCGCATGCCGAAGGTCCCGGCCGCCTTCTTCACGCCGGTATCGCCGCCGATGAGGGCGTTGAAGCCCGCGGCGTCGAGGAGCCCCACGGCCTTCCGCTGGTTCGAACCGAAGTTGAAGTCGGTGGAAAGTTTGACGGCCGAGAGGAATTTCGCGGGCCGCTTCCCCCTGATGGCGGGGATCACCTGAAGTTGGAGTTCACGGTAAGGCATGGTGAAGTTTTCGCCCCGCGTCCGGTAGCGGGCGGTGAAGGTTTGGGGCGAAGGTTTCAGGGAGCTCCGCACGAGAAGCGAGACGGCTCCCCACTGACTGTTGAATTCGGGCGCCATGACGGAAGGGGGGAGTTTGGTCAGATCGAAGGTGTACACGTTCTCCTTCCGCGCAAGAAGGGGGTGGGCGTTGCGCCACGAAACGACCTCGAACCCCTGGGGCAGTTCAAGTTCGAAACGCAGGTTTTTCCGGTCGGGCTTGCCGGGACACCCCAGCGCGAAAAGCATGGGGAGGGCCTGCCCCTCGCCGAAGCAGAAAAGTTTGTCGAAATAGCCGCAGGGGAAGTTGAGGGCGTCCACCGAGCTCGAAAGGGTCATGGAAACGACTGCCACGTCGTCGAACTCCATCCGGCCGATGCCGTAGAGGGCGAAGTCCACGTGGATGGAACGGGTCTTGGGCGGTACGGTGAAGTCGATGCGCCACTCCTGGAACTCCCGGGAAAAGGGGAGGACCTTGCTGACGCAGCTCTTGAGTTCCTTCCAGCTCTTGTCGGCGGGATTGGCTCCTGCGGAAACGAATATCTGGGGGTGGTTCCATGTATCGACCTTTCCCGCCTGCCCCCGGAGCTTGAAACTCAGCTGAAAACTCCGGGACGCGTCGGAGTCGGGGAGCGTCACCTTCTGGCGGACGCGGTTGGAGACCCGGACGCGTTTTTTCCACGTGGCGGCGGCCTGCGGCCGGGTGATGATGACGGCACGGCCGTTTTCGGCCTTGCGGATGGAGTTGGCTTCGAGGTCCTTCAGGAACTCCCGGCTGTCGCCTTCGGTTTTGGCCATGTGGACGTAACTGCAGCCGTCCCACACCTGTTCCTTGCGTTTGGTTTTTGTCTGCCCTTCGCCCTGAAGATCAGTGCCGGGGGCGGAAAAGTCGCCGTTTCTGAGAAGGTTCTGCCCGGTCGCCTTGACAGCCCTGCGCACGGGGTATTTGCCGAAATCGAAAGTGACGCCGCCGGGGGCAAGACTGTCGGCGCCCCGGAGTACGCAGCAGCAGAGAAGCACCGCGCTCAGGAGCGGGAAACTATTTTTCATCGCGCGCCGTCCTTCGGACCGTTGGAAGAAGGATCAGAATTCGCGGTAGAATTCGTTGGGGTCGTAGAGGGTTCCGTAGTTGGGATTCAGCGGCACTTGACCGTAGGAAAGGAGTTTCAGGTGACCGTCGAGGAAGCCGATGTTGGTCTGCTTGCTGTGGCGGTAGCTGAATCTCCCCCGCGCATAGTGGGCGTTGCCGCCGGCAAAGGTCGAGGGGGCGGCGGGGACCCTGGAGTAGACCCCGTCGTAGCCGATCTCGCCGCAGAGCATCCGGGCGGAAGGTTTCCTGCACCGCTTCATGTTGGAAACGGGCGGCTGATTGCTTTCCACCGTGCCGCCGCCCTGGAGCCTCATGCCGTTCGTCTCGAGCCCCGTACTCACGTACCAGGTGGAAAAACCGTAACTGAAGTTGGGATTCTGCGCGTCCGGCGTTCCGCCGTGGGAGTCGGCGTTGCGCCGCCTGCCCGAGGGGCAGAGGACTTGGGGGGCGGCTATGTTCTGGTTCGCTTTCCCGCTGGCGTAGGAGCGGTCGATGCCGACGTAATTGCCGAGGCCCCCTTCGTTGCTCTTGGGGTTCGTGTCCGAAAAGCGGTTGAAGATGTAATTATACACCGCCGCGCTGGTGGGCGAGCAGGAAAAGAATCCCTTGTTGTTTTCGGCGTACTGCATGGCGCCGAAGGCGATGTTGCGCAGTTTGTTCTGGCAGTCCGACGTCCGTGCCCGCTCACGGGCCTGCTGCAAGGCGGGCAGCAGCATGGCGGCGAGGATGGCGATGATGGCGATGACCACCAGGAGTTCGATCAGCGTGAATCTTTTCTTCATCCGTGTTTTTCCTTATATTTGCGATCGGCATTACATAACGATACTATACACTCCGGCACGAAAAATGTCAAGGCATTTTTACGTTTTTTGAAAAAGCGCCGTTTCCCCGCGGTGCCCCGAGTTTCAGGGGAGAACGGTCAGTTCGGACTCGAAGCGCAAGATGGTCCCTTTCCGTTTCAAACTGCCGCTCCGGCGGAGCTGTTTCACGTCGCCCGAGGCGTAGGGATAGACCTTTTCGAGGGCGCTTTTCCAGCCCTTGGTGAGATAGGCC
The DNA here is from genome assembly GCA_017443585.1 of Lentisphaeria bacterium. Classification (GTDB taxonomy): domain Bacteria; phylum Verrucomicrobiota; class Lentisphaeria; order Victivallales; family Victivallaceae; genus UBA1784. Next base: position 4,008 of record JAFSYV010000202.1, on the reverse strand, counting down.
CCTTCGCAGGCCGTGACGCCGGGTGAGTCGGCGAAACGGAGCTCCGCCTCAGCCCCCTTCTGGGCGATCCGCCACAGGCCCGCCGTCAGCGTCGTGCGGCCCAGGGTGTTGAACTGGCACTCCGCTGAGGCCGCTTCGCCGGGACCGGTCTTTTCCACCGTGTCGACGACCCGGAGCCCCCGGGGCGTCACGGTGACTTCTCTTTTCCAGAGGACTCCCGCGAAGGCGAGTTCGCAGAAAAGGGTGTCCCCGCGCCTGTTGAAAAGGGAAAACTCCGGGGGCCGGATGATCTTTCCGTCTTTCTCCCGCAGGATCACCATGTTGTGGCAGTTGGGGCCCACTTCCCGCGAGCTGTAGGCGTCGACCATGTTCTTCGGCGCGGTGCGGGCGTCGAAGCCGTAGCCGTTGTCCACGAGAAAGTAGTGCTTGCCCGCCTGATAGAGCAATATCGCCCCCGTGTCGTAGTGCCGGTGGCTGTCGCAGGAACAGGGCTCGAAGAGCAGATAACGGGCGTCATCCCGGTAGACCGCCTTGTCGAACTTGCTCTTGACCGCGTCGGGGAAGCGGCGGAAGATGTGGGGAGCGAGTTTTTCCAAGTGCCAGCCGGGAGTTTGGAGCAGCCCTTCCGGGGAAACGGGGGCGGGGTGCAGGTAGAGGCCCCAGCCGGGGATGGGAAGGAAAGAGGTCCCGTTGGCATCCAGCTTGGCCGAAAGTTTCGCCGCAAGGGCGTCTCCGGAAATTTGCGCCAGGGCTTGCACCATGTCCTTGTGGGCCGCGCCCGACAGGGGGGAGGAGTCCCCGTAGCCCGCCTGCCGCCCGGAGTTGTCCGTGACGAAGGCGATGGCGGAACTCATCTGTTTGAAGCCGGGCGAGGGTTTGCCCTTTTCCGCCAGATCCCACTGGAGCTTCTGGCTGGGGACGATCCACTGGTAGTCGCCGGAGTTCTCCTTCTGCCGCCAGCACCGGGAAAGGTTGCTTTCGGCGAAGGCCGTTTCGGCGTAGGATTTCCACCGCCGGGCCTCTTCGCGGAAGCCGTAATTTTCGCCGAAGTAGCGGGCTCCCCAGTAACAGCTCATGGCGGGGAAGGTCTCGTGGTTGAAGCGCAGCGCCCCCTCGCGCATGGGCCAGTAGCTCTTGCCGTACTTTTCGATGAGGCGGAAGGAACTCAGCAGAAAGGCCGCTCCCAGCAGACGGTCCTTTTCATCGAAGAGGGGATCGGTTTCCGCCGCGGCAAAGCAGTTGACGAGGGAGCCGAGATAAAAATCGTAGTCCGAAATGTAGCTGGCTCCGCCGGGGAGCGTAAGGTAGTAGCGCACCAGCGCGAAGAAGATCTTCTTGAAAGCTTCCAGAAAACGCCGGTCTCCGGTGAAGACCCAGGCGTAATAGCTCTTCACCAGCGGCACCACGGTGCAGTGGCCGTTGTCCTTGCCCACTTTCGGCCCGCCGCAGTCGAAGGCATTGGAGATCTTTTCCACGAAGTCCTCGAAGTTTTCCACCGGGATGATGGTGCTCACCTGCGTCCGCAGCAGCGCTTCCGGGTCCCGGAAGACCGCCGGGGCGCCGGGTCCGGGGGCGAAGCGGGGCGTCCGCGCCTTTTCCCAGTGCTTCAGAAAGGCTTTCTCGCTTGCTTCGTCACAGCAGACCACCGCTCGCGAAACGGGGCCGGGAGGGAGTTCCAGACTCCAGCCCCCCTTGCCGGGGCAGACGCCGCTGGCGAAGATCCGCTGTTCCGCGGCGAGGCGGCAGGCGTGGCGGTTGACCGAGGAATCCCCGAAGATCACCGCGGGCTCGTCGGGGGCGAGGGGGCGCGTGTCCGGCACGGGGACTCCCCCCATTTTCCGGGCCAGTTGCGTGTAAAAGGGATCGTTTGCGGGGACCGATGCGGTGAATTTTGCCGGGAACTCCGGCTTGTGCAGTTCGAAGGGCGCGTCGAGATCCGCCGCCGGGAAGAGGATGTTGCCGTTTTTCAGCAGTCTGCGGCAGTAGGACGCGGGGTTGCGGCGGCAGATCTTCAGCGCCGCGGGCGTCAGATCCATGACCGAGGGCTGGCGCAGGCCCCAGTTGGGCTGAAGTCCGCACTGTTCCCGCCATTGGAGTTCTCTGGAATAAAGGATCGCGTCAAGTGTGTTTTTCATCTTCGGCATTCTCCATGGAACAATGGTGTGACTGCTTCAGAAATTCGGCGGCGGAAATACGGCACTCTTCCAGAAGACGCATGACCTCAAGGGTCTCTTCCACGGGGACGAAGGGGGCGGCGTTTTCGCCGAAAAAGGCCCGGCAGTGATCGTACCACGCGAGGGCGTCCGTATCGGGAACGGGCAGCTCCTCCTCGGTGAAGTCGCGGACCCGGGGCGGATATTTCCGGCCCGGAGCGGCCATACCGGGGAACATTTCCGGTTTGTCGAGTTTTTCGCAGTAACGCAGTTTCCAGACGCCGTTTTCCGCCCGGGCCGTTCCCCGGTCGCCGAAGATCTCCATATCGGGAGCCGTCAGGGCGCAGGCCATGTTGATCTCGAGGCGGTAGAGAATGTCCGTTGCGTCCCCCCGGATCACCGCCGTCACGAAGTCCTCCGCGTCGCCGCCCGAAAGGATCCGGCCGGTTTCGCAACGGAGCGCTCTCCCTTTCGTGTCGGCGCCCGCGTAGAGCAGCTGGTCGATGAAGTGGGCGCCGTAGTTGTTCAGCGTACCGCCCCCCTGGGCGGCGAAGGCCTGCCAGTCGTTCCTCCGGGTGAAACCCAGACAGCGGCGGCCGATCTGGTAGATCTTCCCGAGTTTGCCCGAAGCGATGATCTTTTTGGCGGTCAGCGTAAGTCCCGTCGTGCGGTGGGGCTGGTAGATCATGAGTTTCCGGCCGCACTTTTTCGAGCAGTCCGCCATGGCTTCGGCATCGGCGTGGGTCAGCGCCATGGGTTTGTCGCAGAAAACGTCGATCCCCCGCTGCAGAAAATACTCCGTCTGCTCCCGGTGGAAGGCGGTGGGCGAGGCGATGACGGCCAGATCGATCACCCGGGGATCGGCCATCTGACGCCAGTCGGCGAAGCAGGCGGGCGCCTGACAGGTTTTTTTCGCTTCGTCGAGCCGTTCCTGCATGGGGTCGGCGACGGCGGCAAGGGTCATGCCCCCGGTGCGGGCGATGGCGGGCAGATGGAATCCCCAGCCGATGCGGCCCAGCCCGCAGACGCCGCAGCGGAGAATTTTCTTCGTACTCATTCGTTCTGCTCCTCGAAATGGATCTGCCGGTAATATAGCACATACCCGGGAACTTTTCAATCGCAGTTCCCTTCTGAAGAGCAGAAAAACTTCAGCGGGGCAGAAAGACCGGTTTTGTTACCGGGAGTTTTCCCTTGAGGAGGGAGCCGAAAAGATCCCGGCAGTCGCCGAAAGAGCAGAAATCGGTCCGGAAGAGCTCCGCGGGGACCGCCCCCCCGAGCGGATGAGTTCGCAGGCCATGGGAAAATCGATGGCCGGTTCCGCGCAGGAGGGCTTCGGCGTGATCTTGCCGGAGACGGCGGTTTTTCATGATCTTTCCTTTCCTTTGCCGGTGATCGAAAACTGCTGGGGGAAAAGAGAACGCACCGCCAGAGGGAGCGTCATCTGCGAGGGGGTGCAGAAGGTGGAGTCGAGACGCTCCCGGAAACTCATTTCGGGGGCGAAGAAGGTCCCCCGGGACTGGTGGAGCGCCATATGCCCGGCGAGGAGCCTGACGAATTCGCCGTATTCCCCGTAATGGGCAAGGCCCTTAAGCATGTTGTGGAGGGGCCAGTCGTCCAGACAGCGGGCGAGGGGCGGGAAATCCCGGAAGATCCGGAAGGCCGTGGCCCCGTGGAAGTCGCCGCCCCGGACCCGGCGGAAGTTCATGATCTCCCGGGCCGTTTCGGCGGGGAGGAGCGTACTCGACAGCATTTCGGGGTAGATCCGGTAGTTGGTGTAGGAGGCCAGACTGTGGATGTCGTCGCCGGGGGCGACTTCGACGAATTCGTTCATGTCGGCAAAGGGAACGGGGCATTC
>JAFSYV010000201.1 GCA_017443585.1 Lentisphaeria bacterium | reverse complement strand
GAGTTTGGCCACGTTCTTTTCCCAGAAGGAAACCGCTTTGGTCGCGTGGTAGCACTGGTGGCCGTCGATTTCCGCCGGGGTGTCGCCGCCCCGCTCCGAAAGGAGGATGTTCCACGAGCTTCTCAGCATGGTGTCGGTTTTCCGGCCCCGGGTGAAACATTCGTTGATGACGTAGCTCTGATGATTTTTCTTCGCGTCGTAGGCCCGGTCGGAGTCGCACCGCAGAAAGTTCAGCTGAAAGCCGTAGTTTTTCACCAGCGGCGCGAACCATTCGCTTTCGTGTTCATGTTCATGTTCATGTTCGTGTTCGGGTTCGTGTGCGTGGTCGTCGTCATCGTCGTCGTCATCCTCGTGGAGGGGGTAACAGCCGAAGTCCTGCGTGTAGCCGGACATGGCCAGAAAGGCCTGTTTCATGTTGTTGAGGCAGCGGCTCTGCTTGCCCCGTTCCCGGGCGGAGTTCAAGGCCGGCAGCATGAGTCCGGCCAGGATGGCGATGATGGCGATGACGACTAAAAGCTCGATGAGCGTGAATTTTTCTTCTTTCATAATATTGAGGGATACCAGTTTTCCGAATTTTTTTACCATAAGGGACGCACACACAAGGCGGGCTTTCCCCGTCGGAAAAAGGGAAAAGCCGCCTGCGTGCCGCAAATGTAGGTGGAAAAATTCAGAAAAGAGGAGGTCCCCGGGAACGGGGGGCCGGCAGCCGGGGATCGGGAGCCGGAATCTCATCGGGGAGCGAGTAGATGAAGTGAGGTTTCTCAAGCGGCAGTTCCTGAAGTTCGGGAACTTCCGCCGATTGGAATTCCCCGCTGCAGATGAGGCAGAACTCCTGCGCGTTGAGGCTGTCGCCGCACTCCTTGTGGGAGTGGAAGAGAGGATGGAGGACCGTGTTCAGGGCAAAGAGGAGCGCCACCGCGGGCAGGATGAAACCCGCCGCCCGGCGAAGTCCGGAAATGACGTATCTGTTGCGGAACACGGGAATGAACTCCTCTGTTGTCTGCACCGCGCCTAATGTAGCACGTCGCGTCCATCAATGCAAGGAAAATTTCGGAAATTTTCGGGAATTTCCGGAAACGGACGCCGCCCGCGCTTGCAATTCGGGGAAACCGGATGTATATTGACGCCGTACAGCATCGAGCATCGAGGAGATTCGAGAATGGAAGTTTTCCGCATCTGGCGTTCGCCCTTCATCGACTATCATGCTCCGCTGGCTCCCATCTCTTCCCGCGACACGGAGATTATGAAGCTGGACGAAAAGAGCTACAGCGACGAGATCCTGAGCTCCATCGCGGAAAACGGCTTCAACGGGATCTGGGTCCACGCCCTGCTTCAGGAGGTGGTGAAGCATCCCCTTTTTCCGGAGTTCGGGGAGGATGCGGAGCTGTTTCAGGAAAAACTCCGCGTTCTGATCGCCCGGGCGAAGCGTTACGGCATCAAGGTGTACCTGCAGATGCAGCCGCCGCGGGCCGTCAGCGGCAGACACCGGGAGTTCTGGGAGCACCACAAGGATTGCGCCGGAAGCGTGGAGATCATCGACTGGGAGGACCTGAAGGAGCCCACGCCCATGATCTCGTTGTGCACTTCCACCGCCAAGGTGCGGCAATACCTCCGGGAAGCCATGGCCGCGCTGGCGGCTTCATTGCCGGACCTGGGGGGATACATCATCATTTCCGCTTCGGAATACCCCGCCCACTGCCGGACCAGAGAGAAGGAGCGGCTGAAGGTCGTCTGTCCCCGCTGCGGCTGCCGTCCGGCCGCCGAGGTGATCGCCGATCTGCTGAACGACCTCTACCGGGGGATGCGTTCGGGTTCCTCCACCCAGCAGCTGATCGCTTGGAACTGGGACTGGAGCGCCCACGCCGGGGAAAAGGAGGTGATCTCCCGCCTCGATCCCGGCATCATCCCCATGGCGGATTTCGAACGCGGCGGGCGGATGACCGTCATAGGCCGTCCCGGTCATCTGATCGACGAATACGCCCTCTGCTATCCCGGTCCGGCGGAGCGCTTCCTCGACTCCTGGCAGGCGGCGGAAGAGCATCACGCCCCCTTCGCCGTCAAGTTCCAGCTGGGAACGACCCACGAGAACGGAGCCGTTCCCGACCTTCCCGTCATCCCCAACATCTTCACCCGTGCGGAGTGGTTCCGCAAGCACGCCTGCGCGGGATTTCTGGGCTGCTGGAATTTCGGCAATTTCCCCACCGTCAATACGGCGGCCTTCAATTTCTTCCTGAAACCGGAAACGCCGGACTCGCCCGAAGAGGCGATGGCGGCCTTCGCTTCGCACTACTTCCCCGGATGCCGGGCGGAACGGGCTGTCGCCGCCTGGAAACGCTTTGCCGAAGCCATGACCTTTTACCCCCACACCTGGAAATTTCTCTACTACGCCCCCACCAGCTGGGCGCTGGGCTATTTCGTTCCGCCCGGCCCCATGAGCGGGAAGGCCGGAGCCACCTGGCTCAAAAACGCCCCCCGGGGGGACGACCTCGCCCTGGCCATGCCCGGCTCCTTCACGCTGGAGGAACTGATCTCCGCCGTAACATGCCTCTGCCGGCTCTGGGAAGAGGGGGTGAAGGAGTTCGAAAACTCCGGCATCGGGGAACTCCCCGGACAGGGGGCGCTGGAATACGGCAACACCGTGGTCTGCGGCGCCTGTTTCCAAAGTCTGCTCTACATGCTCAAGCTCTACAAACTCAAGCACGACACGGGAAGCGCGGTCGGCGAGGCGTACCGGGAGCTCAGCCGTGCCGAGCTGGCCAACGCGGAACGGGCGCTTCCCTTCGTCGAAGCCGACCCCCGGCAGGGATTCCATTCGGAAGCCCAGCAGTACAACTTTTCCGCGCCCATGATCCGCGAAAAGATCCGCCTGTTGCGCGAACAGCTGTGAATCGCCGGAGCGGGGGGACGCGCTTCCCGATTTGCAAAATGCCGCAAAAGGGTGTAAATTATGCGGCGTGTCCACAGTATTCATGGTATTCATAGTCGACTGCCGTCCGGATCTTGGCTCTCACCAGGGAGGAAAGAAATGAAAACAGTTTCGCCCGTCACCGTTTTTCTGAGCACTTTACTTGCAGTCGCCGCGTGCGGTTTTCTGGGCGGTGCGGAGTACTTCGTGGAAAAACACGGCTCCGACGCCAACGACGGGACTTCTCCGGAGAGGCCCAAGGCCACCATCCGCGCGGCGGTGAAACTGCTCCGGCCGGGGGATACCCTGACCATCGGTCCCGGAGAATATTTCGAGGCCGTCGCGGGCAGTTTCGCGCAGGAGTCGACAGGCAAGCCGATCCTGGTCCGGGCGCGTTTCCCCGGCTCCGTGCTGATCCGCGGCGACCGGGAGATCAAGGGCCGTTTTTCCGCCGTGCCGGGCTTCCGTTTCGTCCATGCGGTCGATTTTCCTCAGGCTCCCAACGCCGTCAACGAAAGGGATACCCTCAGGATCCTCACGCCCGCGGGGGCTCTGGCCGAACTGGAGTTTTCTCCGGGGACCTTCTTCTATGACGAAAAGGAAAAGAAACTTTACATCTCCACCACCGACGGGTTGGTTCCCGACCGCCATTTTTATACGGCAAGTCTCCTTTTCGGCGGCGGTTTCTACATGCTGAAAAGTTCCTACGTCACTCTCGACGGTCTCATGGCGACGGGATTTTACACCTTCAACCGTCTGCCCCACGGCCATTGCTGGGGGCTCCGGCTTTCCGGCAAGACCGACGGGGTCATCCGGAACTGCAAGGCCTTCTTCAACAGCAACGGCATCCACTTCGGCATGGAGCGCAACTCGGTGATCGAGGATTCGGTCGTCTACGCCAACGGGTCTCCCGCGCCCGTTTCGGGCGGGAACATGGTGGTCTGGGGACACTGTCACGGAAACACCGTCCGCCGTTGCCGTTCCTTTTTCAGCGCGCACCCCAGCGGACTGGGGATCCGCTTTTACGGCGGCAATCTTACGGGGAACCGGCTCGAGGACAATGTTTCCTTCGGCGAATGCGGCATCGGCGTCAAGGGCAGCATCGACCGGGACCCCGCCATGCGGAACATCTGCTTCAACAACTACAACGAGCGGCAGTTCGCTTCGAGCTTCGGCGACCACAACGTCTTCCGGAGGCCCAACGCCTACGCTCCGGGCGAGGGCGGCTTGCGTCTCGATCTTCTGGAAAAAGCGAAGGCCGATTTCGATTCTCTCTTCGCCGATCCCGACAACCACGACTTCCGCCCCCAGGAGGGCGCACGGGGCATCGAAGCCGGGCTGATCGACCGGAAGGACGTCTTCTTCGTCTCCCCGAAGGGCGATGACGGGAATTCCGGCCGCTCCGTCGCGAAACCCTGGAAGACCTTCAGGAACGTCCGGCCGGGGAGCACGGTTTATCTGCTCCCCGGAACTTATGATTTCCCCGCCGTCATCGCAGCGGACCGGGTCACCCTCAAAACCCGCGGGACCGGCCCCCGTGCCGTGCTGACGGGGGGCCTGACCGTTTCCGGCAGAAACTGCCGGGTCGAAGGGGTGAACTTCCTCAAGAAGGGGGCTCTGATCTCCGGCGACAGCGCCTTCGTGAGCTGCTGCGGCTTCGGTTCCCCCCTGACCGTGACCGGGAAGGCCGTCGAGATCTGCCACAACGCCTTCGTCTCGCCTGCGGATCTCACCCGCGCCACGGGATCCCGGCACAGCAATCTTTACGCGGTCGCGACTCCTCCCGGCGGGGTCGCCGATCTCGACAAACCCCATGCGAAGCCGCAGTTCACGGCTCCGGAAAAGGGCGACTTCACCGTCAGGAATCCTCGGGATTTCGCGGGCCGGGGCTTCGATGCCCTCCCCGTCGGACCCTACCGGCTGGTCCGGGAGTGCAACGCCGCCGTCCGGGGGCCTTTCGTGCGGCGCGTCTCGGACACAACCGCCGATATCGAGTGGTGGACCTCCGAAAGCCTCGCCACGAGCGAACTGCGCTGGGGTGAAACGCCCCGCTGCACCGGCAAGGCTGGGAGCGCCTTCCGCAGTTCGAACTATCACACGGTCACCCTGAGCGGCCTGAAGCCGGGGAAGAAGTACTATTTCAAGCTCTTTTCGCGGACGCCGCCCCGTGAATTCCACAGCAACATGGAGCTCGCCGCCGCCGATCTGGCCCGGAAACGCCGGGTCGTCACCTCCGAAGTCGGGAGTTTCACGACCCAGGTCCGGTCCGAACCGCCCCGGACTTTCTTCGTTTCCCCCGAGGGCCGGGACGGAGATCCGGGAAGTGCCGATTCTCCCTTCCGGACCATCAACGCCGCCTTGTGGAAGGCCGGTCCCGGCGATACGGTCATGGTCCGCGGCGGCATTTACACCGAAAGGATCCGCTTCCGCTCCGGCGGGGACAAGGGCAAGACGCTGACGCTCCGGAGTTATCCCGGTGAAAAGGTATTCCTTGACGGGAAGATGATTCTTTTCAACGCCATCGACGCCGAGGGGAAATCTCATATCGTCATCGACGGCTTCTACTTCCGCAACATCGTCCACAAGGCGGAGCACGGCGCGGTCATGACCAGCGGCGGCAGTGACGTTGTCGTCAGGCGCTGTTTCTACGACGGCCGCAGCCGGGCCGGTTACACGCCCCCCTTCATCGTCGCTTCGCAGACGGGGAAGCTGCTCTTCGCCGACAACGTGATCATGGGGGGATTCACCGGCAGCGCCTTCTGGAGGTGCCCCGACCTCGTCATGCGGAACAACGTGTTCTACATCAACTCCATCGTGCAGACCTACATCCACTGCCACCCGGAGGACAAGGTGACGATAGCACGGAACATCTTCTATGATTTGATCCCCGCGAAATACTTCATGAACATGATCGGCCTGTATCACGTCGAAGCGCTGAAGGAGGAGTACAACTGCTTCTATCCCCGGATGCCCGCCGAAGGGAAGGGGATATTCCGGGTCACCCGCGCAGGAGGCAAGCCGGTGGAAAAGCGCTTCAATTATCCCGACATGCGCAAACTGATGGGCAGCAGGGGGACCTCGCTCACCGTGAATCCGAAGTGTCCGGTCCTGAAGGAGCTCGCCTCGTTCCGTGAAGCGCCTCCCATCATGCACCAGTACATGACCCTCGGGAGGAAAAATCCCCCCGATTTTGAAGCAGTCTCCGCCCGGGGGCCGGAGGAAATGCACCTCGTCAAGGGCGTCTTTGAGGAGCTCGACTTCAAGGACTTCTTCGCCGCGGAGCCCGCCGTGGTCAAGATCGGCGCGGGGCTGCGGAAAGAATTTTTCCACCCCGCGGGAGGGATCCGCTGAGGGGGGCCTTGGCAGGTTAATAAGGTTTTTTGAACTATGAATACTATGAAAAGAGTTTTGGTCGTCAGCGTTTTTTTGAGTGCTTTGTTTCTGGCCGCCGGGCCGGCGCGGGAGGCCGACCCGGAAACCGTCGGCGCGGCCGGGAAGAACGCCCGCCGTCAGCGGGATTACCGGGGCGTCTTCCCCGTCAGGACCATCGCCGTCATCACGCCCGCCTCCTATCCCGGAAGCAAGGCCAACCGGACGGGCGTGGAGCTGCTGAAAAAGGCTTCTTACAACGTGAAAGTCCTGCCTCACGCCTTCGAAAAACCTTCTCCCGAGAAGCTGGCGGCGTCGAAAAATTACGCCTCTCTGCCCGTGGACCCGCGGCTGGAGGATTTTTACAAGGCGTGGAACGATCCCGAAGTGGAAATGATCCTTTGCTCACGGGGCGGGACGGGCTGTCAGGAGCTCATGGCGAAGATCGACTGGAGCAAGCTCAAGAAACGCCCCGAACTCATCTTCATGGGCTTCAGCGACGTGACGCTGGTCCACTGCCGTCTGGTGCAGAAGGGGTACGGAAGGCCCATCGCCGGCCCCACCGCGGGCTCTCTGCCCGGACTGGATCCGAAGGTCATCCCCGGCATGAAGAAGATGCTGTCGGGTGAAGCCGTGGGCCCCATCCGGGTGACGCCGCTGGTGAAAGGCGAGTGTTCCGGAAAACCTCTTGCGGGGCTCCTTTCCCGGTTCGTCCGGGCGAAGAACGCGGACTTCCTCCCCGAGACCCGCGGCCGGGTGATCTTCATCGAAGGGGTGAAGTGCACGGCGGAGGGGGTGAAGCGCGATCTGGAAGAATTGAAGGCGAAGAAATTCTTCGACGGGGTCGCGGGCGTGGTCTTCTGCAAGTTCACGGGGACGAAGGAAGGCGAAGCGATCCGCACCGTTATCCGCGAATTCGCACCGAAGCTGGGCGGGATCCCCGTGTACGAGGGTTTCCCTTTCGGCCACGCGGCAAGCAATCACGCCATCGACCTGACCCGGCAGGTGGTCCTCCGCAACGACGCCGTCACTTTCCCCGCCGTGCAGAAAAAGTGATTGCGAGGGGAATTTCGACCATGAATTTTCTCTATCCGAGGCCGAAAGCGTTCAGCAACCCGGATAAGGATTTTACGCCGGAGGAGTTGAGCGCGATCCTGCAAAAGCCCGACGCCGATCTGACCGACAGGGATTTTC
>JAFSYV010000200.1 GCA_017443585.1 Lentisphaeria bacterium | reverse complement strand
GCCACACCTCCTTCTGATCGAAGGGGCGCTTGAAGACGCGCATTTTCTCCGTTTCCTTCTCTTCGCACTCGAAGCGGAAATAGAAGTTTTCGGCGTCGTACATGACCCGTACCACGGTGGAAACTTCGGCCGGTTTCGCCTCACGCTTCCGGAGGTCCAGTCCGGCGAGGTGGAAGGCGGGAGCCGCCTGCCAATCCTTCCCGGCAGGCTGCCCCTTGCCCTTGAACTCGGGGATGGCGAAGCGCCACGCCCGGACCGCGTCGTTGGCCTTGTGGAACTTTTCCGCCTCGGCCGTCAGCGGCTCCATGAATTCCTTGCGGACGAACTTGAGCCGCGCGAGGATGAGTTTATCCTTCGCGGCGAGTTTTTCCGCCTGATCGAAGAGGCCGTTCAGGCGCTTCATTTCGGCGGGGGAGTAGATCCTGCTCCACAGAACGAGCTCCGAAGGATAGATGGTCTTGGGACCTTCCGCCGTTTCCACCACGTTCCCGGCGATCTCGCCCCAGTGCCTTTCGATGGAGTCGAAGAAATCCTTCATGGGTTTTGCCGCCGGGCCGTAGAGATTGCGGACGTGCTCGTCGAGGAGTTTTTCCACATCGGTGTCCGTGTTCCAGGTGAGTTTGCCGAAGACGTGATAGATGAGGTAGTTGTGCATCACCACGTCGGTCTCGCACTCGATGTAGAGCCCGAAGATGTAGGGCCGGACGCGCTTGATGAAGCTCGACAGGGCCCGGGGCGTGGTGTGGGGGACTCCCACCATGTTGTTGTTGTACTTGCCGGGATAGGTCCACAGCCAGGTCTTCTGACCGAGCTTTTTGTTCCACGCCTTGAGCAGGTCCACGTCGGCATCCCGGCTGGCGGGGACAAATTCGTTCCACGGGCCCCGGATGGCCAGCATCACGAGCAGATTGTCGGGAATCTTTTGCGTCGGGATCCGGCGGTATTCGCCGTAGGCCATGGTGGTGAGATAGCCGGGCACCCCGGACGCCTTCACTTGCTTGCAGATGTCGTCGAAGAAGCTCCAGAGGAAATCGGTGGTTTCCTGCGGCCCCTTGGAAAAGTGCTTCCAGCATTCGGGGCAGTGGCAGACGCAGGAGCAGTCGTTGGGCATGATGTTGAAGCAGGGCATCCCGAGAGGGAAATTGTAGCTCCAGCGGACTTTGCCTCTGGAGTCTTTGATGCCGCGCACCGAGGGCGGCTCCTGCTTGAGGAAGGAGATGGCGTCCCTGATGATCTCCTCCTTGATGCCGGAGCTCCAGCAGAGGTAGCCGTTGGCGCTTGAGGGAGCAGTGACTACGGCGCCGTTGGAGCGGATCTTGTTCTTCTGGAGCGCGAAGAACTCGGGGTGTTCCTTGCCGAAGCGCTGGACGTAGCCCAGCCCGGCGAGACCGTGGCAGGTGGGGATGATGACCGTTTCGACCCGGTTGCGGAGCTTGTTCATGGTGCCGTCCCACTCCTTGTAACGGCGCATGGGCATCCGGTCGTAGTTGTAGTCGTTGAAGCGGCGCTGCAGGAAGTCGGGCCGGTCATAGATGTCGACGGCGGGGATGGCCAGCTTCTGCGCCTTGGGGGTGTAGGTCCCCAGCTTGCCGGGGAAGTAGTAGCGGACGCCCGCGAAACGTTCGAGGAAGTCATAAGCGCCGAAGAGGGTGCCCCATTCGCCCTTGAGCCCCGAACGGTGGACGTCCTTCAGCGGGCGGCTCCTGGGCAGGTCGCGGCCGATGATGAGGATCTTGTTCCCCGAAGTCTTGATGACGAAGCCGTCCCGGTCGAATTTCGCGGGATCGATGCCGAGTTTTTTGGCGAGCTCGAGGTCCCCCAGCCGGATCTCAACGGCTTTGCTTGTGCCTTTTACGACAGGTTTGACAGGCGTCCCGAAAACCTCGCTCAAGGCGTCGGCGATCTCCTTGGCGGCCAGTTTTACGGTGGGGGTGTTCTGACACTCCACGATGTCGAAGTTGCCGGGCGCGAGGGTAAGCGCAGGCGTTTTGCCCACGGTGATCTTCCGGGGGATCTTCGGGTCGATGGTGAAGGGCAGTTCCGGCTTCGCGCCGGATCAGAACAGCGCGGCGGCAAGCGCGCCCGCGAGCAGCAGTTTCTTCATGTGTGACTCCTTTTCGATGGTTCAGGTTTTCGGCGTTCTGCCCATAATATAACCCGCCCGCCGCCAGATTGCAATGGCATGGAAAGGCTTTTTCACGCTTTTCGGGGAGGGTGCAAAAAAGCAGTCTCGGGAGACTATGAATACTGTGAATACTATGAATACTATGAACGTCGGGTTGCGGGAGTGGCAGGGCCGCAGACCAAAACAAAACCAAGCGCCGTGAAAGCGCCGCAGGCGCTTGGCATGACCGCCGGGCCGGTTGCCGGTCTGCGGGGCGAACGTCGCCCTCAAAGTTACGCGGCACCTGGTCGCCCTTCGGGCTCCCGACTCGCCGCGGACTCCCCAAAGGAAGGTTTGCGGGAATGCCGGCTCTTCCGCATTTGTTTGCGAACCGCGGCAACTATAGAGCAGGGCCCCCGAAAAATACCCCGTCAGCCCGCGGAGCGGGGGAGGCACCGCTCTCGGTGCCGACGGGTATTTTTGGGGGATGGCGACAGTTGCCGCGTAGAGTCGAAGCCGACGTTCGGCCCCCCGCTCCCCACGCCTCGATTACACTTACAGAGCGTTTTGTTTTTTCAAAAGACGTTCAGAATTTCAGCGTGGCCATCATGTCGGGGGTGTAGGCTCCGAACTGGAGCCGCCCCTCGTGGTTGTACTCTCCGGCGGGGAAGTGGTAGTAGGTCACGGCGCCGTCGGGGTGGACGACGTGCCGCTCCAAGCCCACCCGGCAGCAGTCCGCGTCGGCGAGGAGCGCCAGCGGGATGGAAAGCTCCACGTGCCACTTGCCGTCGAGTTCCGTCACCGTGCCCGACGCGCATTCACGCATGCCGTCCACGGCGTCGGGCCGGGTCGGTTCGAGCCACGCGTTGATGATCCACGGGCGCTGCGAAGCCAGCCGGTCGCCGACGAAGACGGTGAGGACGTCGTCCGCCTTTTCGCCGGGGATCTTGTCCAGATCCGCGGTGATCTTCAGGGCGCGGCCCTCCGCGGCGGCCTCCCACGAATAGCCGTCGGCTTCGTAACGCCGGCCGCACCGGAGTTGAGGCGGCTCCTCAAGGAGCTCCGAGGGGCGCTTGCCCTGGGCGAGCCCCTGACGGAACTTCGGGAACTCCTCATCGAGGAGATATTGAAGCGCCTTGATGCGCCAGCGGAGCTTTTCGGGGAAGTATTTGTAGACTTCGGCTTCGGAATGGTAGCCCAGCCGGGGGTCGAGCTCACAGAGTTCCGCCATGCGGTCACTGACTTCGATCTGGTTCCGGACGATTTGCTCCAGCGCATCCGCGGTGGCGGAGGAGGAGCCCTGACCGTTGAGCATCCGGTTCCTGCGGAAGTAGAATTCGATGATGTCCGCTCCGGCGCGGAACTGGCAGTCGAGGGCTTCGATGAGCGAGGAATCCATCTCCCTCGCCCGGTCACCCGCGAACTCTCCCGCGAAGGAGCGGAACTTTTGCCACGCCGCGTTCCACGCATCGGAAAGCTGACGGGAAAGGACCGTCATTTCCGCCAGATCGAAGTTGTTGAGGAATTCGCCCACGGCGTCCCCGGCGGGGTCGAGTTCGGGCTTCCACGTCCGGGGCAGTTTGCGGAGCACGCTGCGCAAATGCAGGGGCCAGACCACGCCGTCGTGCATGGGGCCGTAGTACTGGAATTCGTAGCCCAGGGGGTACTGCATGTAGGCTTCCCCCAGTATCTTCCAGACTTCGGCCATGTCGGCGGCGCGGGGGCCCCATTCGGGCCCGGCGAGGCGGGTGAGGAACTCCTCTTCGGAAGTGGAAAAATCCTCGTAGGCCAGCGCTCCCGCGGCCCGGTTCATGGTCCCCGGATAGTTTCCGAAATACCAGCACTGGATCACGTGGGAAACGCCGCAGCGGCGCATCTCCTTGTACTTCCGGTAGAGGATGCCCGGAGCGGGGACGAAGGGGATGGTGGCTACTTCGTGGGAACAGCCCACCTGCATCTTGGCGGCGAAGGCGCAGTGTCCGGAAGCGGCCTCGGCCATGCGTCCGAAGCGGTCCGAGGGGCCGATGCAAGACAGCCAGTAGTCGCCCCCCACCCGGACCTTGCCCAGCTGGAGCTTGGTGCAGCTGGATTCGAAGTTGTAGGCGAGGATGATCTCCGGCGTGAGCTGCGTGGGCAGTTCGTAGATCCACGGGTGGGCCTGCATGGGCTGGGGCTGGTAAAGCCAGCTGATCATTTCCGCCTCGGGATTGGCGTCTTTGATCCCCTGCCGCATGGGCTTGAGCACCTTGGCGAAGATCTCTCCCACGGTGAGTTTGCACTTCTTCTGGCAGGGCAGCGTGAAGCCGCCGCCGAAGGTGCCGCCGCTGACGCACGAGGTGGGCCGTTCGCCGAGCGAGATCAGCATGAGCCCGCCCAGATGGGGCACCGCCTTGAAGAGGGAATTGGTACATTCGTAGAGGTACTTGGCGGAGTTTTCCGAATCGGGACAGAAGAGTTTGCCCTGATAGCAGTCGGGCCCGGCGGGGAGGGCGTCGGGCTTGGGATTATCCCGCTTCCAGCTGGCGGGTTCGATGGCGAAGACCCAGAGCTTGATGCCGTACCTGCGGCACTTTTCCACGGACCTCCGGAGTTTTTCCCGCCGCTTTTCCGCATCGGGATCCTGCGGCAGGAACGAGGTGGTGCAGATCTCGCGGAAGATGATGGTGAGCCACAGCCCGTTGATCCCCTCCTGAGCCAGCCGGTCCAGATAGGGGTCGGGGTAGTAGTCGATGTCGTTCATCAGTTCGTCGATGTTGAAGGGGGGCCGCTTGATGGGGCCGAAGAAACAGCGCGAAATGCGGTTCTTGAGCCAGTTGTCCCGCCGGGTGCAGCCGACGGGCAGGAAGGGCCCCTTCGAGGCGCAGAGCTGTTCCTCGAAGTAGTAGAGCCCCCGGCGGGCCCCTTCGGTGTTCCCGGCTTCGACGGTGACGCAGGAGGAATCCACCTTGAAGCGGTAGCTTTCGCCCGTGAGGTCGGCGCATTTGACGGCCCTGACTTCGGGGCCCGCTTCGGGAAATTCGATGGAGCTGCGGAACCGGTCCAGATGGTCGTAAGCGGTGGCGAGAAGCCCTTCCGGGTCGGGGAAGGCATCGCGTTTGACTTGGAATCCGCCGCTCAGGTCCAGATCGTTTTCACCGGGCTTGGCGGCGGCGTCCCAGTGGGGGACGGCGATCTTCCAGCTCTTCAGGTCTTCGAGAAACCGGGGTTCCCCCTTGGGGAAAGGAGGCGGCGAGGCGATGAATTCATTTTCCCACATGATGATTCGAGTCCTTATTGTTTTTTGCGCACCGAAAAACCGAAGCGGCCCAACTCCTCCCCCACGGCGTAATAATTGCCGTGAGCGTAGGTGATGAGGCCGGCTTTTTCCATATCCAGTTTGCCGTTTCCGTCCACCAAGCCGGGATCCACCCGGACGGCGAGGATGTCGGCGATGAAGAGCCAGTGACTGCCCAGTTCGAGGGCCTCCTTGACGCGGCACTCCAGAGCCACGGGGCACTCCCCGACGAGGGGGGCCTTGACGGTGTCCCCCGGCACGGGGGTGAGGCCGCGCTCCTTGAACTTGTCGATGGCCTTGCCCGAGACGACGCCGCAGTAGTCCAGATCGGCGGTCAGGGCCTTCGTGGGCAGATTGACGGTGAACTCCCCCGTGCGGCGGATGAGACCGAAGGAAAAGCGTTCCGGACGGACCCCGATGGTGAGTTGCGGCGGATCGCTGCAGGCCATGCCGCACCAGCCGACGGTGATGAGATTATAGGGATTGCGCCGGCTGCCGTCGCCGCAGCCGACGAGGACCGCGGGAACGGGGGCCAGCTGGGCGCTTCCGGGCCAGCACAATTTTTCCTGCACCATGAGACTCCTGTATGACAGTTCCCCTCCGCCGGGGAGGCTTCCTGCTTAATATATCCCTCTGTGACACCTATTGCAAACGCAGGGAGCGATTTTTCCCGCCCTTTTTCCGGCCCCGGCGTTCCCGCCGGGAAACGGGAGGACTCAGACCGTTTTCGGGGGCCGCCAGTCGGCGCCTTTGGGACCGAGGATCCGGCCGCCGTCCACGGGGAGGTCCACGCCGGTGATGTACCCCGAATCGTCGGAAGCGAGAAAGGCGATGGCGCGGGCGACCTCTTCCCCCGTGCCGCTCCGGCCGAGCCAGGTGCCCCGGTGAGGCGCGGCGGCGTCCTGGATCAGTCCCGGTGAAACGCTGTTGACCGTGATCCCGCAGCTCGCCAGCTCCATGGCCATGGTCTTGGTCAGCATGATGACCCCCGCCTTGGACGCGGAGTAGGCGCAGTACCCCGGCAAGCCCACCTCGCCCGCGATGGAGCCCAGATTTATGATCCGGCCGTAGCCGTTCTTCACCATGGAGGGAAGAAATGCACGGGAGACCCGGAAGACGCCGGTCAGATTCAAGCTGACCGTCCCCTGCCACAAGTCGTCGTCGGTGTCCAGGATGCTCCCCTTGGGCCAGTGACCTGCGTTGTTCACGAGGATGTCCACCCGGCCCGCACGGGTGAGGACCTCCTTGGCCGTTTGGACGATCTGCCGGTCGTTCGTCACGTTCAGTTTGACGGGATGGGCCTCGATGTTCTCTTTCTTCAGGCGGGCACACACCTTTTCCACCCCTTCGAAGTCGATGTCGGCCAGATAAAGCTTCACGCCGTATCCGCCCAGTTCGCGCGCCAGCGCCCGCCCGATCCGGCCTGCCGCGCCGGTGATGAATGCCGTCCGGGATTCGAATTTCATCTTCCGCCCCTCCTTTTATGACCTTTGTTCCGTAATATAGCACGTCCGGCATATTTTTCAAGACGCCCTTCCCGGCGGATGGGGCCTCCGGGGTTGAAAAAAATGTTTCCGGGGTGTATATTCCTTACCGTGTCCGCAAGTTTTACCGAAAAGGAGCCGTCATAATGATTCGCCAAGCCCGCTGGATCGCCCCCGCCGGGGCGGAAAGGTATAAACCCTGCCACTTCCGGGTGGAAAAAGTTCTCGATTTCGCTTCCGTCCCGGAGCGCCTGACCGTTCAGATCGCCTGCGACGGGAATTATCTTCTCGAAGTCAACGGCCAACGGGTCGGGCGCGGGCCCGCCAGGGGCACGACGTCCATCGCCTATTACGACGAATACGACGCCGCCCCGTTTCTCCACGAGGGCGCCAACCGTTTTTCGGTTCTTGCCGTCTGCATGAATTACCCGGCGGGCGCTTCGCAGCCCATCACCCCCGCCGTGCGCATGGCCGTAGGCGATCTGGCGGCGAGCGACGCTTCGTGGAGCACTTTTCTCTGCACAAAAGAGTGGCCGGAGTGCGCCCCCCTCTTCACGCCCCAGTCGGGCTACGCGGAGTGGCGCGACCTGAATTTCGCCGCGCTTCCTTCACCCGCCGTCACGGTGGAAATTCCCGATTCCAGCCCTTTGTGCCGCAAGGAGCTCCGGCTCCGGGACATTCCCCTCCCCCTGGAGCTTTACCGCCTGCCCGCGGACGTGCCCGTCGCTGCCTTCGTGCCCCCCTGCGACCTCACCGATCCGGAATTCGCCCGGATCTCCACCGCGGAACCCCACACCCCCGTGCCGGAGGGGACCGCGGCGGCGGTCTACGCCCTCGCCTCGGGGGGCGACGCCCGGGTGACCTTGCCCGTGCCGCCGGAAAAGGGCGGCGGCGTCACGCTGGTGATCGATTTTGCGAGGGAGATTTCCGGCTTCGTCGAGATCGACCTCACCGCTCCGGCGGGGTGTGTGGCGGACATCGCCTATGAGGAGGAGCTTTATCGCGGCGACCGGCTCCGGGCCGACCACACCCATACCAACCCCGACTACCGCTTCGCCGACCGCTGCGTCTTGCGCGAAGGCCGTCAGCAGTGCGGGAACGTGCTGATGGAACGGGGCTTCCGGCTCATCCAGCTCACCTTGCGGGATTTCTCTTCTCCTGTGGTCCTGCACCGAATCCGGGCGCTGGACCGCCGCTATCCCTTCGCCCGCCGGGGGGATTTCTTCTGCGCCGATCATCAGCTGAACCGGCTTTGGGAGACGGCGGCGGAGACCGTTTCGGCCTGCACCACGGATATCTTCACCGACTGCCCGTGGCGGGAACGGCTCTTCTACTGCAACGACTTCTACATTGAGAACCGCACGAGTTTGAAGATGTTCGGCGATGCCCGGATCAATCGGCGGGGCTTCCGCATGATCCTTTCCCAGCACCGCCTGGACGGGCTCTTCACCAGCTGCTCGCCCTCCATCGACGACGAGGATCCGGCGGGAGCGCTGGACGGGAAGACCGACTTCCACGTCATCCTTTCCGGACATCTGACCCTGGTCCCGGCCCTCCGGGACTATTTTCTCCACACGGGCGACACGGAACTTGCCGACGAGGCCTTCCCCCGGTTCGAGAACATGCTCCGCACCTTCGCTTCGTGGCGGGATTCAGGCGGCATCATCCGGCCCCCCGTCAAGTACTGGAACTTCTTCGACTGGTCCTTCGAACTCAACGGCATGGGCTTTTCGGGCAAGGCCACCGCGCTTTTGAACTTCCTCTTCATCTTCTCGGGCCGGGCGCTGCTGGAACTGGCCGCTCTGCTGGGCCGGAAGTGTTTCCTCTCTCAGGCGGAACTCCACACCATGCTGGAACAGACGGTCCGGGCCTTCCATCGCCCCGAAAAGGGATATTTCGCCGACTGCGAAGAAAGTTCCGCCGTCTCCGACCGGATGCTTCGAACTCTGGGGGTGCCCACGAATGAGGCATTCCAAATCACCGAGACCAGCCGCCTCGTCCACGCCATGGCGGCGCTGGCCGGGGCCGACTCCGCTCTCTGCGCCCCCCTCGCCGACGAAAATCTGCTCACGCCCGAATTGTACTACTGCATCTTTCTCCTCGATGCCATGGAACGCACGGGAGAGGTCGGCGATGCCCTGAAGCTCATCCGCCGTTACTGGGGGCGGATGGTGGACTCCGGTACGCCGACGCTGTGGGAAAACGGCGTCCACAAGCGGGGCAAGAGCGGCTTCGGCGGCTCGGCGAGCCTCTGCCACGGCTTCAGCAGTTCGCCCGCCTCCTTCCTCCAGACGGCGGTGCTGGGGATACGGCCCCTTGCACCGGGATTCGCCCGGTTCAGCTTCGCACCGTTGTGTCCGGAGCTCGGTTTCGCGCAGGGGCGCCTCCCCACGCCTCACGGGGCGATCCGCTGCCGCTGGGAAGCGGCGGAAGGCCGGATCCGGGCGACGCTGGAAGTTCCTGAATCTTGCATCGCCGTCACCCCCGCGGGCGAGTACGCCTCCGGGAAACACACCTTCGACTGGGCGCTTTGAACAAAAAAAGAGGGGGGCAGGGAAAACCTGCCTCCCTCTCGACCATATCGGAGCTTCAGATCCGGTCCAACGCATCGGAGAGCGCGCCGATGATGTCCTCCTTGTTCTCCAGGCCGATGGAAAGACGGATGAGTTCCGGGGGCAGTCCCGCCTTGATCTGATCCTCTTCGCTGAGCTGGGAGTGGGTGGTGCTGGCCGGGTGGATGATGAGGCTCTTGGCGTCGCCCACGTTGGCGATGATGGTGAAGAGGTCCACGCTGTCCACCAGATGCCGGGCCTCCTTCGCGCCGCCCCGGACGCCGAAGACCACCATGCCGTTGGCCCCGTTCGGCAGATACTTTTTCGCCAGCGGATTGAAGCCGGGGTATTTCACCCACGCGACCTTCGGGTGCTTCTTCAGGAATTCCGCCACGGCCAGACCGTTTTCGCTGTGCTTCGCGGTGCGCAGGGCGAGGCTTTCCAGCCCCTGCAGGAAGATCCACGCCGCGTCGGGAGCCAGCGTCGGCCCCTGGTTGCGGAGCCCGACGGTACGCAGCCGCAGGGCGAAAGCGATCTCGTTCCCCGGCCCCAGATCATGGGCGAAGCGCAGTCCGTGATACCCCCGGTCGGGTTCGTTGTAGAGGGCGAACTTGGGGTCGCTCCAGTCGAAGTTCCCCGCATCGACCACCGCGCCGCCGATGGCCGTGCCGTGGCCGCCGATCCACTTCGACAGGGAGTGGATCACGATGTTGGCCCCGTATTCCACGGGCCGGAGCAGCGTGGGCGGCGTGAAAGTGGAGTCCACGATCAGCGGGAGATGGTGCTTCTTCGCGACGGCGGCGTAGCCTTCGATGTCGGCCACGTCCAGCCCCGGATTGCCCACGGTCTCGATGTAGATGGCTCTCGTCCGGTCGTTGATCGCCCTTTCCACCGCCTCGAAATCGTTGACGGGGGTGAAGTTGACCTTGATCCCCTGCTGGGGCAAAATGGCGTCGAACTGGGTGTAGGTGCCGCCGTAAAGGTTGTTGGCGGCGACGATCTCATCCCCCTGCCGGGCGATGTTGGTGATGGTGAAGTAGACTGCCGCCGTGCCGGAGGCGAGGGCCAGCGAAGCCTTGGCGCCCTCCAGCGCCGCCAGACGTTTTTCGAGGACGTCCTCGGTGGGGTTCATGAGCCGGGCGTAGATGTTGCCCGCTTCCTTCAGGGCGAAGAGGTCCGCCCCGTGCTGGGAGCTCTTGAAGGCGTAGGCCGTGGTCCGGTAGATGGGGACCGCCCGTGAGAGCGTGGTCGGATCGGGCTCCTGCCCCCCGTGGATGGCCAGCGTTTCCAGGTGATAACGTTTCTCGCTCATGATCTTTTTCTCCTTGTTAATGTCTATTGAAACAGTTGACTTTGTTGCCGAAAAAAGAGCCGGAAGACCGTCTTCCGGCGCTTTCCGTGTCTAATATACACCCGGAAAAATCCTTTGTCAAGTCAAAACATGACTATTTTTGTAGATTTTTTGAAAAATTGTGGATTTCGAGGCGAAAACGCGTGTTTCAGGGGCTATTTTCTCTTTTTTCTCCCGGCTTCGTCCAGCCCTGCGCCGGAGGCAGGCGCGGTTTGCACGGGGAGCTTTTTCTCAGAGCATGTTGATGGATTTGATCTTCGAACCCGCGAGCTTCCAGCCGGAAGGACGTTTTTTCAGCGTGTGCACGGCAGTGCCCACGTGGTCGTTGAAGGCGGGGCCGCGCACTTTTCTCGTCTCCATCGTAACTTCGATGACGGCGGTGTCCCTGTCGGCGGAAACGACCTTGAAATCGAGGACTTTGTAGGTGAGATCGAACCGGTCGAAGAGCATCTGCGTCATCTTTCTGGTATTCTCCTTGAGCGGTCCCTCGTCGATGTCCCGCATCGCCATTTCGATATCTTTTTCCTGAAGCCCCTTGAGATTGCGCATAAAGACCGCTTTCAGTTCCCGTTCCACGTCGCTGCTGACTTGGGCGGCCGTGTTTTTGCGGCGCCAGACGCTGAGGACTTCGCCAGTGTACTGGATGTGGACGAGCCCGTCGCGTCCCAGTCCGGGCCGGAGCTTTTCGGGGAGGAACTCCGCCGGGACCCGCTGGCGGAGCATCTTGCGGCAGATGACCACCTTCTGAGCCTGCAGATAGGTCACGCCGCCGTCGGGGGTTTCCACCGGGGTGAAGCCCGAAACTCTTTCCTTGTCGGTGTCCCGCCCGGACTTGCCGCCGAAGATCTTGAGGACGGGTTGCATATCCTTCTTCGCATACCAGGAGAGGACGAAAACGGGAAATTTTTCGAAATATTTGAAGCTGAAACGGTTTTCCCGGATGTAGACGATGGCGGCGGGTTTGCTCCACAGCACCCCGGAAGCTCCCCAGCCCAGGGTGAGGGAGTTGTACTCATTTCCCGAGCCCGCCGTGCCCAGATAGACGCCGGGGCTGAACTTTGGGCCCATGTCCCGGTTGATCTGCACCTGTTCGAAATGCTTGTAGAACTCCGAAACGGGCAGGGGCTTCAGCCGGGCCGGGAACTCCGCCCCGTGAAGCAGGATGCCGCCCAAGACCGCACCGACAAGTAACCATTTACCCCACAGACTCATGATACTCCTTCCTTTCATTTCGTTTGTTTGTTTTCACTCTTTTTCCCCTCCTCCGCCGGAGGGAGATATCCAAGGAACAAAGCGGTGCGCTTTTTGCGCCCGAACGGGGCCTTGAAGGTGTGCTCGACGGGGAAGAGCTCCACCGGTTCGAGCCCGGCGGCGCGGAACTCCGCCGCATAATCCTTCCTGCCCTTGAAGATGATCAGCGCCCCCTCGCGTTTCAGCCGGTCCCGGTAAAGCTCCATGTTGCAGATGTCGCCGCTGACGCAGGTCTTCGGACGGTGGGGGGAGTAATTCTGGATCACCCCCGCGAACCAGCGGTCCCCGTAGACGAGGGGGATCTCCCTGCCGAAGGAACGCTCCTTATAGAACTTTTCCGCCAATCCGACGATGGCTTGCGGGTCGCTGTGGATCCGCAGGCGGGAGCGGGACGTCACGTCGGCCGCGTTCCCGATGAAAAGGATGATGAACCAGCACCACAGGACGAGGCAGAGGCGGCGGAAGATCCTCTTGGTGACCTCAGGGGGCAGGAGGGCCGCGGCGGTGATGCCGGTGAAGCCCGCCAGATAAGAAAACCATGCCACCACGATGGACTCTCCCGCGCAGGCGGGAACGAGGTAGAACAGCTCCGGCACCAGCGTAAGAATGAGCGAATAGATCAGCGCCTGACGCCGGGGATCGCTCCACGACCGGGGCAGTTCCTCCCGGAAACGCCGCCACGAAGGTTTTTCCGGCAGACGCACGAGGGTGAGCACGATCCCGAAAACCAGATAGGGCATCGCCGTCGCCAGGATCGCCTGGAGGGCGATGAAAAACCCCTTGTCCACGTCCTCGAGTCGGTCGCCCAGGTGCTTCACCGAAAGAAAATCGTGGTCGAAGAGCCACAAAATGTGGGGCAGCAGCAGGAGAAGGTAAAGCCCCGCCGCCAGATAGGGCCCCGGAGAAGCGAAACGTTTCCGCGCTTCGGGGCGGAAGATCATGAAGACGAAACACCCCAGGAGCACCTGGATGGCGGAGTATTTCCCCAGCGTCGCCAGCGCGGCGAAGAGGGCAAGAAGACACCAGTCCCGCAGACGGTTGTCCCGGATGCCCCGCCAGAAAAACCAGCCTATGGCGGGCAGCAGGGCGACTTGGGTGGCGTGGGAACAGAATTTCATCGACGGCGGCATGTAGTAGAAGAGGAAGAAGAGGAGCATCGCCGAGACGGCCGCGCCGTATTCGTCGAAAAACTCCCGTGCCAGTTTGTAGACGAAGAAGACCGCGCAGATGATCGTCAGCTGATCCAGAAGATAGAGTCCCCAGTCCGCATGGCCCGTGAGGTACGAGAAGAACGCCGCGAGCCAGCCCGAGAGGGGCGGGCTCTTCATCTGGCCCCACTGCATTTCCTCGCCCCAGACGATGGCCTCGATGACGTCACGGGGCAGGATCCGCTGACACAGCGACGTCTGGACGACCCAGAGGAAACTCGAGACAAGGGTGAAGACGGCGAGGGACTTCGCCGGATTTCGGGCGAAGGACTCGCGATACCATGTTTTCAGACGGGCGAGAATCATTTTTGCTTCATTTTCTCCTTCAAATCATGTCGTCGGGGCGGAAAAAAGCGCCGAGGTCGGGCCCCAGCACCTTGAGCGCTTCGTTGGTGTGTCCGTAACCGGGGACTTTCAGCAAACGGCAGGGCGAATTCTGCGCCGACAGCGCCGCATACAGCGTTTCCGAATGACTTATGTTCACGATTTTGTCCTCGGTGCCGTGGACGATCAGCACGGGAATCCCCGCGTACCGCGCCGCCAGACGCCGGGGCGACCGGGCCTGCCGCTCCGCAAGGGGGATCTTCGACAGCTCTTCCGGATAGAAGCCTTCCCGCAGAAAAGAGTCCAGATCGGTGATGCCGAAAACGTCCGCCACCCGGTCGGTCTTTTCCGGATGCCGGGCGGCGAACATCAGCGCGCCGAGTCCCCCCATGGAAAACCCGAGCAGGGAAAACTTTTCTCCCGTGTTCATGCCCCGGGCCCGGCAGTACTCCGCCGCGGCGAGGGTGGCTTCGGTGGATTCTTCATCGCCCCAGGCGGCGGTACCGCACTCCGCGCAGACGAAGCCGAACCCCGCCCGGTGCATTTCATACCGGAACCGTTCCGATGCCTCGCCACGGGTCAGATTGCAGCTCGCCCCGGTGCCGCCGTGGCCGGAAAACACGAAGATCAGCCGGGCGCGGCGGAATGCCTCCTCCTCCGGCGGCAGCGCCAGCCAGAAGCGGTGCGCGCCGCAACTCACCATGTACTCCTGCCCGTCGGCATCCTTCCGGAGCGACTCCCAGCCTTCTCCAAATCCCTTCGCGGTGCTCATCTACGAAATCTCCTTTGGTCACTTTCCTAACATACCACACTTCCGCGTGTTTTTCAAGAGCGGAGCCGATCGGATCCCGACTTTGGACGGCGGCAAAAAGATGAGTTTTCGTCGCGGAAAACTTGCCTTTTCGTCCGCGGGGGTGTATATTACGGCGGCGGATAACTTCAAGGAAAGGACTGGCGCTTATGTACGAAATGACCACCGAGATCCCCTTCACCCGGACGGGGCCCGACAGCAAACTGAAACTTCACGAGGCCGTGGGAATGATGATGGACTGCTGCCAGTTTCAGGAGTATCAGGAGGCGAAATTCTGCGAATATTTGCGGGCGAACGACATCGCCATCTTTCTCTTTTCCATTCAGATCGACATCCTGCGGTATCCGGCCTTCCGGGAAAAGGTGGTTACGGCGGTGAAGATCTACGGCTGCAAGTCCATCTACGGGCTGCGCCGCCTCACCATGCGGGACGAAGAAGGGAAACTCTGCATGATCGCCAACGCCACGGGAGCCTTTTTCGACCTGCGGCAGGGCCGGGCGCTGAAACTGGATCCCGCCCAGTTCGGCGTGGCCTACGACGAGGCCGAGCCCATGGAATGCCTGCCCCGCAAGATCCCTCTCCCGGCGGAAGGGGGAAGCCCCGGCGCCCCCTTCACGGTCCCCTGCTGGGCCCTGGATCCCAACGGTCACCTGACCAGCGCCATGTACTTCGCCGTGGCGGAAAACGTCCTCCCGCCCGGATTCGCCTTCGACCGGGTGCGGATGGAGTTCAAGCGCCAGATCAAGCCGGGGGAGCAGGTCCGTCCTGTTCGCTATGAAGTCCCGGAAAACAAGATCGTGATCGACCTGCGCAACGGCGCGGGGGACTCCTGCGCCGCGGCGGAATTTTCCACCCGCAACCCCGTGCAGGCGTGACGGAAAGGGAGCCCCCCATGAACTACGCGGAAAAGATCAAGCGCTTCGCCGCGACCCATCCCCACATCGACTTCTACACCGACCGGGCGTGCGAAAGGGAGGTGGTGGAGCTCCTGAACTACACCGAGTCCGCCGTGCCGCCCTATACCCTGGAGTCGCCCCTCGTCAGAGCCGACGGAACGAAAGTGACGACTTGCGGGGAGTGGCTCGCTTCGCGGCGGGGCGAGATCGTGGAACTCCTGAAAAAGGAGCTTTACGGCGAAGTCCCCCCCATGCCCGCCACCGTGGAATACCGCGAAGTCAGCTGCAAAAAAGACGCCCTCGGCGGCCGGGCGGTGCGGAAGGAAACCGACATCGTTCTCAGGATGAAGAACGGCAAGACACACACCATCCCCGTCCTTTCCTACGCCCCCGCCGATGCGAAGGGACCGGTCCCGATCTTCATCAATCTGAATTTCAAGGGCAACCACACCGTAACGTGCGAGAAGGACGTGCGGATGACGGGGCTCCTCAACGACGACAAGAGTTTCCTCACCGACGCCCAGCGCTCCTGCCACGCGGAGCGCAACAGCATCGAAATGGTCATCGCCCGGGGATACGGCTGCTGTACCGCCAGTTACAACGACCTCTTCCCGGACCACATCGCCGGCTGGGGCGACAGCATCTACGCCCTCTTCGGAGATTACGCCGGGTTCTCGCGGGGGCACGAGAAGTACTCCGCCATCGGCGCGTGGGCGTGGGGGATGTCCCGGCTGCTGGACTGCGTTGAGCAGTGCCCCGAATTCGACGCAGGCCGGGCGGCGCTCCACGGCCACTCCCGGCTGGGCAAGACCGCCTTGTGGGCGGGAGCGCTGGACGAGCGGTTCAAGATCGTCATCGCCAACGACTCCGGCCTCGCCGGTGCCGCATTGACCAAACGGCGCTTCGGCGAAGTCTATCTCTATCTCGTCAACGCCATGCCCCACGGGTTCGTCAAAAAGACGGCGGATTACATCGCCAACGAGGAAAATCAGTCCTTCGACCAGCATTTTCTCCTCTCGTGGATCGCCCCCCGCAAGCTGGCGGT
>JAFSYV010000017.1 GCA_017443585.1 Lentisphaeria bacterium | reverse complement strand
TTGTGGATGGCGGAGTAGTCCGCCTCGGTGAGGGTCAGGACCAGTCCGTCCAGCCCGGGGACGCTTTCGAAGGTCTTGCGGAGCTTGTAGCGGATGAGGCCGGCGAAAGCGTCGCCCAGCAGGTCGAATTCCCGGTTTTCGTCCAGCAGTTCGGGCATCTCCTCCAGGAGTCCGGGGGGGACCATGACCTCCCGGTGCCAGAGGTAGACCGGCTTCCCCGCGGCGTGGGCGATGGAAACGATCTCCGTCAGGTTCCGGCGGTTTTCCGCCACCTTGGCCTGGTCCCACTTGGCGAAGGCCGCGGGGAATTCCCGGTAGTCGATGAGGCCGTCCATCCCGCCGCTGGGGGCGTGGCACTGGCCGCAGATCTCGAAGCTGTCCACATGGTAGACCTTCGCCTTTTCCGTCAGCTGTCGAACGTAATCGGGGTCCAGGGGGGTGGGGTGCATGAGGCTCCAGGTGATTTCGGGTCGTGTCATTTCCGGCCGGCCTTTCCTTATTCTTTTTCCATGATCTTTTCCCGCTTGTCCGCCCGCTCTTCCACCCTGGCCTGGAGCCGGTCCAGCTCCTCCTCGCCGGGGTCGAAGGCTTCGGAGTTGAGCTGGCGCAGGATCCCGTCGAGTTTGCCGTAGAGGGGTTCGAGCTTATGGCACTTGCAGTGGTCGTGATTTGCGCCGTGCTCTGATTCGTGCTCCTCGTCGGCAAGAAAGTCCAGCTTGTCCTCCACCAGCTCCATGACGGTGCTCCGGACGGGGGCTTTTTTCTCGTCGCCCACCCGGTCGTAGTGTTCGCTCAGCTCCTCGAAGCGCTCCTCCAGAAAGTTGAGGAACACCGCCTCCTGGGCCTCGTCGGCGTATTCGAGGGGGCCGTGAGGGAAGGCCCGGGCGAAGAAGCGGTCGAAGGTCATGTCCCGCGCGGCGCAGTTGTCCAAGATGAAGCCGTCGACCTCCTCGGGCGTGAGGGCGGAGCCCACTTCGCGGAGCATGGCGGCGAAGTCCGACGTTTCCCCGGCGGAAATGGAAAGCCCTTCAGGCACTTCGGTCCGGGGAGACGCCTCCTCCTCCTCCCCTTCCTCCCCGCCGGAGGCGGCGGTTCCGGTGAGGCTCAGCACCGCGTGGTCGCCGTCGGTCCGGATCTCGATCTTGTCGGATTCGGAAATGAACTCCTCCATCGAGGCGCCGCCGTCGGCCACGGCCTCGCCGCCATAGTAGAAGGCCCAGGCGATCTGGTCGGGGATCTCAGGGTAGTCCCGGAAGCGTTTCACCACCTCGGTCATGGCCTTTTCGTAGTCCAAGATCCACTTGCCCCGGACCGCTTCGCTCCGTTCCGAACGGGGGCGGAAGGTGAGCTCGAAAACCCCTTCGTCGGGGTCGGTCAGGCGGGCGATGAGGGCGTCGCCGGGCTGGAAGTCCAGTTTTGCGTAGAGCGCGCGGCAATCGAAGACCGTCAGCGTCACCAGGACCGTGGGCGAGACCTTGTAGCGGAGCCCGTCGTTGGCGTCGCTGTCGGCCTCGAAATAGTTGATGACCTGGTCCTGTCCCAGCAGGATGCTGTACCGCATGGCTTCGGAAAAGGGGAGCGTGATCTCCCGTTTGGGGATCTCCTCGTCGTCATGGAGCAAGACCGCGTCGGAGGGAAAGATCTCCTGGCTCAGGAAGGGCGTCAGGCGGCCCCCCGGAAAGAGCACCCCCTCGCGGATCTCCCAGGAATCGGGGGTCATGGCGAAACCGATGCGGGAAAAGTAGTGGGCCTTGAGTTCGCAGTTCCACTCGTCATCGTGGAAAAAATCGGTGTCGCCGTCGACGAGATGTTCGATGCGCCGCAGCAGGTCTTCGTCGCTTTCGCCGCCCAGCTTCGCGGCGATCTCCTTCACGTTGAAGATCCACGGCGCGCTGTCCAGCGCTTCGTCGATGGCTTTGAGGGATACGCTCCTTTTCGCTTCGTTCTTCTTCATGACAATGGCCTCCTCCTTGCGTTTTTATCTGATGCCGCAGCCGGCGAAAAGGGCGAGTTTCGCCGCCAGCAGTGCGCCGAACGACTCCTGATCCAGGGTCTTGAGATGATCTACCGTCACCGCGTCCCCGATCTCGAATTTGCCGCAGCGGGTCCGGCGCAATGCGGCGAGGACCCCGCCGCAGCCGAGCTTCCGGCCGATGTCGTGGCACAACGTGCGCACGTAGGTCCCCTTGGAGCACTCCAACGTGAAGTCGCAGTCGGGGAGCGCCATCCGGGTCACCGCGATGGACTTGATGACGATGGGGCGGGGCTCCCGTTCGATCTCCACCCCTTTCCGCGCGAGTTCGTAGAGTTTCTTCCCGCCCACCTTGACGGCGGAGACCATGGGCGGCGTCTGCATCTGTTCCCCTTCGAAGGAGCGCAGGACGCTCAGCAGCTGTTCCGGGGTCGCCGTCACCTCGTGCTCCGCCGTCACCTGACCTTCCAGATCGTAGGAATCGGTTTCGATGCCCAGTCTCAAGGTGCACTCGTAGACCTTGTCGCTGGCGGTGAGTTTTTCGCTGTAACGGGTGAAATCCCCCAGCACGACCACCAGCAGCCCCGTGGCCGCCGGGTCCAGGGTGCCGCAGTGGCCCACCTTGGGGATGTTGAAACGGTTGCGGAGAAAATTCACCACGTCGAAGCTGGTCCAGCCCGCGGGTTTGTCCACGGTCAAAAGCCCCGCTCCGGTGAAAACGGGCAGGCGATGTTTGTTCCGGTCGTAACGCATGATTTCAAAAACTTTCGGTGAGAGGTCAGAAAAGTTCCGGCTGCTCCGTTTCTTCCGGGGCGGCGGGCGGAGAGGGCGGCGGTGGTGTCGGCGGTTCCGGCGCGAAGAGCTCCGGCTGTTCCTCCCCGGCTTCGGGGGCAGGGAGCTCCGTCGGCGAACTTGCGGGCGGCGGGGAAGCGAGAAAATCCTGCAAAGGGAGGATCTTTATTCCCAGCTTCCGCGCCTTCACCAACTTCGAGGAGCTGTCGTTCACATCCGCCGCCACGAGGAGCGTGAGGGTCGAGGTGACGGAGTCGGCGGGCTCGTAGCCCCGTTCACGGGCCAGCGCCTCGTAGTAGGAGCGCTTTTCGGGCATCTTGCCCGTGAAGCACACCGTGGGCAATGCGGCGTTTCCCGTACTTTCCTCCCGGACCAGGGTGAGGGCCCCCAGCAGTTCATCGATCTCTTCGGCGCGTTCGTCGAAGGCCGCCCGCAGGGCCTTCGCCCGTTCGGGGCCGATGCCGGGGATGGCGCTCAAGGTCTCTTCGCCGGCTTCGCGCAGCTGCCGGAAATCCAGCTCCTTCAGCAACACTTTGGCGATGTTGGGCCCCACGTTGGGGATGTTCAGGGCGGTGAGCAGCTGGTATTCGGGGAGCTTCCGCACCCGCCGGAGCTCCCGGAGGAGATTGGAGGCGGATTTTTCCGCGAAGCCTTCCAGTCTGAGCAGGTCCGCCGCCGTGAGCTGAAAGAGGTCCTTCAGGTGGCGGACGCCGCAGACCGAAATGAGCTTTTTCAGCGTGCTTTCGCCCAGATTTTCCACGTCGAGGGCCTTGACGGCGGCGCTGAGGCGCTGGAGATGGGTCCCCGGACAGGCCGGGTTGGGGCAGACCAGTTCCGGCCCCTTGCGCTGGAGGGCGCTCCCGCAGGCGGGGCAGGCGTCGATGAGGGCGTTCCGGCGGTTTTCGCCCGGCGAGGAGGCCACGATGTAGGGGATCACGTCCCCCGCCCGCTCCACGGTGATATGGTCGCCGATGCACAATCCCATGTCGATGACGTTTTGGACGTTGTGGAGCGTGGCCCGCTTGACGGTGACCCCGGCGAACTCCACGGGCTCCATGATGGCCACGGGGGTGAGGTTGTTCTTGCCGAAGCTCCACTCCACGTCGAGGAGCGTGGTCTCGCGCCGCACGTTGGAATACTTGAAGGCGATCTCGCCCCGCGGATGGTGGGCCGTGTTGCCCAGGGACTCCCGGAAGGCGGCGTCGGCGAACTTGATGACCACCCCGTCCATGGGGTAGGGCAGACGGGAAAGTTCTTCAAGGAGCGCTTCCCACCGGGAGGGGAGCTCGTTCAGGGGCAGGGGGTAGGAGATGAGGGAGTAGTCCACCAGCGTGAGCTTGGCCCCCTGGTCGACCATGAAATCGATCTCCTTGAGGCCCATGATGCCGGCCACGGCGTTCCGGGGATTTTTGTAGAAGCCCCCGTCCTTCCGCCGGATATGGGAGTAGAGCGTTTCGAAATCGTCGGAGCGGATGACGATCTCGCCCCGGGCGGGCCGGTCCAGCTTTCCCCGGTAGCCGGGGGCTTCCAGCTCCAGGAGCGGCAGTTTGTCCGTTATGTCCTCCCCCGTTTCCCCGTCGCCCCGGGTGGCCAGGATCCGGCCGTCGAAATTGGCCGAGATGCCGTCGTACTTGGGCTGGACGAATATCCCCTCTTCCGGGCTTCGGGCGAACTTCCTGCCCCACGACACCACCTCTTCGAGGGAGTAGGCCTTGTCGAGGGAAAGCATGGGGGACGCGTGGCGGACCTTGCCGCCGGAAAAGACCGCGGGGGCGTTGACCGCGTTGACCAAGGGATGGCTGGGATCCCGGCGGCGCAGCTCCTGCACCAGACGGTCGTAGTCGCTGTCCGAAATTTCCGGCGCGGCCTTTTCCCAGTACAGACGGTTGTGGTATTCGATGAGCCGGACCAGCTCTTCGGTGCTTGCGGCCGTCAGATTTTCGGGGAATTCCATTTTTTCGACGCTCCCTTCCGCAAAGGTGTGTTTCCCGCGCCCTTCAGAGCTGACGGCCGGGCACTCCGCCCGTGCGCAGTGTCCGGGCGGCGTGGCACATGGCCAGCGCCAGCGCATCGGTGCTGTCCAGAGGGATCCGTTCGATCTCGATCCCCAGTTCGGCGGAGATCATCACGGCGATCTGTTCCTTGGTGGCGCCGCCCCGGCCCACGGCGGCCCGTTTGGCCACGGTGGGGGCGTAGGCGAAGGCGGGGACGCCGTTGATGCTCAGCGCCGCCAGGATCGCCCCCCGCGCCATGCCCAGGATGATGGCCGTGCCCGCATTCTTGCCCACGAAGGGCTCCTCGAGGACGGCGCAGTCGGGCTTGAAGCTCGTGACCA
>JAFSYV010000199.1 GCA_017443585.1 Lentisphaeria bacterium | reverse complement strand
TTTTTCTCCGAAACGCAGTCCCTGCGGACACGAAAGAACGACTTGCCGGGCGGTTTTTCCAATGCTCTCATTATTATAGTATTGCGGAAAATGAAGTATGCAGGAGGTCGTCATTCTCCGGCCGCATACAGGAGGTCGGCTTGCCGCCGACATGTTTCGGGACTTATGCATTCTCCAGTGGAGGTCGTGTTGGCCGTTATGGCGGAGAATTTCTGGGTTTTTTCATAGGATTTGGGCCCCGGATTTCCCGCCGATAATTCTCCGGCGGAGAAAGCATCTTCGGAGCATATTTTGCAAATCCCGCTGGTACAAGGGGTTTTGCGCGGCAATAAAAAAGCCCGTATCCGAGGGCTGGACCGGGGCGATAAAACAAAATGGGGTGGTAGACCGGACTCGAACCGGCGACCTTCTGGGCCACAACCAGACGCGCTAACCAACTGCGCTACAACCACCGCGTATTTGCCTAACATACACCGTCAAAGGGGATTTGTCAAGTTCGGAAGAGAAAAAAAAGGGAAAAATGGCCAAAAAACGGGATGAAAGGGGGAGAAAAAGGGGAAACAGCGGTTGAAAAGGGGGCGATGGACTGCTATATTTATATTGCGGGAAAAGATTTCCCGCCGCGATTTCAGCTGGAAGCCGCTCCTTGGGGGAGCGACTCCCTGCGCAAGAGAAGGGACGGGGATAACAGTGGAACGGATATATTTGCTTAAGCTCGAAAACGGCGCCTCGGTGGAGGCCCGGGCCGATATCAATCTGGAAATTTCGCCGCACGACGTCTGCGTCTTCATCCGTGATTTCTACACGGATCTGGGGGTGGTGTGCCGGGAGTTGGATCCGACGAAGTTGAAATCTCCGGTGCCGTCACTGCCGCAGATCCAGCGTCTGGCGGAGCCGGCGGATCTGGAAAAAGCGAAGGAGAACCAGGCGAAGAACCGGACGGCGCTGGCCACGACGCAGACGCTGGTGGAGCAGCTGGGGCTGGAAATGAAGCTGATCAACGCGCACAGTTCCCTTGACGGGAAGCTGATGACGATCCAGTTTTCGGCTGACGGCCGGGTGGACTTCAGGGAGCTGATCAAGGAGCTGACGCGGGCGCGGTGTTCGCGGATCGAGCTCCGGCAGATCGGGGTGCGGGACGAGACGGGGATCTACGGCGGCATCGGTGTCTGCGGGCAGGTGCTCTGCTGCACCCGTTTTCTGAAGGAGTTCAATTCCATCAATGTGAAGATGGCCAAGGAGCAGGATCTTTCGCTGACGCCGGCGACGATCTCGGGGGCCTGCGGGCGGCTGAAGTGCTGTCTCAAGTACGAGCACGACGGCTACGCGGAGCTGGCCAAGGGGATGCCCCGGAAGGGCGAGTACTGTGAAACGCCTGCGGGCAAGGGTCGGATCACCGACCGGAATCTGTTGACGCGCAAGGTGTTCGTCACGCTCGAAAACGGCAATGTGAACCAGTATTCTGTTGATGAGATCAAGATCGTGCCGCCGCCGGAACACCGGGGGGCTCCGGGACAGAAGCGGGGCAGCCAGGACCGGAACCGGGGCGGCGGAGCTTCCAACGAGGAGGGCGGCGCCGCCCGTGAGAACCGGGGCAATCGCGGCGGCGGTCAGTCCGGCGGGGGGAACGGCTCCGGCCGGGAGAACCGGGGCGGCCGCGGCGGCGCTCAGGGGAGCGAGGGGAATGCTCCGGGACGGGAGAACCGTCCGCCCCGTCCGCCGCGCAAACAGGATGACGACAACGGAGACGCGGAGAAGGACAAGTGAGTCCTGAGCTGGAGATCGCCGCGGCGGCGGAACTCGACCGGAGCGGTTTTCTGCCGCTGCCGGGGGAGTCGGCACCGGCGTTCCTCGAAAGGTTCCGGATGTCGGAAGAGGCTTTCGCCGAGTTCGAGGAGGAGCTGAAGACCGCCGGGACGGCCCGGCTTTTCGACGATTTCACGGTACGGGAATCCGACCGGATCCCGGTGGAGATGATGGATGAGGCGGCGGCGAAGACCCGCGAGCTCTACGGATTCGAGAACCGCCGGGTGCCGGGATTTTTTCTTTCCGGCAAGGTGGGGCCCCTGTGGGGCGGGTGCATGATCGGGGATCCGGACAACGGCTTTGCGGTCATGCTGCTGCGCGGGGCTTTCCGGGAGCGGGCGAGGTGGTGCGTCTACGAGCGTTCGGAGCTGGTGGCCCACGAGCTCTGCCACGCCATGCGGCAATCCCTGAGCGAGGTGAAACTCGAGGAGTATTTCGCCTACCAGACCGGTTCCAGCTTTCTGCGGCGGACCTTCGGCAACTGCTTCATCCGTGAGCGGGACGCGCTGCTTTTCATCCTGCCTGCGCTGGTGCTGCTGGGGGCCACGATGGTCCGGGAGTTCGGCGGGGGGAACTTTCCTCTCTGGCCCTTCTGGGTGCTGGCGGGGTGCTACCCTCTCTTTCTGCTGATAAGGAATTTCGCCAGTATGCGGACGGTGCGCCGGGCGGAAAAGAAATTGCAGTCCTTCGGCGTGGAGCGGCCGGAACCGATCCTTTTCCGCTCCACCTTCGAGGAGCTGCGCGCCATCGGGGCGCTCCCGGACCGGGCCGCCTTTCAGGATTTTCTGGGCACCATGCGCAAGACGGAACTGCGCTGGGCGATCATGGGCATCAACTTCTTCGACCAATGGGAGAAACGGCAATGACTCTTGCGGAACTCACCTCTTTTCTCGACGAGACGCTGAAACTCGGGGATTTCCCCAACGACTATTCCAACAACGGGATCCAGGTGGAGGGCGAAGGCGAAGTGACCCGGGCGGTCTTCGCCGTGGACGCCTGTTTGGAATCCATCGAATACGCCGAGGACACCAAGGCGGATTTTCTTTTCGTCCACCACGGGATCAGCTGGGGGACGGGGTTCCGCCGCCTCACGGGCATGACCGCGAGACGGCTCCGGGTGCTCTTCAACTCGGGCATCACCCTCTACGCCGCCCATCTGCCCCTCGACGCCCACCCGACGCTGGGGAACAACGCCTGCCTCAGCCGGGCCCTGGGGCTGAAGGAGCTGACCCCCTTCTTCGAATTGAACGGCGTGAGCGTGGGCTTCAGCGGCACTTTGAGCCGGGCCTGCACGGCGGAAACGCTGGCGGGGAAGATCAAGGCGGCTTCGGGGAGCTCCGAGTGCGATTTCTACGGCGACCCCGAGGGGAAGTTCAAGCGGATCGCGGTGGTTTCGGGGAGCGTGGGCGAAAGCGTGCTTCAGCAGGCGGCGGAGTGCGGCGTGGAACTGCTGGTGACGGGCGAGATCGGCCACCAGCACTACCATGTCGCCCGTGAGCTGGGGCTGAACGTCATCGCCGCGGGGCACTACGCCACGGAGACCTTCGGGCCCAAAGCGGTTATGGCCGAAGTGGCCGGACGTTTCGATGTGGAAGTGGACTTTGCCGATTTCCCGACGGGGATGTGAACGGCGTCCAACATAAGGAGTGAAAAATCATGAAGTTTTCGATCAACACCAACCGGCTCAAGGACCACTACTCGCCCGCGCAAATCGTTCAGGAGTGCCTCAAGGCGGGCGTCCAGGGCATAGAGTGGGGCCTCACCTCGGTGGAAAAGGCCTATGACGAGGCGGTGGAAATGAAGAAGGTCACCGAAGACGCGGGGCTCGAGATCGTTTCCTTCATCAACGCGGGGATATTGTGGAAGACCGACGAGATCCGGCGCTGGAGCGAAGCGGCGGCGGCGGGGGGCGGCAAGGTCCTGCGGGTGGCCCATCCCTGGTTCGCCTGGGACTACAACGAATCCCGCCATCAGCCGGAAGATTTCATGGTGCTGGTGGAAAAATCCCGGGAAGGTCTGGCGCGCCTCATGGATCTGGGCCGGGAGTTCGGGATCCGCTACGTGCTGGAGACCCACCGGGCCTCCTGCTTCGCCTCTCCCCTCATGACCCCGTGGATATTGAAGGAGTTCGACCCCAAGTACTGCGGCGTGATTTACGACGTGGCCAACACGGTGCTCGAAGGCTACGTCCGGCCCCGGATCGCCGTGGAGATAATGAAGGAGTACATCGCCTACCTTCACATCAAGAACGTGATGTTCAAGGAGCTGAAAGGGCCCGACGGCCGCACCATGCTGGGCCACGAGCGCCGGACCGTGGACAACGGCGCCGTGGATTACGTGGAGGTGATGTTCGCGCTGAAGCTCCACAAGTGGGACGGCTGGTTCTCCTTCGAGGAGTTCGTCGCCTCCGACCCGGCGCTGGTGGCGGACGAGGTGAAAAAAGGCATCGAACACCTGAAGTGGTGCCGAAAGGAGGCCGCCAATTCCCTGGAGCCCCCCTACCTCCCCTTCAATTTCTGAAAACGGCCTCCGAAACGTCGCCGGAAGCGTTACGCGAGTGCGGCACAAAGTGAAGAGCGCCGACCATGACGGAAGAAAAACAGTGGACTCGCGCCGAGCTTGAGAAACTTGATGGCTGTGATTGGGCCCGTCTTCTGGCCTCCCGGCCTGAGTTCGCGGACCGCTGTCCATGGGAGGAACTGGATGGCGAAGACTGGAGCAAGCTTCTGGCCTCTCAGCCTCAGTTTGCGGACCGTTGCCCGTGGGAGAAACTCGATTGTTGGGATTTGATCGATCTCGCCAGTGTCCAGCCTCAATTTTGGAACCGTTTCCCGTGGAAGAAACTTGACGGCCTTGATTGGAGCGAGCTTCTGAGAGAATTCCCCCGGTTCGCGGATCGCTGTCCGTGGGAGAAACTTGGAGGCTTTGATTGGGGCTATCTTCTGGAGAAACAGCCTCAGTTTGCGGACCGCTGCCCGTGGGAGAAACTCGATGGTGTGACCTGGGGCCGGCTCCTGAAAGATCAGCCCCAGTTTGCGGACCGCTGTCCGTGGACGGAACTGAACAGCGGGGATTGGAGCGGTCTTCTCTCCCTTCAACCCCGGTTTGCGGACCGCTGCCCGTGGGAAAAACTTTCCGGCGAAGATTGGGGCCAGCTCCTGGAAGATCAGCCCCAGTTCGCGGACCGCTGCCAGTGGGAAAAACTGGGTGGCCGGGATTGGAGAATTCTTCTGTTCTTTCAGTCCCGGTTTGCGGACAAGTGTCCGTGGGAAAAACTTTCCAGCGAAGATTGGGGCCAGCTCCTGGGAGATCGCCCCCAGTTTGCGGACCGCTGCCCGTGGGAGAAGCTTGATGGCCGGAATTGGAGCATCCTTCTGTCCTATCAGCCTCAGTTTGCGGATCGCTGCCCGTGGGAGAAACTGGACGGCGGGGATTGGGGAGTTCTTCTCATCCATCAGCCTCAGTTTGCGGACAAGTGCGACTGGGCAAAACTGTATGACGAGGATTGGGAGGCGCTTTTGAGATCAAGACCTGGCCTCGCAGACAAACGGCCGAAGGGGAAGTGAGGCCCCGCGACGCCGGTTCGGGCGTGAAAAAGGTTCCGTCCCCGCTGCGGGGAACGGAGCCTTTTTTCGTCTTTCAGCTGACCTTGATCTTGCGGGGCATGGCGCTTTCCAGCTTGGGCAGCGTCACCGTCAGGATCCCGTTCTCGGCCTTGGCGGCGATCTTTTCCACGTCCACGGCGTCCGAAATGTAGAAGGAGCGCTTGAACATGACGGGCGCGCCACGGCGGCGCAGGGTGCTTTTGCCCTCCACCGTGAGCATGCCGCTTCCGGCTTCGATGGCCACGTCTTCGCCCTTGACGCCGGGCATTTCGAAGACGATCTCCACGCCCGCGGGGGTTTCCTCGACATCGGCGGCGGGACGCATGGTCACGCAGTCCCGGCATTTTTCTTCGGTTTTTTCCTTTTTCATGAGATGATCCTCCTCTTCAGTTTCCGCAGCAGACCTGGATTTTGCGCGCCGGGGGCTCCGCCTTCAGCTCACGGGGGAGCGTCACTTCGAGCACGCCATGTTCGTAAAAGGCTTTTGCGCCTTCGCCCGTCACCTCGACAGGCAGATGGAACGTCTCTTCGAAGTCCATGCAGGGCCGCTCGCTGAAGGTGTAGTGGTGTTCCGCCCCGTGGTGCTTCGTTTCGCACCGGCAGCAGGTCTTGACCGTGAGGATGGAGCCCGTGAGTTCCACGTCCAGATCGCCGGGCTTGTGCCCCGGACAGGCCAGTTGCAAGGTGACCTCCTTTTCCCCGACCGTCAGGTCGTAGGCGGCGCAGCGGCGGCGGTGTCCGGCGCCGAAGCCGAAGACGTCCCGCAGCAGCGACTCCGCGCCGGGGAACGCCCGTTCCAGTTCCGAGGGAAAATCGTTTTCCCTTCTTGCCAACAGATTCATTGCAATTCTCCTTTCTTGCCCGGTTGATTCCGGTCTCCGCAGAATCAAGATAAGCGTTTGCCGCCGAAAATCAAGAGGAACGGAACGAAAAAACTTGCATTTTGCGGCAAGGGGTGTTATCTTAAGGGGTGCAATAACTGTAACTGCTTCAGTATCCGCTTGCAAGGGGATTCGGGAAAAATGAAAAAGGAAGAGAAAAAAACTCCCGTCCGGGAGGTTCGCGACCGGCACGAATGCACCAGCTGGGTCGTCCTGACCGGCGCGACGGAAGGCCGGAGCGTGATGCTCCACAAGAACCGGGATTCCGATGTGGTGAAGCTGCAATTCTACCGGCGGAAACCTCGGGGGAAGAACTCCTGGATGGCCCTCGGCGACGCATCCCGCGTCACCGCCAACATGGGGCTCAACGACAAGGGAGTCGCCATCGTCATGAATTGCGGGGATCCTTCCGACGGGACCAGCGAGGGCCCCGGCGCCTCCACCCCCGTGATCGCCAAAACCGCCCTCGAAGAGTGCGCCACGGCGGCGGCGGCCGTGGAAAAGATAAAAGAGTTCGTGGAAACGAAGCGCTACCACCACGGCAAACGGGGCTCCATCTGGTTCGTCGCGGACGCCTGCGAGGCGTGGATCGCCGAAAACGACGGACTGCGTTTCGCGGCGCACCGGGTGGAAGGAGATTTCGATGTCCGGGCCAATGCGTGGCACTTCCCCGAAATGATCCCCTTCTCTCAACAGACGCCGGAAGGGCTGGTGAACTATTCCCGCCGGGAGTTCGCCGTGCGGGATCACCTCTTCGCCCGAGGGAGGGAGTACGCCCGTCCCGTCACGGTCGAGCTGATCTCCGAAGCCTCCCGGATTCCGGTGCTCCCCGAGGCCCCGGCGTGCTATCCCCTCTGCGGCAGCAGGACCAACTCCGCCGCCACCATCGCGGTGGACTGCGAATTTCCCGGAAGCCTGAGCACCATGTTCATCGCCTTCGGCCCGCCCCGGTACACCCTTTATCTGCCCGTGCCGTTCCTGCTGAAGATGATCCCTGAAGCGCTGACGAGCGGCCGCTTCAGCGACGCGATCTTCGCCCGCAGGGCTTCGGGCGCGGAACTGCCGGAAAAGCAACGTGACGCACTCGAAAAAAAGATGAACCGCCGTCACCACGCCGCCGCCGAGAAGGCGCGTAAGCTCCTCCGCAAGGGCGGGAGCGGCGAGGAGGCGGCCGCTCTGCTTTCGGAAGCTTTCCGGGAAAACTGGAAAGAGGCGTGTGTTTACCTCGATTTCAAGTAGGCGGCGGAAAAAGTACGGAGTACGGATGGGTACGGATAGGTACGGATGGGTACGGAGAGCGGAATTCGGTATGCGGGGTGTTTGCTCCGTAAAAATCCGTTCAAATCCGTTGGTGTAAGCGGCGAGGGGAAGAAAAAATGAAAAAGCGTGTGTTGTCGGCGTCGATCGCGGTGCTGCTCTCCGTTTTCCTCTGCGGCTGCGACGAAGATTTGGACGCAGGCGTCCTGATCGGGATGTCCAGGGAGAATGTGCTTCGCCTGGCATTTGCAAAATGCCCGAAGACTGTAGACGGAGAACTTAACATAGGGGTTTGGGAACTCGAAAAAAACGGAAAGAAGTCTTGTCAGAATTATTACTATAAGTCATACGAAGAAGCAAAAAGTGACCCTCGCCTGATGAACAGCAATATTTGGGAAATCGATAAAAAGGACAAGTTTTCTTTCTCGATTTTCCAAAGGGAGGAAGGTCTGTTGCTGACCTTCGAAAAAGACAAGGTCGTCAAAGTCGGGAAAACATACTGGGATAAGACGTGATTGCAAAGACGGCAGGAGGCCGCCCGCACCGGGTACGGCTACGGAGGTTCCCTGCTCGAAGAAGCGCTGAAAAAACGGCCCGCGGGCGGAAAATGAAGGCAAAAACGCTCTTTTTTGCCCTCCCTGCATTGAAATGAGGGGAAAGTGAGGCTATATTATCCCGTTGACTGAAATGAACGGGAGTTCGATATGACGATAGTGCTGATCGCCGCCCAGATAGCGGCTTTTCTGCTTGTTTTTCTGTACCTGATCTACAAGTCGGCGCAGAAGAAGGCTTCGCCGCTCCTTACGCTGGTCGGGATCGTCTTTCTCGTCGGAGCGACGGCGGCGGGGGTTTATTTTCTTGCCAAGGTCAGGGCCGAGCGCCTCGGACAGAAGGAATGGCGGCTCGAAAGGGAGTATTTCTTCGGCCTCTTCACCGACAAACTCGCCGCGTCCGGAAAACTGAAGAAGGCGGCGGAGCATATGCAGACCCGCGAGGTGAGGGATAAAACGCTCCAGTGCATCCGGGAGATCGTCGATCCCTTCCAGTCGAGCGGGATCTATTTCCTTTCCGCGGGCGGGCTGCTCCTGGTTCTGGCCGCGGCCTCGCTCTGGGTCAGGAAAATTTCCGCGGCCAAGTGCTACCCGTACATTTTCATAATTTTCGTCCTCGCCGGGGGCGTCCTTTTCGACGTCGGTTTCTATTACTGGCAGTACGCTTCCGAAACGGAGGACACGCTGGAAGGCTTCCTTCACTCCCAGCAGGCCTTTCTGATGCGGGATCTGGCCGGAGTGGAAACGGACTTGAGCGTCCCCGAAATAGTCAAGATCGTCAAAGAGGAAGCGGGCAAGTCCGGACGCTGGAAGGACGAGCGGCTCATCAAGGCGCTGGATAAGAAGAGGAGCCTTTTGCGCTGAGGGCAAAATGACGCGTTCCCCGCAAACGAACATCATCCGGGCGGTCCTCGCCGCCGCGGTGCTGGCGGTCGGCGCGGGGTGTTCGGCCGGGCATGACTACTGGACGAACCGGCTGGACGACGCCAAAGACATCGTTTCCTTCACAGTCGGGTGGGGATTCGGGGTCAAGGCCCAGGCCGGACCGATCCAGGCGGATACCGGATACAACTACGCGTCCCGGAGGGGCCTGCGGGGCGGAGAGCTCCTGCGCTGGAAAAAACACGCCGGGGATTTCCATGTGTGCGAGGGGAATATCGGCGTGCCCCTGCCGTTATGCAATGCGGAGATCTTCTTCCCCGGCAAACACGCCGCCGACCGGGGGAAGGCCTATTGCGCCGCGACGCTTCTGCTGCCGGTTTTAGTTCTCTGCCCGGAGGAACATTCGAGGACCTTCTGCAACCATTGCGCCTGGGAGCGCCGGGGAGCCCTGTATCGGGCGGAAGAGGAAAAGAACAAAAAACTTTCTCCGGAAGAGCGGAAAAAGGTCAAGGGGAGTTGGGTCCCGCTCACCAAAGAAGAGAAAAAAGCCCTCGACGACGCCATGAACAAGGAAAATCCGCCGGATCTGCCCTTCGACGGCCGCCGGGCGTGGTACAAGTACACCGGTGTCGAAGTGACCATCGCTTTGTTCGGAGGCTTCTCCTTCGGGATCAATCCCGGCGAACTCCTCGATTTTCTCGCCGGGTTCTTCCGCCTCGACATCTTCCGGGACGATCTGTGACCGATTTCCGCAAAAAAATCCCCCGCCGGGGTTGCATTTTCGCTCAAATGGTGTTATCTTAGGAGAAAAAGGGGAAAATTCCCCCCTTTTGAACGGGAAATCTTTTTCGACAAGCCCATAAGGAGACAGGAAAATGTCAAAGATCCGCACAGTTCTGGGTTTCGACATGGAAACCGACATCGGCAGCTGGACCAGTTTCTACGACGGGTTCCGCATCGGCACCCCGAAGATTCTCGAGATCCTCGACCGCCGGGGAATCACCGCCACCTTCTTCTTCACCGCCGACGCGGCGAAGCACAACCCCGATCTGGTCAAGACCGTCAAAAATGCCG
The DNA here is from genome assembly GCA_017443585.1 of Lentisphaeria bacterium. Taxonomy (GTDB): domain Bacteria; phylum Verrucomicrobiota; class Lentisphaeria; order Victivallales; family Victivallaceae; genus UBA1784. The sequence goes on along the minus strand of JAFSYV010000199.1, from coordinate 2,477 downwards.
GGCACGAGATCGGCTGTCACACCCTTTTCCATGAGACCATCGGCGACCCGCTCTTCGAGATCCCCGGCATGATCCCCGTGCTGCCCGAAGAGGTGGAACACCGCATCGAACTGGCGACCTCGATCGTCGAGGAGATCGCGGGCGTCCATCCCACCAGCTTCCGCTGCCCCCGGCTGTGGGGCTCCACTCAGGTGGTCAACGCCCTCGAACGGCTGAACTACAAGGCCGACGCCTCCTATCCCATGTACTTCTACCGGGAACAGCTGGTTCCCTATCACCCCTCCAAGGACGACTGGACCAAAAAGGGCGACCTGAAACTGGTGGAGATCCCCAACTTCGCCGACCTTTCCATGGAGTCCAAAGACCAGTACGGCCGGGACATGGACCAGTGGCCGCTGTGGCGGACCGAAAGCGCCGACGCGGTGATGAAACACGTGGAAGGCTACAGTAAATTCTGCGCGTCGAAGAACGTGGAGCCCTTCCTCTGCTTCTACGCCCATCCGTGGGAGTTCGCCAAGATGCCCGAGGGGCTGATCCACTCCGGCGAAGGCGCGGTGCTGCCCGATCCCTTCATCATCAAGAACTGCGGCGAATACTCCGCCCGTGAGTTCGAGCGGCTCATCGAACTGCTCCAGAACTCCGGCTACGAGTTCTTCCAGGCGGGGCAGATCACCATCGACTGAAACGAAAGAACAACAGGAATTTCCCTAACATAACAAGGAGAAACAAGTTATGAAGATCCCGACTCAGGAGTACTTCGACCGCATCGCCAAGTTCCAGGCCAACATGAAGAAGGCTGGCCTCGACGCCTGTCTCGTCCACGGCACCGAATCCGACTTCGCCAACGTCCGTTACCTGACCGAGTACTGGCCCACCTTCGAGCAGGCCGGCGTCTTCGTCCCCGCCACGGGCAAGCCCATCCTCCTCATCGGCCCCGAAAGCGAGAAGTACGCCCGCGGCCGGAGCGTCATCCCCGACGTGATGCTCATGCTCAACTACCGGGAATCCGCCGAGCCGGATTATCCCGGCATCGCCCTCTCCACCTTCGACGCCGTGGCCAAGGCCGCCATGGGCAAGAAGAAACTGAAGAAACTCGGGCTCGTCGGCACCGCCGTCATGACCAAGCCCACGCTGGACGCTCTGGCCGCCCAGCTCCCCGGCGTGGAACTCATCCCCGCCGACCCGGTTTTCCGTCCCCTGCGCTGGATCAAGAGCGAGAACGAGCTCAACTGCCACCGCAAGGCTTTCAAGGTCGCCGAAAAGGCCGTGCAGGCCATGCTCAATGAATTGAAACCCGGCATGACCGAGTTCCAGGCCATCGGCATCGCCCAGCGCGAGATCTACGCCAACGGCGGCGAATACGAAGGCCACAGCCTCTACTGCTTCGGCGGCGACCGCACCAGCAACGGCATCAGCCGTCCCACCGAGGCCAAGCTGAAAAAGAACGAGATCATCCAGATCAACATCGGCGCCCGCGTGGGCGGCTACAGCAGCTCCATCGGTCTGCCGGTGTGGTTCGGCAAACTGCCCAAGAATCAGCTGGCACTGGTGGAGTTCGGACTCCGGGCCCACAAGTACACCTTCGAGCTCATCAAGGCGGGCGCGGACGCCGCGGGCATCGCCAAGGCCTACGAGAAGTGGGGCTGCGATCAGGGCTGGGGCGACTACATGCTCTACGGCCCCGTCCACGGTCTGGGCATCATGGAAACCGAATCCCCCTGGATCGAATCCACCAGCAAGTACAAACTCCAGAAGAACATGACCTACCAGATCGACACCTTCTTCACCGGAAACGGCTACGGTCTGCGCTGGGAGCGGGGCTGCATCGTCACCGAAGGCGGCTGCGAACTGCTCTCCAAGAAGTTCATGTCCATGGACTGCTGCAAGCTCGATTGATGCTTTCACGGCCCGAAACTTCCGCCGTCACCGCACTCCGGTCCGGCGGAGTTTTTTTTGTGAGGAGAAATAGAATATGAGGGCATTGATACAGCGCGTGACTTCGGGCAGCGTCACCGTGGGGGGCGAAGTCAGGGGCCAAATCGGCAAGGGACTGGTAGTGCTCCTCGGCGTGACCCACACCGACGACACGAAAGCGGCCGAGTATATCGCTTCCAAATGCGCCGAACTGCGCATCTTCGAGGACGATCAGGGCAAACTCAACTTGAGCGTCGAGGATATCAAAGGAGAGATCCTCCTCGTTTCCCAGTTCACCCTCTACGGCTCCACCCGCAAGGGCCGACGCCCCTCCTTCGACGCGGCCGCCCCCGGCAGCGTCGCGGAACCCCTCTACGAAGAGGTCGCCCGGCTCCTCCGGAATCGCGGCATCCCCGTGGCAACGGGCGTCTTCGGCGCCCTGATGCAAGTCGAGATCCACAACGACGGCCCCGTCACCTTCATGGTGGAGTCGCCCGCCCCGGTTCAGTAAAAATAGTTAAGGGCGTCGGGGCGGAGGGGAAGCCCTTTTGAGGAAAGGTCTT
>JAFSYV010000198.1 GCA_017443585.1 Lentisphaeria bacterium | reverse complement strand
GGGGGCAAGATGGCCATGCATCTGGGCGTCAAGCCCCGGATCATGGGGATCTTCTGCAAGAAGTGCGGGGCCTGCCAGCGCAGGTGCAACGAAAACGCCATCACGAAGGATGAGAAGGGCAAATTCCATATCGACCACGCGAAGTGCATCGGGTGCGGGGCCTGTTTTTCCATCTGCCCCTCCCATGCGGTCTCCATCTACAGCATCGCGGGCTTCTGGAACGCCCTCTTCAAGGGGAAGTTCTTCCGGGAAAAGCTGGTGGAATACGCCTGCGGTTCGGCCCGCGGGAAGAAGCATATCTACATCGATTTCGCCGTCAGCGTCACCCGCGGGTGCGACTGCGAACCCCGGCCCATGTCCCGGTGCGTGCCGGACATCGGGGTCTTCGCTTCCACCGACCCGGTGGCCGTGGATCAGGCCTGCTACGACGCCGTGGCCGCCCGAGGCAAGAAGTTCCGGGGCGCGGAACAGCTGCTTTACGCGGTGAAATGCGGCCTCGGGGAAAACGTCTACACCCTCGAGGAGTGCTGAAAAATTTGAAACGGCCGCTTGAAATCGGCGGGTTTCCGATGTAAATTATTAAGGGAACAGGAAGAAGGATAAGGACCGAAAGGAAAGGTACGGCGGAAAAATGAGTGCGCGGCAGTTGACACCCGGCGTCCAGGAGCCTTTTTTTCTTCCGGCGTACCCGGAGTACCCTGTTTACCTTCACGTTCCCGAAGGGCTCGATCTCGGGATGCCCGTGCCTCTTTTCTTCTTCATGCACGGAGGGGATAGGAATTCCCCCGTCGACGCCCCCTTCAAAACCTATCTGGACCCCGAAAAGGGCACCCTTTACCCGCTGGTGAAGAACGCCCCCTTCGTCACCGTCGCCCCCTGCGCCCCCTTCGCCAAGGACGGCAAACGATGGAACTATCCCGGCTCCACGGCCTATATCGAGGCGGTGATTTCCGCCGTCCGGGAGCGCGTGAACGTGGACGCCGACCGGATCATCTTCGGCGGCCACTCCATGGGCGGTTTCGGGGCCTACCACAACGGGACTCTTCTGGCCGACCGCTTCTCCTGCATATTGCTCAGCGCGGGGGCCTGGCTGGAGACCGATTTCCGGGCCTTTCTCGGAACTCCCGTCTTCATCCTCCACGGCCGGTACGACTGCGCCGCCAACTACCGGGAGACCCACCCGGAGCCCCGCCACCACGACTGGTGCGGCCTCTCCTTCGCCCGTGCGGCTCACGAACTCATGCTCCGGGATTGCGTCCCCCACGTCTACCATGAACACGACGGCGGCCACGGGCTGCGCTGGGAACCGGCCAAGATGGCCTTTCTGGACTTCATCAGCTACGCCATGCAGTTCCGGAGGAATCCTTACCCCCGGCGCTGCGCGGTGATCTCGCCGGGGGGCTCCGCCGACCCCGCCTTGGAAGAGCATTTGAGCTCCCGCTATCTGCGCATCGACGGGACTCTCCCCGGCACCGTGGAGCTGGACAAGATCGTCCTCACGGGGCCCAACATCGCCTGGACCGTGGAGGAGCTCCGGGCCCAGTCCTACCGGCTGGCGAAGGCTCCTCATCCGGGGGCCCGGCTGCTGGCGGAAAACCTCGGGGGCAACCGTTTCGCCGTCACGGCGGAAAACGTGGCGCGCTTCACCCTCTTCCTCGCGCCGCCGATGGCGGATCTGGAAAAGGAGGTCGAAATAACCGTCAACGGCCGGGTTTTCCGGGGGAAACCGGAACCCCTCGCCGGAAACAAAGACTATACGGCACAGCTTAAGATTGCGCTATGTGAATGAAAGGACAAAGAGAGATAAAATGGATTTCAATTTCAGTATCTGGGAAGCCATCATGCTGTTCTGCTTCGGCTTCAGCTGGCCCTTTGCCATCCTCAAAACCATCCGGGCGAAGAACCCCGCCGGGAAAAGCTACCTTTTCCTGAGCCTCATCATCATCGGCTACGCGGCGGGCTGTCTCCACAAGATCTTCTACAACGAGGACATCGACTGGGTCTTCTGGCTCTACGTCGGCAACGCGCTTCTCGTGGCCATAGACATGAGCCTCTGCCTCTTTTATCAGCACCGCCTGAACAAACTGAACAAACTGAACCGGGAGAAGAAGGACTGATATGCGCTTCGCCGGGGGACACGTTCTGCTTTGCGCCTTGGTGCTGGGGGCCGCCTTCGGGTGCGCCTCCGACATCGGCGTGGAGAAAAATCCCCCGGAAGCCCGGCAGCTCTACGGCGCGGACGATCTCACGCCGGGGCATCTTTCTCCCGGCACCGTCAACCTCTTGGGCAATTTCCTGCTCACCGATCTCTGCGAAAAGGATCCGGCGGCGGTGCTGCTGCGCCTCGAAGAGCTCTGCAAACAGGAAAGCTACCGGCTGCACAGGAGCACTTCGCCCGAACCGAAGGACCGGATCCGGGAGTTCGTCTGCGCCATGGCCGACACCGCTCTGGCCTCGGGCCTGCGGTTCCGCAGGGACCCCGACCGGAGCAGCCGTTACTTTCTGGCCGCGGCCCTCTACAGCGGCGTATATTTGAAGGACCTCGACGACGGGGAGGATCCCTACAGCGAGGAGCGGATCCGGCTCATCCGCATCTGCAATCTGGCAACGACGGAGCTTTACTCCTATCTCAAGGACCGGCATCTGGAACGGCGCTCCGGTTTCGAACTGCCTCTGCCGGGAGGCGGCAACCGGCAGGTGACCTTCATGCCCTCGGTCTACGAACTGCCCGTCCCGGTGGAAGCCCTGACCTCCTTCACTCCCTGCGCCGACTACCGGACCCGGAACCTGACCCACGTGACCAGGACCGCCGGTTTCGGCGTGCCCATGGTGGCCGAACTGAAGCCCGGCGTGCTCCATGTGGGGAAAGACGTGGGGGCGCGCATCATTCCGGGAATGCCCATCGCCCTGACGCTGGTCCCCGTGTTCCACTGCGATCTGGCGGCGGCCACGGCCGGAGTGGAATTCCGCTACATCTACTCCCGGACGGCCACCCACGTGGAATTGGGCAGACACCGTCTGCCCCTCTGTTCGGACTTTTCCACGCCGCTGGCCAAGGCGGTTTCCCGGCCTCCCATGATCGATTTCCTCGAACGGACCTTCCGGGTGGGCGAGGCCGATCAGTTCACCGGGCTCTACCACTTCGAACCCTTCGACCCCGGCCGGATCCCGGTGGTCTTCGTCCACGGGCTCATGTCCGACGCCCGCACCTGGAGCCAGATGCTGAACACGCTCCTCCACGACCGGACGCTCCGGAGCCGCTATCAGTTCCTGGGCTTCGCCTATTCCAGCGGGAGCCCCGTCTTCTTTTCCGCCGCGAGACTGCGCCGGGAGCTGGCGGATCTGCGCCGCCATCTGGTGGAACAGCAGCTCCCCACCGACGCCTTCGACAAGATGGTCCTCATCGGCCACTCCATGGGGGGGCTCCTCAGCCGCCTTCAGATCTGCCGCTGTTCCGGCAAGGACGTGGCCGCCATACTCAAGGTGAAGGACATCGACGAAGTCAAGGGGCAGTTCACCCCCGAAGCACAGAAGCGTTTCGATGAAGCCTCCGAATTCGAGCCTTCCCCCTCGGTGAAGCGGGTCATCTTCATCGCCGTTCCCCACCGGGGCTCCCGCATCGCGGAAAGCTGGGTCGGCGGACTGGGGACTTCCCTCATCCGCCTGCCTGAGAAACTGGTGCGCCGGAATCTCCAGATCCTGCAGGATCTGGTCCGCAGGGGCAAGGTGAGCCCCGACTTTCTCGACAGCCGCACCGGCATCGACAATCTGCGGCCCGACGATCCCATGCTGAAGCTTCTCGGCGCCCTGCCCATGGCGGGGATCTCGTACCACTCCGTCATCGGCAACCGGGAGCGCGAAGGCACCCCCGGCGGCAGTGACGGGGTGGTCCCCTACGAAAGCAGCCATCTGGACGGCGCGGAAAGCGAGCTGGTGGTGAGATCGGGCCACAGCGTCCACCGCAATCCTCTGGCCATCCAGGAGGTGCGCCGGATCCTGCTGCTCCATGCGGCCAAATGCGGGAGGAGCTCGAAATGAAGACGGCGATGCTGATCCTTCTGCTTCTGCTGACGGCGGTCCCGCGCCTGGGCGCCGCGGATCCGTTGCAGATCGAAAAGGAATTGCAGCAGAGCGCCCCCGGCCTGCCGGAGTTCCGGGTCTTCCAGGACAACTTCGGCATCGTCCGTTCCGTGCGGACCCTGCCCGAAAAGAAGCACTCCGGGCGGTTTTCGCTGGCGGTGCTGAAGAAATTTCCGCAGGTCGCCATGCTGGATCTTTCCGGCCTGGCCGAAGTGGACCTGACCGGGCTGGAAGAGTTCCGGGAACTGCGGACATTGAAGGTCGGTGCGCTCCACGTGAAGGGGATCGAAAAGATCTCCTCCAAATCTCTGCTCCGGCTGGATCTGGCCGAAACGGACATCCGTTCCGCCGAGTTCCTGAAGAACTTCCCCGCCCTGCGCAATCTGCTGCTGCCTCCGGGCGTCACCGACATAACGCCTCTGCGGGAGCGGAGCTTCCGGGCGTTGTCGGCCCCCGGCGTGAGCAACCTCGACGCCGTCTGCGCGGAGTTGAACATCCAGGTCAATATCCGCACGGGGCGCCACCGCCGCCACCCCGCGGGCGAAGCGCCCCCCGCCGAGATCGAAAGGGATGAGAAGGGGAATCTGGTCGCGTTCCGCTTCTGGCGGCTCCGGCCGCCCGTCCGGGTGAATTCCGGGTTCACGGGGATGATGTTCCCCGAGGAAATTTCCGAACGGCCCGTCGTCCCCCCCGAGGGGCGGTATCCGGCCTTGAAGAAGATCGACTGGAAAGCCCCCTTTTCGCCCGCCGTCTTCGGCAAGGATGCGGCCACGCTGCGGGAGCTGGATCTGCGGGCCTGCCGGGCGGTGGCCTTCCGGGGCGAAAAGTTCCCCGAATTGCGGGAGCTCCGCCTTTCCGGGCCCGTTTCCGGACTGGAGACGCTGCAGGCTCCGAAGCTGACCCGGCTTTACCTCGAACGGGTGGAAGGGCTGGTCCCCGGAGCCCGGTTGCCCCGGCCCCGTTCTCCCTTCCAGGTTCAGGATTTCAGCCGCCGTCCCAATGTGCCCCTCGTGGCCCTGCCGCCGGGCCTGAAGCTGGACCTGCTCCGGGTGATCCCCGTCCGGGACGAGTTCGATTTCGACTCTCTCCGCCGGGTCGGATTCCGCCGCCTCGAATGTTTCTTCCCCGGCCGGGATCCCGCCTTCCTGGCCGGGACCGCCGTGGAGTGCCTGCATCTCACCGCCCCGCACGTGACGGGCCGATCCGCCGCGATTCTGGGCGCGCTGCCCTTGCGGGAACTGAAACTCCGCCTGGGCGACGGCTGCGACTACTCCTTCCTCAGAAGTCTCAGGAAGCTGGAGACGCTTTCCGTCAACGGCGGCCGGGGCGGCCGTTTCGATCCCGCCTGGCTCACGGGCAAGCCGCTCCGCATCCTCCATCTCCAGAACCCCTCGACGGCCCGGACCGACTGGAACCGGCTCCGTTCGGGACGTCTGCGCGAGCTGATTTTGTCGCATGTGGTCCTGCGCGACCTCAAGTTCCTGGGCCGTCTGAAGGATCTGGAAAGTCTGGCGCTGGAAAACTGCGTCCTCCTCCCTCCTCCCGGTACGAAACCCGATGAGGCCGCGGCGGCGGTGGCCTCCGCCCTCTGCGACGGCTTGACCGTCTGCGGCAAACTCCGGAATCTGCGCGTCGGCCGGATCGGCGCTTCCGACTGGAACACCCTCGCCAACAGCGAGCTGCCTCTGGAAAGATTGAAGGTCCTCAAGCTGGAAAACCTTTCGGTCTGCATCGACCGGGCCGACTGGGTGCGCTGTCTGCCCACCTTGCGGAAACTCAAGATCGACGACATTTCCCGGAACGGGATCCCCCCCGAAAGCATCAAGTGCGCTTCGGAGCTGAAAGTGTTGACATTGACCAACATCCGTCCCCGTCCGGACCGCTGGGTCCCGGAGTCGCGGGCCCTTTTCCGGCGGCCCGTGGTCCCCTCCTTCCGTCCGGTGCCGGATGTGGCCGAAAAGTGTTACGTGGATGTTCCGGGCGGATTCAACGGCGGATTTCTTTCCGCATTTCCGGGAATAAGAGGTTTTTGAAAAAGTCGCCCCTTGAAAAATCCTCCGGGACGTGCTATCTTATACGGACAGCAATTTTTTTATGGAAAGAGTATCGTCTATGACGCAAGAAGAAATGCAAAGCACCCTCGATGCCATGGGGGCCAAGGCCCTGGAGGCCTCCCGCGCTCTGGCCGTCGCCGGTGCCGATGCCAAAGTCGCTTTCCTGCTCCGGACGGCCGATATGATCGAAAAGGAGGCCGCGGCCATCCTCGAAGCCAATGCCGCCGACCTCGAATACGGCAGGGAAAAAGGGCTTTCGGGCGCCATGCTCGACCGGCTCAGACTGGACGAAAAACGGATCTCCGGAATGGCGCAGGGCGTCCGCACCGTGGCCGCGCAGGAGGATCCCGTGGGCCGGGTGCTGGAAAAGCGCGTCCGTCCCAACGGGCTGGAGATCTCCAAGGTGTCGGTGCCCTTCGGCGTCATCGGCATCATCTACGAATCCCGTCCCAACGTGACCGTGGATGCCGCGGCGATCTGCCTCAAGGCCGGGAACGCGGTCATGCTCCGGGGCGGAAGCGAAGCTTTCAATTCGAACATGTGTCTGGCCGGGATCCTGGACCGGGCGGGCGTGGCCTGCGGGATCCCCGCGGGCGCCGTCCAGCTGATCCCCTGGCGCGACCGCGAAGCGGTCAAACTGCTCCTCAAGATGGATCGTTACATCGACCTCATCATCCCCCGCGGCGGGGAGGGACTGGTGCGGACCGTCATGGCCGAGGCCACCATGCCCGTCCTCAAGCATTACAAGGGCGTCTGCCACCTTTTCGTGGACGAATCCTGCGACCTGGAAAAGGCGGTGAAGATCGTGGTCAACGCCAAGTGTCAGCGGCCCGGCACCTGCAACGCCCTCGAAACGTTGCTCATCGACCGGAAGATCGCTCCCCGGTTCGTTCCCTTTTTCGCCGCCGCCATGCGGCAGAACAAGGTGGAACTCCGGGGCGACGAGGCTTTCCGCAGGCTCGTTCCCGACGCCTTGCCCGCCACCGAAGAGGACTACTTCGCCGAGTATCTGGACCTGATCCTCGCGGTGAAGATCGTGGACGGCGTGGACGAGGCGATCCGGCACATCAACTTCTACGGTTCCCGCCACAGCGACGGGATCATTTCGGACAACGAAGAGCACATCGAACGCTTCTTCGGCGGTGTGGATTCCTCCACGCTCTATGCCAACGCCTCCACCCGTTTCACCGACGGGGGCGAGTTCGGCATGGGGGCGGAGATCGGCATCAGCACCGACAAGCTCCACGCCCGGGGCCCCATGGGCGTGAACGAGCTCACCACCTACAAATATCTGGTCCGGGGCGACGGACAGCTCAGGGAGTGACGAGAACCCATGATCGTTCCCATGAAAAAAGTCGTGCTTCTGGCGCTGGAATCCGGCGCACGGGAGGCTTTGGAAGAGCTCCGCAACGCCGGAGTCATGCAGATCGACCGGGCCGAGCAGGGGTCGGCGGACACCGCTTCCCTGCTCGAAAAGCGCGCCCATGCCCTCCGCATCCTTGCGGAGCTCGAGAGAATCGGCAAACCCGCCGCCGCCCCCGATCCCGCCCTGAGCGGCGCCGAGGTCCTGGAACATGCCGCCGCCGCGCTGGAAAAGCGCAACGCCGCCGAAAGCGATGCCGAAAAGTTCCGGCGTCGGCTGGACCGGCTGGAACCCTGGGGGGATTTCGACGCCGGCTGTCTGAAGAAGCTCCGGAAGCAGGGCGTGACCGTCACCCTCGTCGAGGGCGACGAAAAGAAATTCGCCGCCGCCGGGGCGCTGGAAGGCTTCTGCTGCCGCGAGATCTCCCGCGAAGGGAAGACGGTCTACTTCGTGCTTCTGGGCACGACCGAACCCGATCCCGAACTTTTCCCCGGCGTGGTCCTGGCCGACGATGACGATCCCGGACTCCTGTACGACAAGCTGGAAAAATGCCGCGCCGCGCAGAGCGAGGCTCAGGCCGAGCTGGTCCGCTGCGCCGCCTCCGTTTCCCTGGTCAAGGAGGAAATTTCCGGCCTTACTTCAGCCGTCGAGTTCCATCAGGCCGCCGACGCCCTGACCGATGCCGGTCCCGTGGTCTACCTGTCGGGCTTCGTTCCCGAACCTCAGATCGACGTCCTGCGCGAAGCGGCGAAGAAGAACGGCTGGGGACTGCTCATCCGGGATCCCGGTGCCGACGAGATCGTCCCCGTGCTGGTCAAGGAGAACCGCTTCAGCCGGGTCATCAAGCCCCTCTTCGATTTCATCGGCGTCCTTCCCGGCTACCGCGAAATGGACGTTTCGGCCGGGGTGCTGGTCTTTTTCACCATCTTCTACGCCATGATCATCGGCGACGCCGGGTACGGGGCCCTCTTCCTTCTCATCGCCCTCGTCTGCAAGGCGAAGTTCCGGAAGAAGGAGGCGCTGCGCACCCCGATCAATCTCTTCATCCTGCTGAGCTGCGCCACCATCGTCTGGGGCGCTCTCTCGGGCAACTGGTTCGGCATACCGGGGCTTCCCGGCATCAAGTGGCTCACGGATCCCGAGACGAAGGACACCAACGTGCAGTTCTTCTGTTTCCTCCTCGCCTTCGCCCAGCTGGGCGTGGGCCGGGTCTGGCGGGCGGTCCACGAAGGGGGCCTGCGCAGTTACATCCGCCACTTCGGGTGGACCTTCATCATTCTGGGCAATCTGCTCCTGACGTTGAAGATCATCGTCTGGCCGGGGGATTTCCCCGTGATCATGTACTGGGTCTACGGCATCGGCCTCGCCATGGTGATGGTGGCCGACGTGAACTGGCGTGATCCCGCGGACTGCTTCCAGTTCCCCTTCAGCGTCATCGGCAGTTTCACCGATGTGCTGAGTTACATCCGGCTCTTCGCCGTGGGCATGGCCGGAAGCTGCATCGCCAGCAGTTTCAACAGCATGGGCGTCGATGCCATGCATGCCCATCTTTGGGCGATCCCCGTCGGAGTCCTGGCCATTCTCTGCGGCCACGCCCTGAACATCGCCCTGGGCTTCATGAGCGTGCTGGTCCACGGCGTCCGTCTCAACACTTTGGAGTTTTCAAACCACACCGGCCTGAGCTGGAGTGGACAACCTTTCAAACCATTCAAGAAACACGATACGGAGGATTGACGAAATGGAAAAGGAAATCGCACTGAAATCGATGGAGTTCATCTCGCTGGGAGCCGGTTATACGGCCGTGGCTCTCGCCGCCGTGGGTTCCTCCATCGGGACCGGGTACGCCGGAGCCGCCGCCAACGGCGCGTGGAAGAAATGTTACCAGCAGGGAAAACCCGCCCCCTTCCTGCTCATGGCTC
>JAFSYV010000197.1 GCA_017443585.1 Lentisphaeria bacterium | reverse complement strand
TCAGCTTTTCCGTTTCATTCCGAGACGGCTCGGGCCAGCTTTTCCGTAAAGGCCTTGACCTCATCCGACGAGCGGAGGACCGTGTAATAACGGTCGCCCGATCTCACGACGCAGGGCTCATCTTTCGTATTGAGAAAGAGCAGATCGCAAAGCCTGTCTTTTTCATCGACGATTTTAAGGTGCAGAAAGACCTGATCCTTGGTCCGGTGGAAGAACCGCCGCCGGGGTGCGCCGAGATAATCTTTGAATTCCCTCAAAGCTTCGGAGGAAATTTGAACCGCCGGCGGATTTTCCCCCGAAAACAAGGTGCAGGAACCACCCTCGACCGCCGCCGGGAAAAGCTCCGGTCCCGGCAGGCCGCAGAACAACAGCAGCAAAAGCAGCGCCGCGGCGGCGAAAAGACCCGCGTATATCGCGGTGCGTTTTTTGTCATGCATCATTTTACTTGCCCCCGGCGGTCTGTGAATACTATGAATACTATGAATACTGTGCCGGCTTTATTTGCGGGGGCGGGGCTCCGCCGGGCCGTATTTTTTCTCGAACTCCGCAAGTTCCCGTTCTTTGCGGCGGAGCGGTTCCAGCGGTATGGTGCCGGACCGGAATTTGAGTTTCAGGAGCGCCGCAAGCCTGCGCAGCCGGGAACCGTACGCCCGGCGGAGCTCCGGGACCGCCGGAGCAAGTTCGGGCCGGTTCAGGAACAAACTCAACGCGGCAAGCTCGCACTCCAGTATTTCATCAAGCCCGATCCAGCCCATATCGAAACGCAGACGGACACACTTCCACCGGGCGGCCCACTGCTGCAGTTCCGATGACTTCAAAGCCGCTTTCGTCAGATCCCGGGGGACCTTGAACGCCTCGAACATTTCGCCGAGGACCGCTTCGTCGTAAGAAGCCCCCTCGGGGATCTTCGCCAAGTCCTCCTTCCGGATGTCAAGTTTCAGAAACAAGCCGTCCTGCGGGGCCGCTCCCCACGGCGCGAACACCCACCGGATAGACGAGTTGTTTTCTTTTTGGACACTCAACCAACTCCAGGTGCAGAACGCCGTCTCGACACCCGGATACAGCACCACGCGGGCCTGAGCGGCAACCTTCGGGACTATCTGCCGCTTCCGGACAAGGTTGAACAGAAAGATCGAAGAACCTTTCGCATTGATCCATCCGAAGGAAAGAAGAGTAACGATGGACTCGTTCACGGGGAAGGACGAGGACCTGCCGAACCGCAAAAGATCGCCCGCGCCATCCAGGGTGGTGGTCAAAGCGATGCCCTCGCCGCCGTCACGCCAGCGCCCGTTGAGCCAGGCGCGCTCCCCCGGGAAATTCGGGGAAAACTTCAGCCGGTATTTTTCGACGATCCCGAACATTTCGAGCTCCCCTCCGCACCACGTCAGCTCCACGTAGACATCCCGGCGCGTCTTTTCCGCGGCCCCGGCCGCCAGCGCCAGCACCGCGAAAACCAGCAGAAACGATCTTTTCAGCATAACGAAACTCCTCTTTTCCGCGTTGAAACGAAAGACGATGCAAAATCACGCATCTGCTGTAAGATAGCACATCAAACGATATTTTGCAAGCCGAAAATTCTGAAAAAAATGCCATTTCGCCAAAGATGCGCCTTATGGTTTTTACAAGCGCTCTGAAAACATTATCGGGGCGCGGGGCTCAGGGAAAGACAACCGCTCCCGAGCCCCCGCAGACTGGGAATACTGAGAATACTAAGAATACTGTGCAACCGGCCCGGCAACTTGCACCCGGCACCGAATACCGCCGGGGCAGTATTCATAGTATTCATAGTATTCATAGTCTCCCCGGCCCCCATTTGCGGGCAGCACCGGGGCCGACGGCAAGTTTTTGTGTCCCGCGCTGTGGAAAAAACGCCCCCCGTGTGCTATATTAGAAGCGAAGAACACGAAAGGAGGATATGTCATGTCCGGAAAATGTTATGCGGGGACTCTGCCCGAGGGCGGAGCCGTGGAGTTCGAAGTCGTCAACGGCAGGATCGGCAAGGTCACGCCCACAAAAGAGTCCGCCAACTTGCCCTGGCTCATGCCCGTGCTGGTCGATGTCCAGCAGAACGGTGCGGTGGGCTTTTCCTACTCCACCCTGAAGGATCCGGACCAGCTCCGGGCCATCGCGACGGCCCTCCTCCGCCACGGCGTGGGAAGAGTCCAGGCCACCACCACCAGCCACCCTCTGGAAACGCTGCGGAAATCCGTCGCGCTCCTTGTCAGGGAGTGCGCCGCCGACCCGGTGCTGGACGCCCTCTACCCCTGCCTCTTCCATGAGGGCATCTTCATGTCCTTCGAACCGGGCTGGCGGGGCGACCAC
>JAFSYV010000196.1 GCA_017443585.1 Lentisphaeria bacterium | reverse complement strand
GCCGCGGCTCCCGCCCCCGCCTTCGACCGGCTGATCCTCTTCACCACGCGGACCTGTCCCAACTGCCGCATGGCCAAGACCTTCCTCGACCGGGCGGGGATGATCTACGAAACGGTCATCGCCGACGAAGCGGTGGATCTTACCCGTCAGTACGGCGTCCGTCAGGCGCCTACGCTGGTGGTCGTCACCGGCGACAACGTCGAGAAGGTGGTCAACGTCTCCAACATCCGGCGCTTCATCGACACTCAGGCCGCCGGTGAGGAAAAGGTCGTTCAGGTGATCTGAGAAATGTACGACATCATCATCATCGGGGCGGGGCCCGGCGGCCTGACCGCCGCCATCTACGCCCGGCGGGCCAACCGGAGCGTGCTGGTGCTGGAAAAGGAAAGTTTCGGCGGCCAGATCACCTACTCCCCCAAGGTGGAAAACTACCCGGGCTTCAACGAGATCTCGGGCAGCGAACTGGGGGAAAAGCTGGTGGAGCAGGCTCTCGCATTGGGGGCGGAAGTGGAGCTGGACACGGTGACGGAGGTCCGGGACATGGGCCGTTACAAAATCGTCCGGTGCGAGCACGGCGAATTTCAGGGGATCGCGGTCATCATCGCCTCCGGAAGCCGCCACCGCCGGCTGGGACTGCCCCGTGAGGATGAGTTCACCGGGAACGGCGTTTCCTATTGCGCCCTCTGCGACGGGGCCTTCTACAAGGACCGGGAGATCGCGGTCATCGGCGGCGGCAACACCGCCTTGCAGGACGCGGTGCTCCTCTCGGAGCAGTGCGCCAGGGTGACGATCGTCCAGAATCTGGCGAGCTGCACCGGCGAGGCGCGGCTGATGGAGATCCTCAAGAGCCGGAAGAACGTCGCGTTTCTCTACAACACCGTGGTGGATGAACTCGAGGGGGAGGAGCAGCTGACGTCGATCATGCTCCGCAACACGGAAACCGACCGGACGGAGCGGTTCCCCGTGGACGGCATCTTCGTCGCCATCGGGCTCCAGCCGGACAACGCCCCATTCGCCGGGGTCTGCAAGCTGGACGAGATGGGGTTCATCGTTTCCGACGAATCCACCGTCACCTCCACGCCGGGGATCTTCGCCGCCGGGGACTGCCGGGTGAAGAAGGTCCGGCAAGTGGTCACCGCCGCCGGCGACGGCGCGGTGGCGGCCCTCGCCGCCTGCCGCTTCGTGGACGACAGCGCGAAATAAGCACTTTTTCGGGGCCGCCTCGAAGCGGCCTCTTTTTTTCGGGAACTCGGGAAAGAGGAGGAGAAATGGAGTTCATCAAGTCCCTGCTGTCGGAAGGTGCTTCCCGCTGGAATGTGGTCCGATCCCCGGATTCGACCCGCGAACAGCGTCTTTTCGCCCTGCTCGAGATTCTCTGTTTCCCCGTGAGTCTGGGGACGATCCTTCTGCTGCTGGTCCAGGCCGGGCTCTGCGCCGCGGGCCGGGGGGATCTGATCCCCGCGTGGTGGCTCAGGTACGGCTCTCCGGTGCTTCTGGCCGGAGCCGTGGGGTATCTCACCAATTTTCTCGCCATCACCATGCTGTTTCGGCCCTACGAGCCGAAGAAGTGGCTCTTCTTCTGGCCCCAGGGGATGATCCCCCGGAACAAGCCCGGCATCGCCCGGAAGATGGGGGAGGCGGTGGGGAACAAGCTGCTCACCCCGGAATTGCTGTCGAACACCATTTCGGACAAGCTCATGGCCTTTCTGAAGGACCCGGCGATTATCGACCGGATCCGGCGGGGGATCCAGGATTTTCTGCTCCGGCACCAGAGCACCGTGGTGGATTTTCTGATCCCGGAGATCGAGCAGTCCCTCGTCGGGGCCATCGACGAACTGGTGACGCCGGAGCGGCTCCGGGAGTTCTGGGAACGGGAGCTCCAGCCCCGGCTGGAGAGCGGGGAAAACCGCGCCCGGATCGCTTCCGCCATCGTGAATTTCGGAAAGGAGAACGCAGGCGACCTGACGGAGCTCATCCGCAGGAAGCTCCGGGCCCATCTCAACGCGGAGCTCGAAAAGAGTGTGCTCCTTGCGCCACTTTCGGGGTTCATCACCGATCTCGTCATGGCCTTTTTCGCCTCGCCCGAGACCATGCGTGAAATGATCCAGTCCTGGCTGGGCGAAGAGGAGACGCAAAGAATGCTCTGCTCCAAGCTCACCGTGCTGACCGAGGGGTTCAGTTCCTGGCTCAAATCGCAGGAAGGGGCCGAGAAGCTGGGCTCCTTTTCGGCGGAAAGCCGGGGAGCGCTGAAGAAGTTCCTTTTCACCTACCTCCACGAATCCCTGCCTCTTTTTGCCCGGAATGCTCTGGCGTCGGAAAAGCTGTGGCAGTGGTTCGAGGAAAAGATGCTCCCCGCGGCCCGCGAAGGGCTCATCGGTTTCATCGTGGAGAACAAGGAGGAGCTCATGAAGAATCTCGAGCTCGACAAGCAGATCGAAAAATCCATCAACGAGCAGAACGTCCGGGAGTTCCACGAACTCATCAACTCCATCGCCGCCCAGCACCTGGGGGCGATCCAGGTCCTGGGCTTCGTCCTCGGGATCCTCGTCGGACTCCTCCAGCTCATCCAGAACCTCCGCCCCTGACCGCTTCGATAGTTTGCGGGAGTGAAAGGGCCGCAGACCAAAACCACCCCGGGCGTTGTGTAGGCGCCGCGGGCGCTTGGCATTACCGCCGGGCCGATTGCCAGTCTGCGGGCGAAACGCTGAGTGTCACGCGCCGTTTGTATCGTGCAGTGGTGAAAGATCCCGCTGTCTGGGGCATTCAACATTTTTCCGCCGGGAAAAACGTTCCGGCTCTTGAAAAACGGGTGTTTGGTGCTATCTTATAAGCGCGGATAATGTGTTTACCATTGTGGAATGAGGAGATTGCGGACCGGTGAAGGTTTCTGAGTTTACTGAATTGCGTTACGGGCTTTTCGTCCATTTCGGGCTTTACAGCGCGCTCGGGCGCGGGGAGTGGGTCATGAACCGGGAACAGATCCCGCCCGCCGAAATGGAACGGCTCGCCCGGAATTTCGCACCGGAGCGTTTCGACGCGGAGGCCCTCTGCCGCCTGGCCACGGAGGGCGGCATGAAGTACATCGTCCTCACCACCATGCACCACGAAGGGTTCCGGATGTACCCGACGAGTCTTTCGGACTTCAACGCAGCTCAGGTCTGCGGCCGGGACCTCGTCCGCGAGGTCGCTGATGCCGCCCGCCGGAACGGGCTGAAGCTCGGGCTCTACCACAGCCTCAACAACTGGCACGACGCCCCCGACGCCGCGGACGCCCTCGAAAAACCGGAAGCGTACGACATGTTCATTCGCAACACCTTCGCGCGACTGAAGGAGCTGGCCGAAAATTACGACTTCGACATCATGTGGTACGACGGCTGGTGGCCCTTCAACGCCGTGCAGTGGCAGGCCGAAGAAATGAACCGCATACTGCGGAAGATCCGGCCCGGTCTCCTTTTCAACGGCCGGAACGGGCTCCCCGGCGATTTCGGGACCCCCGAACAGCACCTGACGCCGCCCGATCCGTGGCGTCCGTGGGAGGCCTGCGTCACCCTCAACGACCACTGGGGATTTTTCGACGGGGACGAGAACTGGAAGACGCCGCAGGAGGTGATAAAAATGCTCCTCGCCTGCAACTCCCGCCGGGGCAATCTGCTGCTCAACGTCGGTCCCCGTGGCGACGGCTCCGTGCCGGAAAAGTCGGCGGCGATCCTCCGCGCCGTGGGCCGGTGGCTCCGGGAAGGGGGAGAAGAGGCGGTTTCGGCCTGCGATGAGCTGAAGATGTCCCCCGGACTCCCCGCTCCCGGCGAGCGGGGCGACTGGGACCCGAGCGGCAATTTCACCGTTTCCGGCAACACCCTTTACTACGTTCTCATGTACCCTGTCCCGCGCCTCACTGTCGCAGGGTTCATCGGCCGGGTGCTCCGGGTGAGTTCTTACGGTATCGGGGAGCTCCCTTTCACCTGGCAGGAGGGCAAGGTCTCGGTGGAGATCCCGGAGCCGCTCCGCGCCCGTCTGTGTCCGGTGCTGAAATTCGAGTGCGATTCCCCGCCGGGCGTCTACCGGACGGGCGGGATGCACGTCCCCGCGTGCCGCCACCCCCGCTACGACCCCGTGCCGCCCGACATACGCTATTGAAAAAGGAATTTCCGCAGAAAGCTGCACTTTCGCAAAAATATGGAGAAAGGAACATGAAGAAGATCCACAAATCGAAGTTCACCCTGATCGAGCTGCTGGTGGTGATCGCGATCATCGCGATACTTGCCGCCATGCTGCTGCCCGCCCTGCAGCAGGCCAAACAGCGGGCCAACGCCACGAAGTGCCTTTCCAACTTCGGACAGCTCGGCAAAGCGGCCAACTTCTACACCGAGGACAACGGGGGCTACCCCGTCTTCTACCGCAACAGCAACTACTCCACGAGCCCCCAGTTCCGGACCTGGTACAGCGGCTCCCTCGAGCAGGGGATGCTCTCTTCGTATCTGGCCATGGAGTCGAAAGCTTTCGTGGGGGGCGCCGCCGTCCGGTCCACCGGCGTGACGAGGCATCCCCTGCTGTGCCCCGCCGTCGCCACGCCGCCCTCCGTGCCCACGCCCAAGGACTACTACGGCATCGCGATCATGACGAAAATGCAGGTCCCCAACGTGAAGGACGGGAGCGTGGGAAAACTTTCCATGGTGCTGCGGCCTTCCCGCGGGTGCTACTTCGCCGAGGTGGCCTTCGGCGGCGAAGCCACCTGCAGCTACTCCGGCGTCTACTGGCCCGGCTTCCCCCATTTCAACCCCCTTGCCGGGAGGGACGGCTCCGGCACCTCCTCGCCCATGCTGACGGGGCAGGGGGAGTGTTCGGTGCTTTTCCTCGACGGCCACACGGCCTTCATCTCGCGGGACAAGATGCCCGCCTTGACCAAGACCCCCTCGGCGGACACCTGCACCTTCTGGCACCCCTGGCGGCGGAAGATGCCCCCCAACGACGCCTGGTGAGCTTTCGAAACAAGGAGAACGACCGATCATGAAAAAATTTTTTGTCCTGTTCTGCGGCGCGCTGCTGGGAAGCGGCCTCGGCGCCGATGTGTTTTCCCCCGGCGGCACAACCTTCGATTTTCAGCAGTTCGCCCCCAAGGCGACGCCTTCCGGCCCTCGGAAGGGCAATCTGCTCGTCAACGGCGATTTCGAAAAGCCGGGGACCGTGATCTCCAAGAGCGGGGGCCGGGGCTCCTGGCGGGGCGGCGTCAACGTCCACGGCAAGACCCCCAACGCGGAGAAGGTCCGGGAGTTGTGCACCCGGCGGATTTCCGCCGACAACCCGGCCGAAGGAAAATTTTGCGTCCGGCTGGAAACGCCGATGCAGGTGAACGACCTCGCCCCCAAGATCATGATCTCCAACCGGATCGTGCAGGAGGTGCTCGTCCCGGAAACGAAGGAGGAGACCGTCTGGGAACTGCGCTTCAAGATGCGGGGGAAACATCTGCCCTCCCACGGGACTCCGTCGCTGGTGATTTTGTACGCGCCCCTGCGCTCCGACCCGAAGCGGCCCGCCCGGCTGATCCCCTTCAAGGAGTACCGGATCCAGCGCTACACCCTCACCCCCGAGTGGACCGACGGCGCCTTCACGTTCCGGGCTCCCGCGGGGACGAAGGGATTTTACGTCTGTCCCGCCTTATACGGCGCGGGGACCGCGTTTCTGGATGACATTTCCCTGACCCCTTCGCATGCTCAAACGGCGGTCGAAGTCCGGGCCG
>JAFSYV010000195.1 GCA_017443585.1 Lentisphaeria bacterium | reverse complement strand
GGCCATGCACATGGAAATGGTGGAGGCCGATCCCACGAGGCACTTCTTCACCGGGTTGTGAAGTTTGCCGTTGGGCTCCAGAATGGAGTCGTTGCCCAGCACGAAGCAGGGACCCGGCTTGTAGCCGGTGGCCTCGGTGGCGTCGCTGGTGACGATGACCTTGTCCACGCCCTTGGTCAGGACGAAGACCTTGATGAGTTCGCCGGGCAGGTGGTGGCCGTCGGTGATAAGCATGGCGGTGAGCCGTTCCTCGGCGAGTCCCGCCCACACGGGATTGTTGTGGCGGTCGAGCTGGTTGGGGCAGCCGTTGCCCAGGTGAGTCAGCAGCTGGGCGCCCGCGTCGGCGGCGGCCCGGACCTGCGCGTAGTCGGCCATGTGGTGGCCCACGGAAACGTGGATGCCGAGTTCGCGGGCCCGCGCGATGGCTTCGGGGGCGTTTTCCGCATCGGCGCCGATGGTGATGATCTTGATGAAGCCTTCGGCGTTGAGTTCATCCACCGCGGCCTTGGAGGGAGTCTGGACCCAGGCGGGATTGTGGGCCCCGACGGCTCCGGACTTGGCCGAGATGAAGGGGCCTTCGAGATGGACGCCGGGGACCCGGTCCAGATAGCCGTGGGATTCGATGGCTTTCTTGATGATGGGGATGTTCCGGCGGTAGAGTTCCATGGGGCCGGTGATGATGGTGGGCAGGAAAATCTGCGTTCCCGCGGCGAAAAGTTCTTCCGCCGCCTTGACGACCATGTCGGCTGTGAGGTTCGGATTGGAAAAGTCCACACCGTTGTGGCCGTTGACCTGCAGGTCGATCCAACCGGGATTCTTCATTTGTCTTCTCCTTTGTTTTTTGGTGTGCGCTATAATATATATCACGGGAGCCGATTTGACAAGGCCAGAACCGTAAAAGTTTCGAAATGCGCCGTGCAGGGGAACATGTCGAGGGCGCCGGAGCTGAGGATTCCGTACTTCGGTTCCAGTATTTTCAGGTCGCGCCGGAGCGTGTCGGGAGCGCAGGAAACGTAGAGAATGAGTCCGGGCGCGCGGTCGAGGAGTTTGGTCAGCAGTTTCGGAGCGGCCCCCGTCCGGGGCGGATCCAGCAGGACGGCGTCCAAGCCGACATCCGGGAATTTGACGGCGTCGGCGGCCCGGAAGGCGCAGCGGTCGTCCACGCCGGCCGAGCGGGCATTGAGTTTTGCCGCCGCCACGGCGGGGCGGGAAAGTTCCACCCCCGTCGAACGGAGTTCCGGCAGGACTTTCGCCGCGGCGACGGAAAAGAGCCCGACCCCGCAGAAAAGCTCCAGAAGAGTGCGGACGTTCCGCTTTCCGAGCTCCGCCGTCACCCGTGAAACCAGCTCAGCCGCCACGGGAAGGTTGGTCTGGAAGAAACCCGAGGCGGGAACCTTGAAACTTCCCCAGGGGGGAAGCTCTTCCGTAAGCAGTGTTTCCTCTTTTTCCCCGACGATGCCCGTCCGGTCGGCGCAGGAACGCAGAAAGAGGGGGCCGTCGGAGGGCAGGGGGGCGTCTTTCAGAAACGCGTCGATGGCGGGCACGGCCAGAAGGCAGCGTTCCACGGGGACGAATGTGGTGTTGTCCCACCCCCGGTAGCCGTATTTCCCCTTTTCGCAGTGGAATTTGAGCCTGTTGCGCCAGCCCAGCCGGGCAGGGGAGGGGAAGATGGGAAGCCGTTCGCCGGGGAGGTCCCGGAGAAAATACTCGAACTGCCGCTGTTTCCACGCAAGTTCCGTTTCGTAGGTGCAGTGCTGATAGACGCATCCGGGGCACGCCCCCGCATGAGGACAGGCCGGGGCGATGCGCTCCGGGGCGCTCGAGAGGAGCTTCCCGATCACGCCGCGGGCAAAACGCTTCTTGTCTTCCGTGATCTCGACTTCCGCCGTCTCGCCGGGGAGAAGCCCCCGGACGAAGCAGACCTTTCCCTGATCCGTGAGGCCGACTCCTTCGCCGCCGTAGGCGATGGAACGGGCGGTGATCTTCACCGGGCCAGCTCCTTCTGCAAGGCGGCGGCCTCGCTCAGGTCGCCCAGCAGCACGACGCCCGCAAGTTTTCCGGACTCGTCGTAAATGAGGGATTTTCCGGCCCCGTCGGCTTCGGTGTGTTCGACGTGGGCCCCGGCGGGCGTCCCCGCCGAAAAGAGCTTGATCCCGAGGGCGTTCAGCCGGACGGGCCAGGATTCCGGCACGAAGCGTTCATCCCCGCCCGCGGCATTGATGCCCGCGATGTGCCCCATGGTCCTGGCGGCGTTCAGCAGCCCGAAGGAGCGGCCGTTCAGCTCCGCCGCGTCGCCGCAGGCGAAGACGGCCGGATCCGACGTGGCCGTCCGGTCGTCGATGACGATGCCCCGGTCGACCGCGAGCCCCGCGTCGGCGGCGAGACGCGCGCAGCTCCGGACGCCGGTGGAAAAGAAGACGGCTCCGGCGTCGAGGCGCCGCCCGTCGGTCAGCTCCACGCCGTCGGGGAAGGCTTTCCCCGCGGAAACGCCCGTCAGGACCGTGAGCCCCGCTTTTTGCGCGAGCAGATTTTTGACCATTCCGGCGCTGGCCTCATCGAGGTTGCGGCCCAGCACGGCGGGCCCCGCTTCGAGGAGCGTGACTTCGCAGCCCTTCTTGAGCAGGGAGTCGGCCAGTTCCAACCCGAGGACGCCGGCTCCGGCGATCACCGCCTTGCGGAGCCCGCCTTCCAGGAGTTCGCGGATGGCCAGAAGATCCGCGTAGGTCCGCAGGACCCGGACATGTTCCGCGCCGGGCAGGGGCGGAACGAAGGCGTATCCCCCCGTGGCGAGGACAAGGACGTCCCAGGGCAGGATCGTGCCGTCCGCGAGGCGGAGTTCCCGCTTTTCCCGGTCGAGGACCTTTGCTTCAGCGCCGAGGCGCAGATCGATGCCGTGTTCGGCGTAGAAGGCGGCGGGCTTGAAGTAGAAGGCCGCGTCGGCGAGTTCCTCCGCCACCATCCGCGAGAGGGCCGGACGGCGGTAGGGCGGAACGGACTCCGCGGAACAGACGGTGACTTGAGTTTTCGGAGCGGCGGAAGCGGCCAGGGCCGCCTCGTAAGCGGCGACTCCGCCGCCGATGATGAGGATCTTTTTCATGAAGGAGCGTTTCCCTTGTTCTTGATGTCGGGGAGAAAGAGCCGGAAGCAGCTTCCCTTGCCGAGCTCGCTTTCCACGGCGATCCAGCCGCCGCAGTTGGTCACGATGCCGTAGGCCATGGAAAGCCCCATGCCGCTGCCTTCGCCCTGAGGTTTGGTAGTGAAGAATGGTTCGAAGATCTTGCTCATGGTCTCCTTGTCCATGCCGCTGCCGTTGTCGGAGACGGCGATGCAGCAGAAGTCCCCTTTCACCCGGCCCTTTTCCTTGAGTCCGGGGGGCGGGGAGGCCTTGTCGTCGGGGAGTTCCGCGGCGGGGAAGAGGCTGACGCCGAGCTGTTTTTCCCCTTCGTTGCCCTCCATGGCGTAGACGGCGTTGAGGATGATGTTGACCATCACCTGCTGCAGCTGCAGCTGGTCGCAGTGGACGAGAAAACGTTTTTCCTCGGCCTGGGTGGTCACTTGGACCTGCGACATCTTCTTGGGGCCGATGAGGTCGAAGGTCCCCTTGATCAGCTTGGCCGGGTCGAAGTCGGTCTCCACGTAGTTGCCCCGGCGGGCGAAGCCCAGCAGCTGACGGGTGAGCTCTCCCGCCTTTTCGGCGATGAGGATGATCTTGTTCAGATGGTCGGAGATCTTGGCGTCCCAGCTCTTGCCCCGTTCGCCGATGAGGAGCGCCAGATCCACGTGGCCCAGAATGGCGTGGATGTAGTTGTTGAAGTCGTGGGCCACGCCGCCCGCCAGCACACCCAGTGATTCCAGCCGCTGGGAGTGGGCCAGCTGTTCGGCCAGCACCCGCTTTTCGTCGGTGAGCTTCATTTCTCTGGTGACGTCGCGGGCGACGAGGAGCCTGTACTCCTCATCGTTGAGTGAGATGGCGTCCCACGAGACCAGCAGATTGACGGTGCCGCCCCCCTCCCTGACCCAGGCGCACCGGCAGTTCTTCGTCCCGCCGATGGGGGCGTCGAAGGAAAAATCCGGCGGCTCCAGGGCGGAAAGGCGGCTGAGCAGCATGCCGGAGCCGTTTTTCGCCGCGTCGCCGAAGATGTGCCTCGCGGCCAGATTGGCCTCCTGGACGTGGTTTTCCTTGTCGAAGACGATGATGATCTCGGAAGCGTTGTGCAGAATCAGCTGATACCGGTTCCGCCAGTCCGACAGATTCCTTTCCAGCCGTTTGCTCCGGCCGTAGCTGCCGAAGAAGGCGAAGAAGATGTCCAGGGGCCGTTCGGGACGGGCGAAGCCCTCTTCGCTCTCGGTCAGGCGCAGGTAGAAGCCGAGGAGCAGTCCCATCCAGAGGTCCGACAGCAGCCCCGCCAGCTGGTCGCCGTTGAGCCATTCGGGGGTCGCGCCGGAGCCCAGCTGCATGAGCCAGTCGGGGACGATCAGCAGCAGCCGCACTCCCGTCAGGGCGATGACGACCGAGGGCAGCCGGGAAATTTTGCGCTCCCGCAGGGCCGAATAGATGATGGGCACGGCGAAGACCGAAAACAGCAGCGGGATGAGGGTGTTTTTGAGGGAGTGTCTGGCCGCGGTGAGGAGCGTTTCCAGCGCCGATCCGGAAAGATCCGCGGAAAGGGAAAAACTGCTCCACGTGCACTGCAGATAGATCATTTCGGACATGTAGACGGCGATCCCTCCGAGGACCAGAAGCCCGTAGATCAGCCGCTGGGCCGAAAGGGTCCCTTCGGTGATGTAGATCATCAGGAAGCCCGCCATCAGGGGCGGGTACATGACCGCCCGCGGCACCGAAAAGAAAAGTCCGCCGAAAAGGTGGGCCTGGATGTCCGCCCCCATGGCGAGAAGCGTGAGCAGCGCCAGCGCCGAAAAGGCCACGATGAAGGGGGCCTTCCCGATGTTGTGACGCTGGTGGAAGAGAAGCGCCATCACCGTGAAGATGAAGGTGCTCTCGAGCAGCAGGAGCAAGGGGACGCCGACGGAATAGGTCATGATCCGCGGGCCTTTTCGAGTTCGAGGACCTGTTTCACCGCGTCGGCCACGGTGGAAACGCAAAGGAAACCCGCCTTGCGGGCCTTGGGCGCGTGTTCGGCGAAATAGAAGGAGTCGACCAGAAATCCCTGGCGGCAGCCGGCATTTTTCCCAGCCTCCAGATCGCTGATCCGGTCGCCGATCATATAGGAGCTTCCGATGTCGATGCCGAGGTCCAGCGCCGCCCGGAAGAAGAGTCCCGGTTTCGGTTTGCGGCAGGAGCAGTCCTTCTGCACCTTCGGGTGGTGGGGGCAGTAATAGAAACCGTCGATCTTCTCGCCGTAAGGGACGAGCAGCTCCTGTATGCGCTTGTGGCAGGCGTCGACGGCGTCGCTTTCGTACATGCCCAGGGCCACGCCGCCCTGATTGGTGACGACGACGGCCAGAAAACCCGCGGCATGGAGCAGCTTCAGCCCTTCCGCGAATCCGGGCTTGAGCTCGATCTTTTCCGGTTCATGACAGTAGCGCACGTCGAAATTGACCACGCCGTCCCGGTCGAGGAAAAAAGCTTTTCTCTTCATCGCTCTGCGCACTCCATGACTTCGATCCCGGCTCCGGCAAAGTCCGCTTCTCCGAGACGCCCCGCCGCTTCGTGCCGTTTGCCCACACTGTCGAACAGCGCGAAAAGCACCGGACCGCTCCCCGAGACGTGGACGCACAGCGCCCCCGCCTCTTCGAGGGCGCTCCCGAGCATCGCCAGCAGGGGGAATTTGGCGAAGAGGGCATGTTCCAGATCGTTGGCGCACAGCGCGGCGGCGGCGGGGAAATCCTTTCGGCGCAGGGCCTTTTCCAGCGCGGCCAGCTCCGCTTCCGCCTGTTCCGGGGGCGTCATGCGCTCCAAGTGCCGGTAGGCCCACGCCGCGCTGACGGGAAATCCCGGCGAAACGATGAGCAAAGGCGGCATGGGCAGGGGCGAAAGCTTCTCCAGTTTTTCGCCGATCCCCCGAGCCGCCGCGTCGCCGGGATCGAGAAAGAAGGGCACGTCGGCCCCCACGGAGATGGCACAGCGGAGCAATTCCTCGCGGGGAAGTCCGGGGAAACGGCGGTCGAGCAGGGCGAGGACGCATCCCGCGTCGGAGCTGCCGCCCCCCATCCCCGCGGCCACGGGGATCTTTTTCCCGATCTCGAAGGCCCAGCAGGGTTCGATCCCCCGGAGCCGGGCGAAGCGCTCCGCCGCGCGCCAGACGATGTTCTCTTCGTTCTCCGGCACGCCGGGGAGGGAACAGCGGACCGCGATCCCCGGCGGGGCGTCGAAGTCGACGGCGATCTCATCCGCCGCTTCCGGGACCGCATGGAAGAGCGTCCGGAGTTCGTGGAACCCGTTGGCGGTGCGCCCGGTCACCCGGAGCAGCAGATTGATTTTTCCGGGAGTCCGGCGGAGGTGCGTGTCCATGGCCGTCAGTCTTTTCCGCCCTGATTGAGCACGGTCTTGACGCCGTACTGTTCGTTGTAGCGCCGGGCCTCGGCTTCGAAGGCGGCGGCAAGTTTCAGGGCTTTCAACCCCTGTTCTCCGGGGACGCGGGTCGGCGTGAGCACCCCCGTCTGCATGGTCGTGCGGACCGCGGCGAGGAAATCGGCCAGCTCGTCGGCCAGGGCATTCCGTTCCTCCAGCGTCACATCGGTGCGGTGGAGTTCGCCGTCCCTGCATTCCACCACCATGCCGCTGCGGGTGTTGAAGTCCATGGCGATGCAGCCCTTTTCCTGGAAGACCCGGAACTTCCGTTTGGGTTCCTGGCTGACCCGGCTGGCGGTGAGGGAGGCCTGACTGCCGTTGACGAACTTGATCCGGGCATTGACGATGTCTTCGCTGCCGCTCAGGAGCGGGAGCCCCACCACATCGAAGCGTTCCACCTCGGAATCCATGAGGCTCAGGGCCAGATCGATGTCGTGGATCATCAGGTCCAGGATCACGCTGACCTCCGTTCCCCTGGGGGGCAGGCCCGGCCGGGGCGGGGGAAATTTGGCCATCCGGTGGGCTTCGATGAAGCGGATGGGACCGTGATTCTTTTCGATGAAGGTCATGGCGGGGTTGAAGCGCTCCACGTGTCCCACGCCGAGGATCACGCCGTTCTCCTTTGCGGCCGCGACCATTTTTTCGGCTTCGTCGACCGTGGCGGCGATGGGTTTTTCGACCAGCACGTGCTTTTTCATCGCGAGGAGCGGGAGCACCGCCGTGCCGTGCCAGTTGGCGGGGACCGCCACGCTCAATGCGTCGCACTCTCCGGCCAAGGACTCCCACGTGTTGAAGACCTTGAGGTTGAACTCCGCGCCCACCTTCTCGGCGGACTCCTTCTGCACGTCGAAGATGCCGACCACCTGAGCGCCGGGATCGGCGGCGTAGAGCCGGGCATGGTGACGGCCGAGGGCTCCGACGCCTATGACGCCGACCTTTATTTTTCGCAGGTTTTCCATGAAAATCCTCTCTTTCGGATTGCTTTTTTGATAAAATAGCACCAACGGGCGATTTTTTCCACTTGCAAAACCTTCTTTCGTATGGTATATTTTGTAAAATCTTCGGAGGAACATCATGGGAAGCACTTCCAGTTACAAAAGGATCATGCTGAAACTCAGCGGCGAAGCCCTCAAGGGGGAGCGCTGTCACGGATACGAGCCCGCGGCTCTGGCCAACGTCGCCTGCGTCATCCGCAAGGTCAGGGACATGGGGATCCAGACCGCCGTCGTGGTCGGCGCCGGAAATCTCTGGCGCGGCGCCATGGGCATCGGCATGGATCAGGTCAACGCCGACTACATGGGCATGCTGGCCACGGCCATGAACGCCATCGCCATCAAGGAAACGCTCCGGCAGCAGGGGATCCCCGCGGAGCTCTTTTCCGCCATCAACATGGCTCCCGCCGTCCGGCTCTTCGACCGTGAAGCGGCGGTGAACGCCCTTGCCGCGGGCAAGGTGGTGATCTTCGCCGGCGGCACGGGGAGCCCCTTCTTCACCACCGACACCGCCGCCGTGCTCAAGGCCCTCGAGACCGGATGCGACATCGTCCTCAAGGCCACCAAGGTCAACGGCGTCTACTCCGCCGACCCCTTCAAGGACCCCGCCGCCGTCCGCTTCGACCGGATCAGTTTCGACGACGCGCTCAGGAAAAATCTGCGGGTGATGGATGCGGCGGCCTTTTCGCTCTGCCGCGACCACGGACTGCATATCGGCGTCTTCAACTTCTCGGAGGAAGGTGCGCTGGAGCGGCTGCTCCGGGACGACACTTCCGCCGGGACCATCGTCAGCTGAAAAACGGGAGATTCCTTCATGTCCATCTTCGTAGGGTACGGGATCCGGCGCCTCCTCGCGGGAGTCTTTCTTCTGCTCCTGTGCGGGTGTGTTCCCGCCGAACTGGTGCTCAGGTACGATCCCGAATCGACCGGTCCGGTGCGCATCGGGGTTCTTCTGCCCCTTTCCGGTCCCGATGCCGAACGGGGCCGGATGATGCTCAACGGCGCCCGGTATGCCGCCGACGACCTCAACTCCCACCGGGGCCATTTCGGCCGTCAGGTGGATCTGGTGGTCCTCGACACGCGCGGCACGGCCGCGGGGGCGGAACAGGCGTTCCGTGCCGCCGTCGCCTCCGGAGCGGTCGGCGTGGCGGGGGTGTACTCCACCGTCGAGGCCAGGGCCATGGCGCCTCTGGCCAAGACCTTCCGGATCCCGATGGTGATCGGCATGGCCACCGGCAACGACGACGTCATCGGACTCAACCCCTTCGTCTACCGGGTGGTCTTCACCGACAAGCAGCAGTCCGAGATGATCGCGGCCTACCTCAAGTATTACCGCCGGACGAACCGGATCGGCGTCATGATCTCCTCCGACCCCTCCGACATCTACGTCCGCAACGTGGCACGGGACGTGACGCAGAAGTTCCGGGAATTGGGCGGCGAGGTCGTGGCGGTGAACAAACTGGATCCCAAAGATCCGGGAGCCTCCCTGAAAAGTGTGGTTCTTCTGTTGCCTGAAGCCATTCTTCTTCCCTTCGAGGGCAAGCTGGCCGCGAGCTGCTACAAGAAACTCCGCGAGCTGGGATTCGAGGGGATCATCTGCGGTCCGGATTCCTGGGACGATACGCTTTTCTTCCAGGCGCTTTCCGGCGTGAAGTTCATCGGCAACAGTTTCTACACCGCCTTCTACTCCGGGGAAGCCAGACATGCCGAGTTCCGCGCTTTCCGCGACGGGTTCCGGAAACGCCGCTACTATTACCCCGAAAGCTACGAGATCCAGGCTTACGATTCGGTGAAGGCCCTGCTCATCGGATTCGGGAACAACGCCACCGATCTGCGGAAGTTCGACAAAAATTTCTGCGGCATCCGGAAGCAGGCCGGGGCGGCGGCCATCTACACCATGCTGCCCAAGAATCAGATCGACCGCACGATCTATATCAACCGGGTGGGCAACCTGCCCGGAAGTCCTGCGAAACTGATCCCCCGGACCATTACGGGACTTCAATACTCCCGGCTCAAGGATTACCAAGTGGAAGATTGACGGAAGTCGAAAACAAGGAGATTTTGTGAAATGAGCTATATCGTCAGGAAAGCGGTCGAAAAACCGGACATTTCCCAGCCCTTCGACGCCCCCTGCTGGGCCCAGGCGGACGTGCTCGAAGTGGCCCATGAATTCAACGAGGGGAGCGGCTACTTCCCGGAAGTCAAGTTCAAACTGCTCTACGATGCCGAGGGGCTTTACGGGCTTTTCGAGGTCAGGGACAGCTACGTCCGCTGTGCGAACACGGCCTTTCAGTCGGGGGTCTGCCGGGACAGCTGCCTCGAGTTCTTCGTCCGTCCGGGAGCGGGTGTCGGCTACCAGAACTTCGAGATCAACGCTTCGGGGACCATGCTCTGCATGCATATCACCAATCCCGGCCGCACGATCGACGGTTTCATCGAATACCGCTTCCTCACGAAGGAGGAGGTGAAGGATGTGAAGATATTCCACACGCTTCCCGACAAGGTGGATCCAGAGATGAAGGGCGAGCAGACCTACCGGATGGGCTGGTTCCTGCCCTTTTCGCTCTTCAAGCACCTGAACGGGGCCCCCGTGCCGGTTCCGGGGACCATGTGGCGGGCCAACGTCTACAAGTGCGGCGACTGCACATCGCATCCCCACTGGATGAGCTGGAATCCCGTCCGGACCCTGAACTTCCACGCGCCGGATGAATTCGGACAATTGATCTTCGCCTGAACGAACCACAATTTCCCCGGTTCCCGATCATGGGCCGGGGAGCAAAAAATAAGGAGAAAGAGAAATGAAGAAACTGATCCTCATGGGACTCGGCGCCGCCGCGCTGCTGATGTTCGCGGGCTGCTGCTGCGGCTCCAAGGCCGAAGGCTCCGCCCCGAAGGGCGAGTGTCCCGCCAAGGCCGAGTGCAAGAAGGACGCCAAGTGCGCCAAGGCCGCGGCCTGCAAGAAGGCCTGCGCCGAAAAGTGCACCTGCGCCTGCAAGAAGGGCGCCGCCTGCACCTGCAAGCATGGCGCCTGCGCCAAGGGCTGCGCCTGCTGCTGCGCCAAGGCCGCCTGTTGCAAGAAAACCTGTGCCAAGACCTGCGCCTGCGGCTGCACCAAGGGCAAGGCCTGCACCTGCAAAAGGCCTGCGCCAAGAAAGCCGACTGCAAGAAGGCCTGCCCCAAGAAATAAGCGACCGTCTCTTCGAAGAGTG
>JAFSYV010000194.1 GCA_017443585.1 Lentisphaeria bacterium | reverse complement strand
GTCTTGAAGAGCGTGTTCTTGAGGTCGCACTTGACGCCGTTCGAATCGAACATGAACTGATAGATGATCTGACTGGAAAGCTCCGGCGCGAGGAAGATCTCGGCGCAGTTGTCCATCCAGATCTCCGAGTCCTCATCTTTTCGGCCGGGAGAGGTCTGCATCGCCGCGGTCTCGGGTTCCTCGGCTTCGTATCCGAAGTAGAAGAACTCCTTGTCCTGCAGCATCTTCACACGGGTTTGGACTTCGACCTTGGCGGAAGAGGCGTTCCTCTTGAAGGGGTTCACGTTCAGCCAGACAGCTTCCGCGTTTTTCCAGGCGGGCTCGTCGAGATTCCCGTCGAGGGTGATCCCGGCGGCATCGGCGGCGTTGAGCGTCCACGCGCTCCGGTCGAAGGCGTCGAGCTGGAAATCCCTGGCCGCACCGACCACGGGGGTCCAGATCTCCCGACGGATGAATTTGACCCGCTTCAGAGCTTCGGGATCGGCGGCTGCGGCCTTTTCCGCCTGATCCAGCAGTTTGTCGATCTCGGCGATCTTCTGAGGCGAATAGATCTTGGTCCAGACCTCGTTCAAAGAGGGGATCTGCCATTTTTCGCCGAGGGGCGTCTGGATCGTATTTCTCATGATCCTCCCCATCCAAAGCTCTTCGATCTCCCGGTAAAATTGGTTCATCTGAGGAGCGGCGGGACCGAACATGAACCGGCAGTGTTCGTCGATCAGGGCTTCCACGTCGGTGTCCATGTTCCACATGACTCTGGAAAAGACGTAGCAGTTCATGAAGTCGAACATCCAGCGGTCGCTGCCGACTTCGAGGAAACAGCCGTAGATCCTGTCTTTCTGCGCCTTGAAGTAGGCCCCGATGGCGCGGGGGGTGAAGTTCGGCACTTCGGCGAGCAGCGCCAGAGCCTTGGTGGCGTAGGTCCCGATGGTGACTTTATGCTTCACCCGGTCGACCCAGGCCTGAAGCCTTTTTTCTTCCCGCGCGCGGATCGAAGGGATGTTCATGGACCAGGGGCCGGGCGGGGTGATGCTCGCATTGATGTTGTCGGGGAGCTCCATGGAAGGCATCAGGGAGAACTGGGCATAGCTGTTGGCGGTCACATAACCGGGGATGTTGTTTTTCTTCAGCCGGTTGGCGATGTCCACCCGGAACTTCCAGATGTGGTCGTTGACGGCCTGCGGTCCTTTTTTCGGAATGTCCCGGCACTTGTCGCATTGGCACCAGTAGATGCCGTCGTTGGGACAGATGCTGACCGCTTCCGTATCCCACTGGTGGTTCCACTTGGTGATCCCCCGTGAGGAGGCGGGCTGCCCCGTCAGGGCGGCCACCGCATCCAGATAGACTTCGTTTTTCAGCCCTTCGGAGCTGAAGCAGAGGTGGCCGTAGACGTGGCTCGGCACGGTCCGCGAATAGGTGTGGTCGAACCGCTTCCCGTCCTTGGTCAAGGCGAAATACTCGGGATGGGTCTTGGCGAAGCGCTGGGGCAGCTGGATGGCGTTGAGCCCGTGGTTGGCGCCGAGGGTCCGCCGGGTGCTGTTCCGCCAGGTGAGGGGGATCCTCGTCTTCGGGGTCAGCCCCGGATAATAGTAATGCGAAACGTCCAGCGGCGGACGGGAGCAGGGGTAGCAGTAGATGATCCTTCTCTGCGTATCCGGCCGCTCGGTGATGTCGATGGCGGGAAGGGACCAGTCCTTCTTCTTCGGCACGACGGTGCCGATCTCGCCGGGGAAGTAGTAGCGGACCCCGCCGAAGCGTTCCAGGAAATCGAAGACGCCGAAGAGGGTGGCGCGCTGGAGCTTCGTCCCCTTGCCGCCGTCGCAGCCGGTGATGAAGATTTTGTTGCCGTCGGTCTTGATGAAGAAGCCGTCCCGGTCGAGTTTTTCCGGTCTCAGCCCCAGCTTTTCCGCTTCCGGACAGCATCCCAGATAGAACGCGGGCACTTTACCGGAAGCTTGAGCGACGACCCGCGGTTTCGTCCCCGTGATCGCGTGCAGGCGGGAGACCAGCTCTTTGACCGCCGCGTCGACGGCCGGTTCCTTCGGCTTGACGATCTCGATGTCCGACTTGCCCTCCTTGCACAGGGTGATCTGCGGGGTCTTCCCGATCCTGATTATCCGCGGCGAGACCGCATAAGGTTTGAACGGAGTCGGATCCTGTGCTTCCGCCGCGGCGGCCATCGTCAGCGACAGCAGTGCGGCCCGGAGAAAAATTTTTTTCATATTCATGACTTGCTCCATGATCTTGATGTTGTCCGAAATCCGGTGTTAATATATCCTCTTTTCCGCCGAAATGCAAGCGAAGGCCCCTCTCCTGTCGGTTTTTTCGTAAGTTTTGCTTGCAATCCCGATCCCCGTATGGTATATTTACCGGGCAACACCCGAAATCACTTGACTGAAAGGAAAAGATATGAAAGACCGTCCCGTCCTCTGCAAGCCCGTTCCGGGCGGCATGACCGAACAGGAAAAAGGCGAAGCGGGTTTTCTCTACAACCCCAACCGGACCACCGAAATGGCGGAATACCGCCTCAAGATCCAGGATGCCATTTATGAGTACAACAAGTTCCGCCCCTCCCAGGTGCGGGAACGGCGGGATTTTCTCGCCGGCATCTTCGGCAAGATCGGCGAAAACTGCAACATCCTGCCTCCCTTCAAGTGCGACTACGGATTCCGCATCGAGGTGGGCGAGAACTTCTTCGCCAACTACAACTTCATCGTGCTGGACGGCAACACCTGCCGTTTCGGTGACAATGTCTGGATCGCTCCCAACGTCTCCATTCTGGCGGCGGGCCACCCGCTGGACGCTCAGGACCGCATCGACGGCTGGGAATACGCCTTCCCCGTGACCGTGGGCAACAACGTCTGGATCGGCGGCTCCGCGACCATCATCGGCGGCGTGACCATCGGCGACAACGCGGTCATCGCGGCGGGTTCCGTGGTCATCCGGGACGTTCCGGCGGACACCCTCGTCGCCGGAAATCCCGCCCGGGTCATCCGCCGGATCACCGCCGAGGACCGCAAAAAGTACAAGTGGGCGGAACAGGACCGTCCCGGTACGGAGGCCGAGCGCAGATGAAAAAATACATTGCCGTCGATTTCTACGATCTGATCTGGCAGCAGAGCACGCCCTTTTCTCTTGCGGATATGGAAGAGCTTTTCCTCAAGTACGCGGAAACCGGCATCGACGCCGTGCTGTGGCGGCTTTCCGCCTGCGGGAAGCTGCTGTACCATACGAAGACGCAGGACTTGTACGCCGGGTGTGCGTCGCAGGGAGACCTCGGGCCCAAGGCCCTTGCGGTGATGGCGGCATACGATCCCGCCGAGGCGGCCGTCGCACTGGGGAAGAAATACGGCATTGAGGTCTATTTCTGGCTCACCGTCTACGACGAGTCCTCCTATTCAACCTCGCCGGAACTGGAATCGAGTCTTTGCGCCGCCCATCCCGAATACTCCTGGCGGACGAAGGACGGCTCCGAATATTATCGCGGGGTTCTTTCCTACACCTATCCCGAGGTCGTGGAGTTCAAGCTCCGGCAGATCCGGGAGATCGCCGCTTACGGCGGGGCGGGGCTCTACCTCTGCAACCGCAGTCACTCCCGTTCC
>JAFSYV010000193.1 GCA_017443585.1 Lentisphaeria bacterium | reverse complement strand
GAACATCTGCGGCATCAACAAGGTCACCGTCACCCTGACCGCCGACGCCATCCGGTAATCACTCGGTTGCCCCGAAAGCCGCAGGCTCACTGCCTGCGGCTTTTTTTGTCCCCGAAAATTCCGTCCTTCCCGGTTCGGGACAAAAAAACGGCCCCGAAGGGCCGTGGGTGGGAGGGACGGCGCAGCCGCCCCGATCCCCAGGCAAGGGAAAGGCTAATTTCCTTTGTTTCCGTTTCTCCCGGCAAAGCAGAGCGCAAGGCAGCTGCCGATGACAATGACCAGAGAAACAAGCGCGATGATCAAAGTTTCCGCAGACATGGAAATTTTTCCTTATCTTTGCGATTCAGACATGATGCGATACGAGGTATGCGGTGTAGGCGCAGTAGAGGAGCAGCATCGAAACCCCTTCGCCCCGGGAAAGACGCCATCCGCTCCGCATGAGGGGCAGAAGCCCCAGCGTACACAGCATCAGCATCCCCAGATCGACGGCGTTCATAACGCCGACGTTCAGGGGTCCCAGAAGGGGCGCGATCCCGAGAATGCCCAATATGTTGAAGATATTGGAGCCCACCACATTGCCCACGGCGATGTCCCTTTCGCCTTTGCAGGCGGCCATCACGGAGGTCGCCAGCTCCGGCAGGGAAGTCCCCACCGCCACCACGGTCAGGCCGATGACCGCGTCGGAAAGGCGGAAAAGTTGGGCAAAAAACACCGCGCTTGCGAGCAGCAGCTCCGCGCCGCCCGCCACCAGCCCCAGCTCGACGGCGGCCAGAAACAGGGCCGCCCCGACGGAAGGACGCTTCGGGGAAGAGCCTTCCGGAAACTCTTGCTCCCCGCTCTTCCCCGCGAGGCGGAAACTCAAATACGTGTAGACGGCCAGACCGCCCAGGAAGAGAAGTCCGCAGATCCAGTTCAGGGTGATCCCGCACAGACAGCAGAGCGTCAGCGCGGCCGCCGAAATGACCATCACGGGCAGGTCGAGCCGGAACCATTTGCGCTCCACCGCAAGAGGCGTGATGCAGCTGCACAGCCCCAGGATCAGCGCGATGTTGCAGATGTTGGAGCCCACCACATTGCCCAGCGCGATGCCGGAGTTGCCTTCGAGGGCGGCCCGGCTGCTGACCACCAGCTCCGGAGCGCTGGTCCCCCAGGCGACCAGCGTCACGCCGATGACCATGGAAGGGATCCCCATCCGCCGGGCGAGGGAAACGCCGCCTTCGACCAGCATTTCGGCGCCGTAGTAAAGTCCGCCGAGGCCGCAGGCGGCGAAAAAGAGATTGGTAAGAAAATCAGTCATGGAATATTCCGTTTTGAAGTATGTCGAACAAAAAGTTCACCCCTGGAAAGGGGGAACCTTGCGTTTTCTTCCGGCATGGGACCGGAACGGCAATCCGTTCAGCAGACTTCGGGCCCGGCCCGGACCGGCAGGGCGGAAACGGAAAAAACGAGCCAGAAGGAGCCTTCGACGGGAAAGCCCGTCAGCCCCTTTTCTCCGGCACGGAAAACGAAAAGAAGAGCCTTTGCGGAACTACATTCCCCTGAGGGGATATCCCCCGTCCCCCGGGGAAGGATGCGGATCGCGGCGGAAGATCCGGAACGGCTGCTCCGCAGGATGCGCAGAGGCGAAGGATCCCGTCCCGTCAGCGCATCAGGAAGACGCCGTGGCCCCCGCTGCAGCCGCTCCGAAGCAGGTACGGAAGAAACAGCGCCGGACGGGACCTGGAAGGCTCCGGCGGTCCCGGCAAAAAGGAACGATACGAAGAAGGCGGACAGAAGAAAGAGAAAAATGCCATCTCCTCCTCTCCCCGTCTCCGTATTCGGGCGCTGTGACAATTTCTCCATATCACTAATATACACCGTTCAAGCCGAAATGTCAAGAAAAAAATCTTATTTCACCCGGACCCGCGGGTCGGCCCAGGCGTAGGCGAGGTCGCAGAGGAGATTGATCACCACGAAAAGCAGTGCGCTCAGGACCACCAGCGCCTTCAGGAGCGCGATGTCGGAGTTGTAGAGGGCTTCGATGCCCGCATACCCCAGTCCGGGGATGCCGAAAAAGGATTCCAGCAGCAGACTCCCCGTGAAGATGAAGGGCAGCGTGGAGCCCGCGCGGGTCATGATCTGGAGAGCTGCGTTGCGGAGCAGATGGACGCCGTAGAGCTTGAAAGGGCTCACCCCCTTGGCGGCGGCGGTGCGCAGATACTCCTTGCCCAGCTCGTCCACGAAGACGGTGCGGTAAAAGCGGACGTTGGCCCCGATGCCGCTGATGATCCCCACGGTGACGGGCAGCAGCAGATTGGCGGGACTTTCGAATCCCCATAGGGGGAAAAGTCCGAAGCGGTAGCCGAGAAACCACTGGCCCAGGATGATGACGACCACGTAACTCACGCTCATGCCCGCCACCGAAAGCAGCAGGATGAGCCGGTCGGGCCAGCGGTTGCGGAAGGCGGCGGCCAGCAGGGCGAAGGCGATGCCGAAAAGCATTTCGCCGAAAAAGACAGGGAGCATGAGGAGCAGCGAGACCTTCATCCCCCGCCACAGGATCTCCCGGACGGGCTCATGGGTGACCAGGCTGTCGCCGAAGTCGAAGAAAGTGACGTACGGAAACGTCTTGCGGAAGGAGACCAGCTCCCCCAGCGCCCGGAAAAACTGGGAGTTGAACCCGTTCCGCTGGCAGCGGTAGAATGTGGTCCCGGAAGGCCCTCTGAACTCATTTCCCCGGACCTCCCGCAGGCCGTCGGGGGTTTCGGCCCAGACGGGCTCGGATCCGTACTGACGGCGGAAGACGCCGCTCCCGGCGGGGGTTTCCTGAAAGGCCCCGCTCAGGCAGTAGTGGCCGTAAAAGAGGGGCAGGTCGCAGCCGAGCCGTCGGCGGAGCGCATCGATCTCGGCGGCGGAGGCGTTCTTGCCCAGCATGGCGGCGGCGGGGTCGCCGGCTCCCACGTTGAAGAGCAGGAAGGTCAGGATCAGGACCCCGAGGATGATGAGCAGCGAGTAGCAGCTGCGGCGCAGGATGAACTCAAGCATGGCTGTGCTCCAGGATGTCCGCGGCACAGCTGCTCCGGCGGCGGAAATCCGCCTTGGCTCCGTAGTCGATGGCCTGCTCCTTCAGTGAACGGAGCTTTTCCGGGACCAGAAAATCGGCCAGCACCCGGTCCAGCTCCCCCTGGTCGAAGGGCGTTTCGAGTTCGCAGCCGCCCGCTTCCGCAGCGTAGCGGGCGTAGCCGCATTCGCCGGAGGCGATGACGGGAAGTCCGGCGGCGAGGGCTTCGACGATGACGGTCCCCGTGGCCTCCTTCCGGGCCGGATGGACCATCAGGTCCGCGGCGAGGAGCCAGTCGGGCACGTCCGAGACGGCTCCGGGAAGGAGCAGTCTCTCCGGATCGAGCCCCAGTTTGCGGCAGTATCTCCGGCAGGTCGCGGGAGGCATGGCCCCGACGAGGGCCGTCCGGCAGGCATCGCGCCGGGACTCGGGCAGAGAGGCGACGGCGCGGAGCAGCCGGTCCCCCCCCTTCCCCTCGAAAAAGGAGCCGATGAGGATGAGGAGCGTTTCCTCCTCCTTCAGCCCGAGCGCGCGCCGTTTCGCCGCCCGGCGCGCGGTTGCGTCGGCGGGGCGGAAACAGGCCTCGTTCAGACCGGGAGGCAGAAAGAAGAAGCGCTCCTCCTGAGTCCCGTAGAACTTTTGGAAATCCCGCTTCTGCTTCTCGGCGATGTAGAAGATCTTCGTGGGGCTCCCCGGCTCCATCACCGCCCGCTCCTGCCCGAGGAGGGCCCGGTGGCGGGGGGAAAGACGGAGGAACCAGGCGGGATAACGCTCCAGCGCCTCGGTCATGATGCAGTTGTCGGCGGCGAAATAGAAATCCAGCCCCCGGATCCGGTTGAACCCAAATTTCAGGTCGAACCCCT
This sequence comes from Lentisphaeria bacterium, assembly GCA_017443585.1. Taxonomy (GTDB): domain Bacteria; phylum Verrucomicrobiota; class Lentisphaeria; order Victivallales; family Victivallaceae; genus UBA1784. The sequence continues at coordinate 2,219 of JAFSYV010000193.1, read as the reverse complement.
GGGCACGGGCGGCGAAGAGCCGTTCGAAATCGGCGGCCCGGCCGTGGTTGGTCAGGGCGGAAGACTCGAGCAGCACCACCTTCATCCCTTCCGGGACCTCCCCGTCGAAAAGGTAGGTAAAAGCCGTGACTTCGTGCCCCCGCCTCAGCAGCTCACAGGCGATACGCAAAACATCCCTCTGGAGCCCCCCGTGGGGAAAGTATTTGAAGATGGCGAGGGCGACCTTCATCGGGGCGCTCTCCGGGGGGCGGGGGGCTCCTTGCCGAAACGGCGCATGACCTGCTTCAAGTCCTCCCAGGCGTCCCGTTTCGCCTGCTCCTGGCGGAGCAGAAAGGCCGGATGGTAGGTGGGCATGACGGGGATCCCTCCGTACTCGAGCCAGCGGCCCCGAATCCTCATGATGCCCTCTTGACGTTTCAGCAGATAGTGCACCGCCGTGGCCCCGAGAAGCACGATGACCTCGGGCCGGACCAGCCGGATCTGCTCCTGCAGGAAGGGCAGACACATTTCCGCCTCCTCGGGCATGGGCGCCCGGTTCCGGGGCGGACGGCACTTGACGATGTTGGCGATATAGACCTCTTCGCGCCGGAACTGCATGGCCGCGATCATCTTGTCGAGCAGCTGGCCCGCGGGCCCCACGAAGGGACGGCCCTGACGGTCTTCGTCGCCGCCGGGTCCTTCGCCGATGAACATGAGCCGGGCGTGAGGATCCCCCTCCCCCGGCACGGGGTTGAGCCGCGTGGCATGGAGCGGACACCGGCGGCAGCGGGCCACCTCGGCGCAGACGGCCTCCATATCCGGCATGGGCCGCGGGACGGGATCCTGCGGAGGAGGGGCCGGAACCGGGGAAGAAGTCCGCGGCACGACGGCGGAGGGAGCCGGACGGGGAGGAACGGGCCGGGCGGAAGGCATTGCGTCCTCCCCGCGGGCCGGAGCGGCGGGCGCGGGGGCGGGGCGGGAGGCCTGGAGCGCGCGCAACGTCTCTTCGGAAACGCACGTGCCGGGGCGCCGGGCGGCTTCCTTTTCCAGAATTTCCGTCAGCTGGGTGAAAAAATCGGTCATCGTCTGTTCCTCGAATTATGTCATGCCGGATAATTTACCACCGGAAAGGCTATTTTGCAAGTCCGGGCCTTGAAAAAAACGGATTCCGATATTATATTATCCAATCGTCATTCCGATAACACCGGGGGGCCCCTTTTCCGGGGATCTTCTCCAAAACAAACAGCAAGGAGCTGAAAATGAAAGTTGTCGTTGCCTATTCCGGCGGTCTGGACACCTCTGTCATCGTGAAGTGGGTCAAGGAAACCTACAAAGCCGAAGTCATCTGCTACTGCGCCGACGTGGGCCAGCAGGAGGAGCTCGACGGCCTGGAAGCCAAAGCCATCGCCACCGGCGCCAGCAAGTGCATCATCGACGACCTCAACGAGGAGTTCGCCCGGGACTACATCTTCCCCATGCTTCAGGGCGAAGCCATCTACGAGAACAACTACCTGCTCGGCACCTCCATCGCCCGGCCCCTCATCGCCAAGCGTCTGGTCGAGGTCGCCCGCGAGGAAAAGGCCGACGCCATCTGCCACGGCGCCACCGGCAAGGGCAACGATCAGGTCCGTTTCGAACTCAGCGCCAATGCGCTCGATCCCTCCATCAAGATCATCGCCGCGTGGCGGGATCCCAAGTGGAAATTCACCGGCCGTCTGGATATGATCAAATACGCCAAGGCCCAGCATATCCCCGTCAGCGTTTCCGCCAAGAAGCCCTACAGCATGGACCGGAATCTGCTCCACATCAGCTTCGAAGGCGGGATCCTCGAAGATCCCTGGAAGGAGCTGCCCGAAGACATCGCCGTCATGACCGAGCCCCTTTCCAAAGCTGCCGACAAGCCCCAGGACGTGGTCATCACCTTCGAAAAGGGCATCCCCGTCAAGATCGACGGCAAGGCCTACTCCCCCGCCAACATCATGCGCACCCTCAACGCCATCGGCAAGAAGCACGCCGTGGGCCGGGTGGACATCGTTGAGAACCGCTACGTGGGCATGAAGTCCCGCGGCGTGTACGAGACTCCCGCCGGCACGATCCTCACCGCCGCCCACCGCGGCTTGGAGGAGATCACTCTGGACCGCGAGGTCATGCACCTTCGCGATTCGCTCATCCTGCGCTACGCGGACATGATCTACAACGGGTTCTGGTTCGCTCCGGAGCGCGAGATGCTCCAGGCGATG
>JAFSYV010000192.1 GCA_017443585.1 Lentisphaeria bacterium | reverse complement strand
TCTTCAGGACGATGAGGTTCACCTTCTGATCATCGACGATCAGGAAGCGTTTCGGAGCGGCGGCATCAGCCGGCTTTTCCGCCTTCGGCGCGGGGGCGGGGACGGGTTCCGGCGGGGCGACCTTCGCCGGAGCCGCATCGGGAATGGACGGCGGCTCCTCTTCTTCCGCCACGGGGGCGGCGTCGCTCACTTTGACGTCGAAGAGCGTCACCGTGAAAGTGGATCCTTTGCCGAGGACCGAGGTCATGGAAAGCTCGCCCCCCATCGCTTCGGCCAGTTTGCGGCAAACGGTCAGCCCGAGTCCCGTGCCTCCGTGTCGCGCATGCTTCGCCTCCACCTGAACGTACGGAGAGGAGATGCGCTTCAGATCCTCGGGGCTGATGCCGCAGCCGGTATCTTCCACCTCGAACCGCAAAGTCCCCGCATCGGCGTCCGCGGCCCGGTCGAAGGAGGCGCGGAGCTCCACGAACCCCTGCAGCGTGAACTTCGCGGCGTTGTCCATCAAATAGAAGAGCATCTGACGGATCCTCTTCCGGTCCGTCAGGACCGTGGGCATCTCGCCGGACCGGCAGCGGAACTCCACCGAGTGATTCGGCGTCGTCCGGCGGAACGAATCCGTGAATTTGAGCAGCAGCCCGGGAAAGTCCACGGGTTTCAGGTCGAATTCCAGCTGACCGTCTTCGAGTTTCGAAAAGTCGATGGCGTCGTCGATGAGCTTGAGCAGCGTCTTGCCGCCCGCGAGGATCGACGCGAGGGCCTGTTCGCGTTCTTCCTCGCCCGAAGATCCCATCCTGAGCATCTGGGAGTAGCCGATGATCGCGTTCAGCGGCGTGCGGATGTCGTGGCTGATCGTCGAAAAGAAGTAGCTTTTCGCCTTGCTGGCGCTTTCCTCGGCCTTGAGTTTTTCGACGATCAGGTTCTTTTCACGGGTGCGCAGGATCGAAAACAGATTCAGTATGACCGCCAGCGAGGAAACGAGAATGCTCAATTCGACCATGGACTTGAGCAGCATGTCGCTGTTCACATGGGCGATGCCCTTCTGGGCGGCCTCCTCCGTGACCGTCCGGCCGACCAGCCGCCCGAAAGCGTATTCCGCGGAATCGCACACCGCCAGGCGGAACCACATCAGCGACGAAAAGAAGATCACGATGAGCACGGTGATCCACACGATGGTGGAGTGACCCAGACGGCCCCGGGCGTCCATGAGGAAGACAGGCCGGTACAGCAGAAAGCCCGCGAAGCACCAGACCGAAAGCAGCAGATACGATTCGGTCGAAAGCGAACTGCCGGAAAGGTAGTTCGGCACCAGCATGAGCAGACTGAAGAGGAGCGACATGACGAGTCCGAAAACACCCGCGGCCTTTTCGGGCCAACGCCCCCCGTTCTCCTCCTTCCGGAGCCGTGCGAGCACGGCGGCGGAAACGTACCCGTAGGCGATGGCGGCGCCCAGATTCGACAGATCCACGGACCAGCCGATCACCGTGCGGCCCAGGAACAGCACGGGGATCGAAACGCACATCATGGTGAGGATGGCGTTCACCGGAGTCCCTTCCCCGTTGCACCGGCCCAGCCATTTCGGGATCATGCCGTCTTCGGCCATCGCCCGCATCAGGCGGCTGACGGCGATATAGGTGGCGAAAAGCGCCGTCAGCTGGGCGGAAAGCATCGAGCCGCCGATCACGGCCACGCCCAGGGGCCCGAGGGCCTTTTTCGCCGCCGAGAACACGGGCATGGCGGCTATCCCCTCGAGTTCCGGAAGTGCGGCGATGTACTCCTGCCAGTTCGAAAACCCTTCCGGCAGAGCGAGGAGGGGAAGCAGGGCGAGCAGGATATACATCAGCGCGGAAGCAAGAATCGCCGCCAGCAGCAGCGAAAAAGTGCGCTTGAGCGGAAAGGCGAACTCCGAAGAGGATTGGACGACCGCCTCGAATCCGACGAAAGCCCAGGGGACTATGGCGAGGATCCTGAGGATCTGTATCCATGCGGGAGTGCCCGGCGCAAACGCGGGCCCCATGGCCGCCGCGCCCCTCTTGTGTCCGAGCAGCGCGGCGATGAAGCAGATCACCACGCCTGCGGCAAGCAGGAAGGCGAAAAACATGTGGAGCCGGATGGCGAACCGCTTGCGCAGGAGACAAATACAGCCGCAAAAGACGATTGCTCCGAGACTCAGCAGCACTTCCCCGAAATACACGTCGAACCCGGCCATGGTGTAATGGAAGCCGAACTGGAGCGCATTCCCGAAAAGGCAGCGTGCCAGCAGAACGAGCGCCGTCGCGTTGCCCCACATGATCGCCACGTAGGTCAGGAACAGGAACCATCCCACCAGAAAGCCGTGATTGGGACCGAAGGTGTGCGTGATGAACCCGTAGACCCCGCCGGAGCCCTGTACGCCCACAGTCATCTTGTGGTAGTTGAACGCCAGCACCGCCACTGCGGCGGCGCCGATCAGGAGACCGATGATCGTCCCGGCGGGGCCCGCATTGGGCAGGAACATCGTGCCCGGCAGGACGAACGACCCCCAGCCGACGGCATAGCCGAAAGAGAGTGCTATGACCCCGAGGGGCGAGAGATAGGCGCCCTTCGGGAGGGATGTCTCCGACGGCGCATCGTTTTTCTTCAGCGTAAACATGATCGGCTGCCTTCTTCCTTTTTTTTACTGCCGCATACTGTTGCGAGAAGGCTTCGACTTCTCCATGCTCGGGTATTTCTTCGCCGGACGAACCGGTCGGCCTGTACACACCGTACCTTTAATATACCACCGTCCCGGAGTAATTTCAACCCCTGAACCGCAAAAGGCTGCCTTGCTCGCGGCGTTCCGATGGAGGATCGCCGGACCGCGGAAGGGTCCTTCCGGTTGACAAGGCCGCCGAAAGGTGCTATATTAGAAGAGGAATGTCACCGGCGGCGGTCCGCCGGTACGGAACCGACGAAAGGGAAGAAAGATGGCAAACGCAGATCCGCGGCTCGAAGCCGCTCTGGCGGAGGCCCGGAAGCAGGTCGACTCCGGCCTGGTCCAGGGGCTGGTGTTCACCGACAACCGGATCCATGAGGTCGCGGCCCTCGGGAACCAGTGCGTTCATCCGGCGGAGAAGAGGATGACGCCCGATTCCCGGTTCGATCTCGCTTCGGTGGGAAAGGTATTCACCGCGGGCTGCTGCGCCCTGCTGGCGGCCCGGGGCGAACTGGATCCCGACGCCCCCTTCGTCCGCTATTTGCCGGAGTACTGGGACCGCGACAGCGACATCACCGTGCGCGACCTGGCCATGCACGTGGGCGGATTCGACAACAGCAAGGCCTACGATTCGGCGGATCCCGAGGTGTTTGACCGGGAATTGTTCGGCAAGCGCCCGGTCCGTCCGCGTCTGGAGAAATTCGAGTATGCCTGTTCCAACTTCATCCTGCTGGGCCGGATCGCCGAAAGGATCTCCGGCGTGGATCTGGATACGCTGGCACGGAAATCGATCTGGGAGCCCCTGGGCATGACCCATACGCAGTGGAATGCGCCGGGCCCCGGCCCGAACGAAGTCGAACACTGGTTCCCCAACCGTCCGGCCGGAGAACACAACGATACCGTCTGCTTCGACTGCGGGTTCCCCATCGGCAGCGGCAGCTGTTTCTCGACCGCGGGCGACATGATGCTTTTTCTGGAGGATATCCTGAAGCGGAAACACTTCCCCCGGCTCTATTACGATCTGTTCCTGAACTGCGGTTTCGAGAAGGATGGGGACCGCCGCTCCTTCGGCTGGGATATGCGCGCCCGCAACCGGCCGCGGAATCTTTCGGAAAGGACCATTTACCACACGGGATTCACGGGGCAGACCATCTTCGCGGATCCGGAAAACGACTATGCGGCGCTGGTGCTCTCTTCCCGGACAGGCGGGCACGACGAGGCGATCCGGGGCCGGGCAAGGATCATCGAAAAACTTTTTTCGGAGTGATCCGTTCTCAGTTTGGAGGAGATGAGATGGAAAAAGGAGAATTGGCGGTTCAGCTGAAGCACACCGGCTGCAACTGCTGTCAGGCCGTATTGTGCGCATTCGCCGAAGAAAGCGGAATGACTGAGAGTCAGCTCCGGCAGCTCGGCGCCGGATTCGGCGCCGGGATGGGATGCATGGAGGCCACTTGCGGCGCCCTGGTCGGGGCGCAAATGCTGCTGGGATCGAAGAAATACTCCGGCAGACCCGTTCTGGCGGAGGCGAGGGGGCTTTATCAGGCGTTCGCGGAAAAATGCGGCGCTTCCATCTGTAAGGACCTGAAAGGACGGGATACGGGGAAAGTCCTCTGCGAGTGTGACGACTGCGTCCGGATCGCGGCCGGTCTGATCGGGGAGATCATCGAAAACTGATTCTCGGGCCCGTCACGTCGGGGCCCGTTCCGCCTCGGGAAAAAGGGAACAAAAAAAGCGGCTTTTACGCCGCTTTTCGGAAGAGACGGGGGCTCACTTGACGTTGAACTGACCGCCGCCGATGCCGTAAAGGATCAGCTCGCCGTAACCGTTGCCGGTCCAGGGCTCGGCGAACTGGCAGCGGAAGGCCCGCTTGCCGCGCTTCATCGGCTTGATGACCCACCCGCCGACCTTGCGCCGCAGGATGACGCCCGCCTTGCTGCGTTCGACGGTCCAGTCATCGGCATCGATGACGACCGCGACGGCGTCGGCGTGGCTGCTGCTCTTCCTGGCCAGCGCGAGGGCTTTGGGCGCGAGGCTGTTGAGTTTTCCGGGCGTCGGCATCGGTTTGTAATCGACGTTTTCCGGTTTGTTGTTCTTCATGGCCATGCTGGTGTATCTCAGGCAGGCGTCGGCCATGGCGCGGTACTTTTTGAAATCCGGATCATCCAATCCCTGAAGGAAATAGAGTGTATACCACAGCTGACGGAACTGCTTCTGGACCTCCTTCAGATCTTCCCCTTCCAGATACACTCGTTCGTCCCCGAAAAAGAAGTATACGTTTTTTCCGTCCATGCTCTTTACCCGGACACTGGACTTGGGAATACGCAGCTGGGCGTATTGGAAGGCGACGTTGTTTTTCTTCAGATCCACCTCTCCGTTGAATATGAAATAGAGCTTCTGCCCCATCCGGCCGAGGAAAACGTCGTAACGGCCGAGTTCCTCCTTCGCCTGTTCATATCGGGGATGTTTGTCCCCCGCCGCGACGATCTTTTTGTCCTCCTCGACCCGGGCGCGCAGCTTTTTGCGGAACTCGCCGACCACCTTGCTGTTGGTGGTCGTGCCCAAACTCTTGATGTATTCGTCGATCCGCCTGGAATCCCGGCTGTAATCCTCGGCCAGGGGCCACGGGATCTCCTCCGCCGCAAGCGTACCTGCGCCGACGGCCAGACCGATACAGACGATCGAAGCTGCTTTGAAGATGGTGTTTCCGAACATGATGATTCTCCTGTTGGTTTGATTTGCCGCAAAACGGCGGCAGACGCCATACTATAACGCCGAAATCCGGAAAAGTCAATCTTTTTTTCGGGAAAAAAACGAAAACGGCGGGGAAAGTTCATTTCCCGAAGCCGAGTTCCGGCAGCAGCGCCTTCATCAGCAGAAAGCGTCCCTCTTTCGCCTCGGCATATTTTTCGAAGCGGATGCCGGGGCACCCGGCCTGCTCTTCCGCATACCACTCCCTGCGGTTGGTCAGCACCATGGCGAAAAGCCTCTGTTCCGGGGCGATCCACAGGGTCTGCCCGCTCCAGCCGGTGTGGAAGATGGTCCGCGCCGAAAAGGGCGGGGCGCTTTCCATATCCCACCCGGCGGAGCGGCGGTGAAGCCCCGCGGGCGCGCGATTTTCGGCGAGCCATTTCCAGGTGTCTTCCGGGAAGGGCCGGGCGAGCATCCAACGGGCGAAAGCCGCCAGATCGTCCGCCGTCGAAAACAGCCCCGCATTGCCGATCCTTCGGGGCAGGGCCCAGCGGGCCGTCTCATCGGAAGGCAGCATATCGGCCTGATGCAGCTGCCATATTTCGGGCGGGACCGCGCTTTCCGGCGCTTCGCCGTGGGTCCCGACGAGGCCCGCATGGACCAGCTTTTCCCGGCACGCCGGAAGGGGGATGCCCCACGAACTCGAACTCATCCCCAGCGGGCCGAAGATCCTCTTTTGCGACAGCACTTCCAGCGGCATCCCGGCGAGATTTTCCACGATCATCCCCAGCAGGATGTAGTTGGCGCAGAAGTAGCGGTAACAGTTCCCCGGAGGATCGGAAAAACGCAGATCGTTCATCGCATCCAGCAGCCGGGCGCTGCCGCCCGTGACCGCCCGGTCGTAGCTCCGGTCGGGCGAGATCCCGGAACAGTGGGTCGCCAGCTGCAGGACTGAAGGAACGTTTTCGAGGGGAGTGCGGAAAGAGGGCAGGTATTCGGTGAAGGGGGCCTGATAGTCCAGTTTCCCTTCCTGATGGAGCATCGCGAGCAGCGTTCCGATCCCCACGGCCTTGGTGACGCTGGCCATATCGAAAAGGGCGTCGCGCGAAAGGGGCTTTCCCTTTTTGAGGTCCGCCCGGCCTTCGGCGTGGAAGAAGAGCTCCTTTTCCGGAGTTCCGACGAGGACGAGACACCCCCGGATGAGCCCGGCGTCGAACTGTCTTTTCAGCAGTGAGTGAAACTCTTTCATCGCAAATTGCCTTCACTCCTCGCGGAAGTAAGGCGTGAGGGAAATGTAATTCAAGGCGGTCTTGCGGCCGGGCTTCACCTTTTCGTCGCTGAAGGTGATGACGGGATCGTCCTTCCCCGCTTCGAAGATCCGCTGGTCCAGATTGACCTTGAACATGTTCTTGTCGATCTTCCGGGGCTTCCGGGTCGCCTTGTAGCAGAGCGTCTCTTCGGGAATGAACTTCGCCCCTTCGATCTGCACGTCGACGGAAAGTTCATAGGGACGGCCCCCCTTGCCCATGGTGACGTCTTCGGCATCGGCGGTTATGTACTGGAGTTTGTAATACCGGCCCGCCTTGACTCCCTTGAGCTTCTGGGAAAGGCGGTTGGGCTTTTCGCCCCGGACCAGCACGGCGTAATTGTCGCCGATCCCGGCGGTGCAGGCCCAGCGCTTCTGGTAGACGGCATACCCTTTGGTGTGTCCCGGCGTGATGTTTCCTTCGACCTGCCACCCCTTCAATCCTTCGTCGAAATCGGGATTGGTCACGAAGGGGAGTTTGTAGGTGAAGCCGTACCTGGGCGCCAGCGGCTCCCGGCGGCCTTCGATGCAGTAGTGGCGGAAGAGCCGCCCCGTCCAGCGGACCATCTCGTTGTCGGCGTAGTTGCTGCCCCAGTTCCCCGTCATGCCCACGCCCTTCAGCGCGGGATCGTTGGCCAGCAGATTGAACTGCATGTCGAGATAATACTTCATATCCACGTCGGGCAGATAGGCGGAAGTCAGCGTGGCGGGGGTGTTGCAGTTGATGAAATAGAGACAGAGATGGGGCATGATCCCCGGAAAGCTCCGTTCGAAGGCCTTGGCCGTTTCCACGATCAGATTGCGGATGTACTCCCTGGCCTGCTCCTCGGTTGCCACCGGCTGGCAGTAGGCTTCGTACTTGATCATCCCCGTCCCCCTGCCGGAATTGACCGCGTTGGAAAGGAATTCCGTGATGATCCCCCCGGCGGAGGGCTTGCCGAACATGCAGTAGTAGAAGCGGCGTCCGGGGGGCAGGATCAGCTTGGGATGCGCCTCGTTGTAACAGGCCATCAGCACGTGGTCGCCGGAGGGGAATTCGTCGAAGGCGATGCCGTCGAATCCGGGAGCGTTCAGTCCTGGCGAAGCGTTCACCGACTTGACCAGTTTTTCCGCCGTGATGCCGCTTGCCACGCCGACGCCGCCCTGCCGCAGATAGTTCCCCGCCGCGACCTTCTTCCACCCTTCGGGGGAGAGGGCTCCTTTCCCCACCTGGCTGTAGCTGGTGATGTAAGGCAGCAGGTACTTCAGCACTACGCGGTCGCCGTTCTGGCGGGCACCCCGGAGATAGGGGCCGGTGCAGAGCTGATAGGTGAAGATCTCGGGGATCAGCCGGATCCCGACTTTCCCGGAAGCGCCTTTCAGGAGCAGCGTGTGTGCGCCCCGTGCGAGGAGCGCCGCGCCTTTCCCGGCGATGGGATTTTTTGCGCCGGAAATCTCCAGCGACGCCCCCGGTTCAGGCAGCGTGAAATAGACCCAGCTCCGGCGGGGGAGGATGAATTTCCCTGCCTTTCCATCCCGCAGTTCCACCGCGGGCAGGACGCTCACCAGATTGTTCAGCCGCTTTTCCGGGACCTCCGGCAGCGGAGGAAGGATCTCGAATTCCCAGCTTTTCCGGAAATCGCCGTATCTGAATTCCAGTGTATGAGCTCCGACGGGAACGCCTGCGAGAGGCAATGTCACTTCGCCTTTCTTTCCGATTTCGGTCTTTTGGAATGTCCCCTGGTCGATCCGGTACTCGGCGGCGCCTGCCGGTCGTTTGCCGAACCAGATGCCCCGGATCTCCGCCTTTTCGGGCAGGATCTCGAAGAGGGCGTTCACCGGAACGAAGCGGGGCTTTTCCAAGCCGCGGATCAGCGAGACCGACCCCTGCCGCGCCTTTCCCGACACCGGTTCGATGCGCAGATCGGCCGCCATGGCCCAGCCGGATTGGCCGCGGGTCATGGCCACGGCGCAGCCGTGCCCCTTGTCGGCCTTGGCCGCGTAGACCCGGTTTTCCAGAAGGACCCACTTGCCGCCGGTATCTTCAGGAAATTTGAAGACCCCCGCCTCGCGCCGCCAGTAGTCGCTGTAGAGCGAGAAGGAAAACCGTCCGGCCTTGAGCTGATGGGTCTTGACGCGCATGCTGACCCGGTAGAGCCCGCCGGGGACGAGCTTCATGGAAAAATCCTGCCGCAGCGTGGCGGTCTTCACCCTGGAAGCGTCGGTCTTCACCGCGTTCATGCCGCCGGGCCCCGCTCCGCGGATGAATTCGAAGGTCCCGTCGTTGCTCCAGTAGGCGGGGAAGGGGGACTGATCGGCGGCGAGTTCCCCGTTGCCGACCAGATTTTCCGGTGCGTCCGAAAGCAGGCTGTTTTCCTGCCCGGAAAGGAGTGCCGCACAGACGAGGAAGGTCAGAAAAAGCGTTTTTCTCATTTCGATCGGCTCCTTATACGGTGAACTTTTACAATGAGCGGGACATTTCGAGCAATGCGCGGTCGCCGTTCCATACATCGACCTTGTGCGTCGATTTGACCACCGTGACCACGTTTTTCATGGCCGCCGCGCCGTCCAGATTGGTGATGTTCGCGCCGCCCGTATGGGCCCGGTAGGCGCCGATGGAAAGCTGGTTGATGTTCTCGAAATAATAGGGATACCAGGCCTTCGGATCGGACCGTCTCCACGTGTCCGCGAAGAGCATGGTCTTGTTCCGGTTGCGGGTCACGTCGGTCAGCTTGTAGATGCGCTCGCCGCGGCTCCCCGTCTGCCCGAAAAAGTAGTTCGGCGTGATGGAGGCGTAGCAGAGGCTCTGATTGTTGGAGACCGCGCCTTCCCGGTAGAACTGGGGGGCGGTGCTCTTCGTGTTGTCCGAGGGGCAGTGGAAGAAGCGCGTGAGATAAAGCGTCCTCGCGTGGTTGACACTCGGGCATCCCTGATAGCGCGCGAAATGTTCGTGGAAGTAGTCGCCGTAGACATTGGTGCCGTTCATGGTCCGGCCCAGGACGTAATCGTTGTTGTCCATGGTGTACTGGATCCACGTGGTGTAGATCTGGCGGCAGTTGTTGAGGCAGCCGGTGCCCCTGGCCCGTTCCCGCGCCTGCTGCAGCGCGGGCAGCAGCATGGAGGCCAGAATGGCTATGATCGCAATCACTACGAGCAGTTCGATAAGCGTGAAGTTCTTCTCTTTCGCTCCGTTCATCTTGCACTCCTTTCCCTTTCGTTTCCGGATCCGCATTTCTGATGTAATATACATCGCGCCCGCGGGAAAAGCAATCGGGGCAGGAGGGAATATTGTTGTAACTTTTGTAACAAAATCACCGGGCTTTGCGTACGCTGTCCCGTTCGATGAGCTGATAGGGGAGCCGGACGCTGGCGGTGACGGGCCGTCCGTCCATGAGCTTTTTCAGCATGGCGACGCTTTCGCGGGCGAGCCCCTCGTAGTCCTGCCGGATGGTGGTCAGCGCGGGAAAGAGAAAACCGCTGGCGAGGTCGCACTCCAGGGCCATCATGGAGATTTGTTCCGGGATCTTCACCCCCAGCTGCCGGAGCGTCTTCAGCACCGGCAAGGCGAACTTTTCCGAGGGGACGAAGATGCCGTCGATCCCCGAATCGAGGACGTTCCCGATGACGCGGGAAAGGAGTTCCGGATCCCCGGAGATCGGGACGACGAGTCCTTCGCCGTCGAGCCCGCGTTCGAGGCAGAACTTCCGGTAGGCGGCTTCCCGTTCCACGGAACACAGATTCCCGGCGATCGCTTCGGGACGGGGGAAGAAGATCCTGCGGCAGCCGGCATCGTAAAGATACTGGAGCCCCAGCGTGATCCCGCCCGACTCGTCCGAGGAGACCATGTAGACGTTATCCATGCGGTTGTCCATGGTGTTGAGGGAAACGAGGGGCAGGGCGTGGTTTTTCGGGTATTTTCTTTCGAATCCCGGCGCCCAGGTGGTGGAAATGATGCCGTCGAACATCACATCGCCGAGACAGTCGATGTCCGGTTCCGGCAGGATCACGGCGTGAAGTCCCTGAAGGGAAAGCTCCATGCAGAGTTTCTCGAGCAGCAAGGCGAGATAGCCGGGGAAATCCGCCTTGACGACGATGGCGACGTTGCCGGTTTTCCGGCCGGGCAGGCGGTAGCCGAGTTTCGAGGCGAGCCCGACGATTTTTTCCCGCACTTCCGGGCGGACGTTCGGATGGCCTGAGAGCGCCCGCATCACCGTCACCTGAGAGACGCCGAGTTCGGCGGCCATGCTCCGCAAGGTGACTTTCCGTCCGTTTTTCCGCGGAAATACGGCGCTGCCGCCGGAGTTTTTCATAAGCAGATCACCCTTTGCATCGTTTCGGAAAAAAACCGGAGCGGTTCGTCGTTTTTACTTCTTGTGCGGGCGTCTGTCGGCAAACCGGGGCTGTTCGCCGATCAGGTAATCCCAATCCCGGTCTTCCAGCTCGTCGAGCTTCTCCCACGGGCAAATGTCGGCGAACTGCGGCTGACGAATGAGCAGATCCTGCCAATCATAGCAGCCGAGTTTCTCCCATGGGCAGCGGTCCGCGAATTCCGGAGCCCTGCAAAGCAGATTTGCCCAGTCGGAGCCATCCAGTTTGTCCCAGGGGCATCTGTCGGCGAACTGCGGCTGTTTTACGAGCAGCTCCTGCCAATCGAACCCCGTCAGCTTCTCCCAGGGCAGCGGTCCGCGAACTGCGGTTTCTCCGCGAGCAGGTTTACCCAGCCAAGTCCGTCGAGCTTCTCCCATGGGCAAATATCCGCGAACCGCGGCTGCGCCGCGACCAGATATCCCCAGTCTCTGCCTGCGAGCTTCTCTTTCGGACATCTGTCGATGAGCCGCGGCAGTTCCCGGAGCAATTCCACCCAATCCCGGCCATCCAGTTTGTCCCACGGGCAAATGGCGGCGAACCGCGGCTGAGCGCCGAGCAGGTTTGCCCAGTCTTGGCCGTTCAGTTTTTCCCATGGGCATCTGTCGGCGAATTGCGGCTGGAGTCGAAGCAGGAGCGCCCAATCGGAGCCGTGCAGCTTCTCCCACGGACATCTGTCGGCGAACTGCGGCTGGAGCCGGAGCAGGAACGCCCAATCGGATCCTTCCAGTTTCTCCCACGGGCAGGCGGCGGCGAATCCGGGCTGCCGCTTGAGCAGGAGCGCCCAGTCCAACCCGTCGAAGCTGCCCCAGGGACATCTGTCGGCGAATTGCGGCTGAGCCCCGAGCAGGTCTGCCCAGTTTCCGCTGTTCAGCTTCTCCCACGGGCATCTGTCGGCGAATCGGGGTTTTTTCCGGAGCAGGAACGCCCAATCCCAACCGTTCAATTTTTCCCAGGCGCACTTTTCCGCGTACGCCGGGTTTACCGTCAGGAGAGCGGCCCGGAAACCGACGATCCGGTTTTCTTCGTCCGTTATTTGCCCGTCGATGACGGTGTCGGGGATCCACGGGAGGATGTCGGGCATCTGGATCGCCAGGGGGAGCCACAGGGCGGGGGACGCGCCGGGAAAGCCGGCGAGAGCACGACCGACGGCATCGACGAATTCCGGCTCCGCATCGCCCAGTTCCCGGAGGATCGCCTCGCGGTCGAGGCGGTGGATCCGGACGGGATCCGCGCTCTGGAAGATGTTGTAGACCCGGCACATCTCCAGCACGAACCCGAACGCCTCATCCGAAGTCATCTCCTCCCCGGCGAATTTCGGGAATGCTTCCGCGTCCCACAGGCGCCGGAGAACGGATTTCGGGAACCCTTCCGCCGGAAAGTGCGCCGCCAGACGGATGAGCCGGAGCGCGGCGTCGCCGAGAAGACACTCCGAAAGCGACTCCCTGGTCAACTCCCACAGTTTTCCCGGAAGATGGAGCTCATCGACCTTGCCCGTGCGGGAAATAGCCGTCAAAGTATCCTTCTCGAGGGCCTTGACAAGGGAGGTGTAGCTGCGGCAGACCATCTTCGCTTTCCGGAAATTCTTCGTGTCGATGATCGCCGGTACGCGGCGGAGGAACAGCGCGCGGCAACCGAGAAGCCGCGCGACCTCCTCCGCAGCCTTTTTCTCCTCTTCCGTGTCGGCCGGGTGCTCCGTCAGGAGGAGTTCCAATGCGGCCTCCGGGGCGAGGTCGCCGAGGGGAAGCTCCACGCAGCTCCCCTCCTCGGGATCGGCATCGAAGACCCGTGCGGTCGCGACCACATGGACTTTCACTCTTTCGGAAAAACCCGCCGGGAAGAACCGGGCCGCGCCTCCCTCGAAGATCTCTCCGCACTCCTCGACGTTGTCGAGGAACAGGAGCACGGGACCCGATGTCCCGGCGCGGCGGAGAATGGCATCGCGCACGTCGGCGCCGGAGAGCCTGCCGGAAGTTTTGCTGTTTTCCGGGCCGTTTCCCCGGACATTGCCCTCTCCGAG
>JAFSYV010000191.1 GCA_017443585.1 Lentisphaeria bacterium | reverse complement strand
TCCGCAGACGGTATATTATGTTTCCGGAAGCCGTTTTTTGGTGAAAAGAGGAATTGTTTTATGGCTTTGGTCAGAGATCCGCAAAAGATCCGGCTCGGCATTCTGGGAATGACCGAGGGCAACGGGCACCCCTACAGCTGGAGCGCCATGTTCAACAAATTCGACCGGGAACGGATGCCGAAGGAGTGCCCCTTTCCCGTGATCCCGGTCTACCTCGCCCGTGAGGACTACGACTCCATGGGCATCGACGGGGCGAAAGTCGAATACATCTGCTGTGACCGCCGCGCCGACGCGGAACACGTGGCGGCGCTCTCGCTGATCCCCCACGTCCTCGACCGTCCCGAGGAGATGATCGGGAAAGTCGATGCCGTCATCATCGCCACCGATATCGGGAGCGAGCACGTCCGGAGAGCGAAACCCTTCATCGACGCCGGGATCCCCCTCTTCATCGACAAGCCCCTCTGCGACAACCGGGAAGATCTGGACTTCTTCACGAAATTGCTGGAGTCGGGCTATCCCCTGATGTCCTCCAGCTCCATGCGCTTCTGCAAGGAGTTCAAGCCCTACTACGGCGGCGCGGTCCGGGAGCTGGGGCAGCTCCGGCTCATCCAGTACGGCATGCCCAAGAAGTGGGAAACCTACGGGATCCATTCCCTCGAGGCGGTCTACCCCATCGTCGGCCCCGGATTTTACAGCATCCGGAACACCGGGACGAAGGAACGGAACATCGTCCATATCAAGCACAAGTCGGGCGTGGATCTGGTGCTGACGGGCATCTACGATCTGGCGGGGCCCATTCCTCTCATCATCAGCGGCAACTCGCAGAATGCGGTCCTCTACGCCAAGGACAGCTACAACTCCTTCCGCGACCAGCTGGTCTCCTTCATCCGTTTCCTGAAGACGGGGGAGCGGCCCTTTCCGTGGCAGGAAACCGTGGAACTGATGAAACTCGTCATCGGAGGAATAGAAAGCCGTGAACAGAACGGCAGGGAGATACTGATATGAATGTCCTGAAATCTTTTTCGCTGGAAGGAAAAACCGTCCTCCTCACGGGCGGCGCCGGATTGTACGGCAGGCAAATGACCGAGGCTTTCTGCGAAGCGGGGGCAAAGGTCTTCATCGCCTCGCGGAATCTGGAAAAGCTCGAAGTTGAGGCAAAGCGCTGCGGCGCCACGGCGCTGGCCCTCGACCTGGACTCCGATGAAAGCATCGCGCAGGCGGTCGAAAAGGTCTTCGCCGCCACGGGCCGGATCGACGTGCTGGTCAACAACGCCGTCAGCCGCTGCGCCTGCGGCGATTGGGCGGACTCCATGGACTACTTCGACAAGTCGTTGCACACCAACGCTTCCGCGCTTCTCGTGCTGACGAAGCGCGTGGGGGAGATCATGAAGAAACAGCGCTCCGGGTCCATCATCAACATCGGCTCCTACATGGGGCTCCTCGGGCCGAATCCCGTCAACTACACGGGAACGGAGATGTTCAGTTTCGAGAAAAGCTCCCCCATCTACTTCTACGAGAAGGGAGGCATGAGCAACTTCACCCGTTTCGCGGCCAGCGTCCTGGGGCACTGGAACATCCGGGTCAACTGCATCGCGCCGGGGGGCTACTTCAACAACCAGCCGGAACCCTTCGTCAGGCAGTACAGCGCCAACACCATGCTGGGGCGGATGGCCAACGACGAGGACCTGAAGGGGATCCTGGTCTTTCTGGCATCGGACGCCTCCCTTTACGTGACGGGGACCGTCATCCCCGTCGACGGCGGCTACACGGCCAAATAAAAAGCCGGACCGGAACGAATTCCGGCCCGGTGTGCCCGCGGGTGAAGCGGAGACCGGGCCGGAGACCGTTTTTCCGCTCCGGAACATTCCATTCCGGCCTGCAAAGCCGCCCTCGGACGCCCGGCGCGCGGCCTTCCGGCGGCATGAAGGACCTTTTTCATGAAGAATTTGCTTTCTTTCGCGGATGACAAGCAGTATACGCTCTTCACCAACCGCGATATTTTCCGGCTTGTCCTGCCTCTTTTTGTCGAACAGCTCCTGTTTATTCTGGTAGGAACTGCCGACACCCTGATGGTCGCCGGATTGGGGGAGGCAAGCATCTCGGCGGTCTCTCTGGTCGACAGTTTCAACCGTTGTGTGAACAGCGTTTTGTTCGCGCTGGCGACCGGAGGCGCGGTGGTCGTGTCGCAATATCTCGGCGGAGCCAATCTGACCCGTGCGAGGGAAAGTGCGAAGCAGCTTCTGGCGATCGCCCTGCTTGCCGGAACTGCCGTTTTTGCCATTGTCGAATTGCTGCTGCCGGATGTTGTCCGCATTCTGTACGGCAAACTGCCGGCGGATGTTCATGCGGGCGTGATGAGCTATTTCCGGATCACTCTTGCCGGCGTCCCTTTTATCGCGGTCTACGGCGGCTGTACAGCGCTGTTCCGTTCCATGAACCGGACGAAGACCACCATGTATATTTCTCTGGTCGGCAATATCATCAACATCGTCGGAAACGCACTGTTCATTTATTATTTCCGCATGGGGGTCGCCGGGGCGGCTTATGCCACCCTGGCTGCCCGTTTCTCCTCGATGCTGATCATCCTTTTCATGATTGCCAACCCCGCCCTGATCGTCCATATCGATTTTTGGAAAGGCTTCCGCCTTTCGTGGCAGCTGGTGAAAAAGATCCTGTACATCGGGATCCCGGGCGGGATCGAGACCGGGGTGTTTCAGTTCGGCAGGGTCCTTGTTCTGGGGTTGATCGCCACTTACGGCACACGGGAAATTGCCGCCAATGCCGTTGCCAATACGGTCGATATGCTCGGCACGATCTGCGGCGGGGTGTTCAGTCTGGCGGTCGTCACGGTCATCGGTCAGGCAGTCGGCGCCGGCGATGAAAACCAGATCCGGTACTATGTCGTCAAAATGATGAAATGGGCATATTCCGCACACGTCCTCTGGAATATTCTGGTGTTCGCATTGACGCCG